>JALFSI010000036.1:0-50007 GCA_022779365.1 Clostridiales bacterium
ATTAAAATATTTAATCAAGAATCCCGTGTGCTACGCACACTCGCATCGTGCGAATGCACGCTGCGCCGTCTCATGCAGAATCTGACGCGCCGTTGGCGCTATAAAAAGCTCTTCAAGCTTTTTAACAGATTCTAGTATTACGATTCAAAAATCGCCTTCATGCAGCGATAGGTCATGTAGCAGTCGAGCTTGGCGACCGTTTCGTACGGCGCGTGCATCGAGAGGACCGGGACGCCGGCGTCCAGCGTGTCGATGTTGCGGTTTGCCATGTATTTGGCGACCGTACCGCCGCCGCCCGCGCCGGTGCGGCCGAGCTCTGCCATCTGCCAGTGCACGCCGTTGTCGTTCAGGAGCTTGCGCAGCCAGCCCACGACCTCCGCCGACGCGTCCGACGCGCCGGATTTGCCGCCGCTGCCGGTATACTTGCACAGACCGATGCCGTAGTTGATATACGCACTGTTGCGGCGCTCGTAGACATCCGGGAAGTTCGGGTCATACGCCGCCGTCACGTCGGCGGACAGGCAGAAGGACTTGGCAAAGCAGTCGCGCAGCGCCACGCTCTGTGTGCGGCAGAGCTGCTCCATAAACAGGTCAAATGCCTCGGACTGCATTCCCGAAACGCCCTCCGAGCCGATCTCTTCCTTGTCGGCAAAGATGCACACGGCGGTCTTGTTCGGCGTGTCCAGCTCCAGAATGGCTGCCAGCTCCGCATAGGCGCACACGCGGTCGTCATGCCCATACGCACCGATGAGGCTGCGGTCCAGCCCCAGCTCGCGCGCGTTTGCGGCGGGGACGGCCTCCAGCTCTGCGGAGATGAAATCCTCCTCCGTCATGCCGTATTTTTCGTTCAGCAGGCGCAGGATCGCCAGCTTCACGGCGTCGCTGCCGTCCTCACCATCCTCGGGCCAGCTCCCGATGAGGATGTTGAGGGACTCTGACTGGATGGCCTCATCCAGCGGCTTTTTGCCCTGCTCGCGCCCCAGATGCGGCAGCAGGTCGTTGATGATGAACTGCGGGTCGCCCGCGTCCGCGCCGATGTTCACATCCACGCGGCTGCCGTCCGCCAGCACGACCACGCCGTGCAGCTCCAGCGGGACGGTGACCCACTGATACTTGCGGATGCCGCCGTAGTGGTGCGTTTTAAGGTACGCCATGGCGTTTTCCTCATAGAGAGGATTCGGCTTGAGGTCAAGCCGGGGCGCGTCGGTGTGCGCCGCGCCGATGTTCGCGCCCTGATCCAGCGGCAGCCTGCCGATCACGGCGAGCATAATGCCCTTGTCGCGATTGTTGCAGTAGACCTTATCGCCCGCCTTGAGGGGCATTCCGGGCACATAGGGCACGAAGCCGCGCGCCTGTGCCAGCGCGATGGCGGTCTTGACGCAGGCGCGCTCGGTCTTGGAGCGGTCGAGGAACGTGCGGTAGTCCGCGCAGTAGCGCTCCATGTCCTGCTTTTCGGATTCGCTCAGACGCGCGTAGCCGTGCTTGGGCGCGTAGAGCAGCTTTTCCTTCTGTTCTTTTGTCATAGCTGAACCATCCTTTATGATTTGATTGAGCAGTGCGTCCGCTTGCAGCGCAAACTGCGCGGGCGCCTCCGCGTTGTTGATGAGAAGATGATCGCAGTGTTTGCGATAAAATTCGTCCGGCGCTTGCGCATGAAGCCGCGCGAGCGCCCGCTCGCGCGGCACGCCGTCCCGCGCGAGAATGCGCGCAAGGCGCGTTTTTTCCGGCGCGAGCACGCCGACTGTCACGCGGCACAGTGCGCCCAGCCCGCTCTGGATGAGGTTGATGGCGTCGATCGCGGCAAGCGCCGCGCCGCTCTCCTCCGCCTGCGCAAGGCGTGACCTGACTGCGTTTCCCACATGGCGGGCGGTGATCTCGTCGAGCCGCGCGCGCTGCGCGGCGCTTGAAAACACGAGCTGCCCCAGCCGCGCCCGATCAAGGTCGCCGCCCGGCAGAAAAACCTTGCCAAATGCGTCCTCCAGCTCTGCGCGCAGCGCAGCGTCTGTTCGGGTCAGCTCGTGATAGAGCGCGTCGCAGTCGATGCACACGCCGCCGCGCGCACGCACGCAGCGGAGCATCGTCGTCTTACCCGCGCCGCTGCCGCCGGTGATGCCGATAACGAGCAGGCTCATACCGTCACCACGTCGAAGCCGGCGGCCTTTTTCAGCCGGTTCGCCACCGCCAGCCCCAGCCCCGCCTCATCCGGGCACTGCGCAAAAATGTGCGTCACGTTCGTTGCGTCAAACGTGCGCAGAGCGTCAAACACCCGCTGCGCCTGCGCCAGCTTGTTATCGACCGACCCAAGGTCATGCACGCACTGATCGGGAAAGCCGGCGGCAAACTCCGAAAAGCAGATCACGCCGTCGCCTGCCTGCGCGTGTGCGCGGATGTACGCCGCGCTCGCCGCCGCGCCGCCGCAGATGACGGTCACGGGCGCCTTGGGCGCGTAGTGGCGGTATTTCATGCCGGGCGCCTTCGGCTTTTCGCCGGGGGCGACCGGCTCGGTGATGCACTTGTCCACGATGACCTCGCCGAGGATGCTTTGCAGCGCCTCCAGCGGCAGCCCGCCCGCGCGCAGCAGGCGCGGCGGCGTGACCGTGAGGTCAAGGACGGACGACTCCACGCCCACGCCGGACGGTCCGCCGTCAAAGATCGCGTCGATGCGCCCGTCCATATCCTCCAGCATATCGGCTGCCGACGTGGGGCTGGGTCTGCCGGAGAGATTGCCGGACGGCGCGGCGACGGGCACGCCCGCCGCCGCGATGATGGCAAGCGTCACCGGGTGATTCGGGCAGCGCACGCCCACCGTTTCAAGCCCCCCCGTCGTGCGCAGCGGCACGATGGGCTTGCGCGGCAGGATCATGGTGAGCGGGCCGGGCCAGAATGCGGCGGCGAGGGCGTAGGCAGTATCCGGCACGTCGTGGCAGTAGCGCTCCAGCCACGTCTCGTCCGGGACGTGGATGATGAGGGGATTATCCTGTGGACGCCCCTTCGCCTCAAAAATATGCAGCACCGCTTCCTCGTTCAGCGCGTTCGCGCCAAGCCCGTAGACTGTCTCCGTGGGGATGCCCAGCAGCCCGCCCGCGCGGATGATCGCGGCGGCCGCCTCGATATTCTCAGCGGTATTCTCGGTAAAAACTCTGGTTTTCAAACCGTTTTCCTTCTTTACTCTTCAGATTTCTGTAATTTCTCCGCCTGGTCAGCGGTCACGAGCGCGTCGATGAGCTCGTCGAGGTCGCCGTCCAGAATGCTGCCGAGCTTATAGAGCGTCAGCCCGATGCGGTGATCGGTCACACGCCCCTGTGGGAAGTTATAGGTGCGGATGCGCTCGTTGCGCATTCCCGTACCGACCTGACTGCGGCGCTCGTTCGTCACGGTGGAGTCGATGCGCTGCTGCTCCAGCTCGTAGAGCTTGCTGGCGAGCATCTGCATACATTTTTCGCGGTTCTGCACCTGCGAGCGCTCCTCCTGACACGCCGCCACGATGCCCGTGGGCTTGTGGATGAGGCGCACGGCGGACGAGGTCTTGTTGATGTGCTGCCCACCCGCGCCGGACGAACGGTAGACCTGCATCTCGATGTCCTCCGGGCGCAGATCGACCTCCGCCTGCTCCATCTCCGGCAGCACCGCCACCGTCGCCGTGGACGTATGCACGCGCCCGCCGGATTCCGTCTCCGGCACGCGCTGCACGCGGTGTACGCCGGACTCAAATTTCAGCCGCGACCACGCGCCCGCGCCGCAGATCATAAAATCGGCTTCCTTGATGCCGCCCAGCTCCGTTTCGTTGTAGTTGAGCAGCTCCACGCGCCAGCCGCGCGCGTCGGCGTACATACTGTACATACGGAACAGGCTGTGCGCAAACAGCGCGCTCTCCTCGCCGCCCACGCCGCCGCGGATCTCCATGATGACGTTTTTATCGTCATTCGCATCGCGCGGCAGCAGCAGCACCTTCAGCTCCTGCTCCAGCTCGGCAAGACGCCGTTTTGCCTGCCGCAGCTCCTCCTGACACAGCTCGCGCAGCTCCTCGTCCGTCTCGCCGGAGAGCATCGAGCGCACGTCGTCCAGCTCCTGCTGCGTTTTGAGATACGCGCGGTACGCCTGCATGATCGGCTCAAGCTGCTTCTGCTCGCGCAGCAGCTTTGCCGCCGCCTTCGCATCGGCATAAAGATCCGGCTGCGCCGCGCGCGCCTCCATCTCCAGATAGCGCTCCTCCACAAGCCGCAGTTTTTCCAGCATACGTTTCGCTCCCTACCTTTTATCTTTTCTATTCTACCCGATTTTTCCCCTATCGTCAAACCCTGCTTTTTGCATTGACGGGGCGGGATTTGTTTTGTAGAATAAGGTGGAGTATCGGTCGGGAGGCGGTCTTATGGATAAAAAAGCGCTCCGCGCGCAGATGCGGGAGAAAAAACGCGCCCTGAGCGCGCGGCAGATCGAGCGCGCCAGCGCGCTTTTGGCGCAGCAGCTCTTTGCGCATCCGGCATACCGCGCCGCGCGATCGATCTACGGCTACCTGTCGTATAATCAGGAGGTGCGCACACTGCCGATCTTGGAGCAGGCGCAGCGCGACGGCAAGCGCGTCGCCGTGCCGAAGGTATTTGGCGACGAGATGAAATTTTTGTGGCTCGACGACCTGACCGCCATCGCCCCCGGCGCATATAACATCCCTGAGCCCATCGCGGACGAGCCCGCGGCGGACGACGAGACGGCGCTGGTGCTCATGCCCGGCATCGCCTTTGATCCGGCGGGGCACCGCTGCGGCTACGGCGGCGGATTCTATGATAAGTACCTCGCCGCGCACAGTCAGCACCCCACGCTGGCGCTGTGCTACGGCTTTCAGATGCTCCGGCATCTGGACACCGACGCGCACGACATCCCGGTCGATTTTGTACTCTCTCAGGATACGGAGGACCTTGCCGAATGAAAACGCTGCTTCCCATTATCATCATCTGCGCGGTCGTGTTTCTGCTGTGCTTCCTCGTCGATACGCTCCTCAAGGCGCTGCGCCCCAAATCTGGGCTGGGCAAGGGCGTGAAGTTCGTGCGGATGCCGCGCCGCAGCTTTCTATTCGGCATGATCCTGCTGCTGTTCCCGGTCGTGGCGATCCTGTTCTGGCTGCCGAAGGATGAGAAGCTGCTGCGCGTCGGCTGCGGCGTGATCTTTGCCATGGGCATTTTGCTGCTGTACTATTTCTTTTCGTTCTCCATCCGCTATGACGATACCGCGTTCGAGTACCGTGACCTGCGACACAAGCGCACGCGCTTTACCTACGACCAGATCAGGGGGCAGCGCTCCGTCACCACGCGCAGCGGTGTGCAGACAGTATTGTTTGTCGCGGACGACTCCCTCATGCTCAGCGAAGCCATGCAGGGCGTGAACGAGTTTTTGAGCACCGCATTTTTCAAATGGTGCGCCATCAAGGGCATCGACCCCGACAGCATCGAAAATAACCCCCATATGCTCACCTACTTCCCCGATCCCGAGCCGGACGAACAGGTATAAAGAACTCCCGTGTCGTTATCGGCACGGGAGCTTTTTAGCGCTTGGGCAGCTCGTTGAAGGCTTCGCAGTCGAAGGTGATGACGGCAAAGTATTGATCGCCGCTCTGATGGAGCGTTTCGTTGACCAGACGGCGGAGGTTGGCAGTCTCGCCCTGCAGGTCCTCGGGGACGACCATATCAAAAATAACGTTCGTATGCTGCTTGCCGCGCACCATGCGGAAATCGTGCACGCTCAGGCGCGGATCGAAGCGGCTGATCGCCTGCTCGATGCGCTCGCGCAGCGAGCTGAGCTCCGCGTCATCCGTCACCACGGGGTCATAGTGGATGACGAGGTCAATGTTCAGCTCCTTTTTGACGGTGCGCTCGATGCCGTCGATGACCTCGTGCGCGTGCAGGACGTCCGTGTGCGCGTCCATCTCCACATGGACGCTGGCAAAGCGTTTGCCCGGTCCGTAATCGTGCACCATCAGATCGTGGATGCCAAGCACGTCCGGGTGCGCCGTGATTCTCTGTGCGAGCTGCCGCACGAGCTGCGCGTCCGGCGCTGCACCGAGCAGCGGATCAATGGTATCGCGCGCGATCTGCACGCCCGACCAGAGGATAAACAGCGCCACAGCAAGTCCGATCCAGCCATCCGGCATGAGGCTCGTAAAATGCCCGACAAGGCACGAGGCGAGCACCGCCGCCGTAGCGAGCACATCGTTGCGGCTGTCCGCCGCCGTCGCTTGCAGCGCGGACGAGCCGATGATGCGCCCAAGGTCGCGGTTAAAAAGCGCCAGTAAGAGCTTGACGGCGATGGACGTGAGCAGAACGATGACCATCGCGCCCGAAAACTCCACCGCCTCGGGGTGCAGGATCTTCTGCACGGACGATTTGACCAGCTCCGCGCCGATGAGCAGGATCAGCGCCGCCACGACCAGTCCGCTGATGTATTCCATGCGGTCATGCCCGTAGGGATGCTCGCGGTCGGCGGGCTTGGACGCCATCTGAAAGCCGATGAGCGTCACGACCGAGCCTGCCGCGTCCGAGAGGTTGTTAATGGCGTCGGCAGTGATGGACACGCTGCCGCTGAGTGTGCCGACGGTGAGCTTTGCCGCGCAGAGCAGAACGTTGCAGACGATCCCGACCCAGCCGGACAGCCGCCCGCAGGCGGTGCGCACGGCAAGGTCACCGGGCTTTCCGCGCTTTTGAACATATTTTTTGAGAAAACTCGTCATAAAAACACCACGTTTGCAAGTTCGGCTGCATGAAGATCGTCATGCAGCCGAAGATTTTTATTTATGCAGGATGCCCCGCTGATCGGTGATGACACCGCGCGGGCATTTCACAAGGCACTGCCCGCAGGACAGGCACAGGCTGTCGTCCAGCCGGGCGAGGTTATTTTCCACGCAGATCGCGCCGGAGGGGCACGCCCTTTCGCAGACACCGCAGCCGATGCAGCTCACGGAGCACATCGCGCGCGCTTCCTTGCCGGTGTTCTCGTTCGCGCAGCGCACGAGGATGGGGTTCAGGCACTCATGCAGGCGGATGACCCCACGCGGGCACTCGCGCACACATCTGCCGCAGCCGAGGCATTTGTCCTCGATCACTTCGGCGACGCCGAGGGCGTTCATTTCGATCGCCTCGAACGGGCACACGCTCACGCACACCCCGCAGCCGACGCAGCCGTATTGACAGTCCGCCGTGGCGCGGCAGCCGCCGTTGCAGGCGACATAAGCGGCTTTTTTGCCGGGTCTTTTCACTGCCATGGCTCAGTCCTTCCTTTCATACGGTGTATGCGCAAGCGGCAGGCGCTCGCGCCGCTCGCCGTCCAGCCGGAAGTAGGCGTCCGCGATGGCGGGCGCGGTGGGGATGGACGTGATCTCGCCGATGCCGATCGCGCCGCAGGCTTTGTCAAGACCGGGCTTGTCGATGACGATGGCTTCGATGTCAGGAACTTCATGCGCGCGGAAGAGTCCGAGCTTGCCGTATTTGTCGATGGGCTTGCAAGCTTCGTCGATGGGATACTGCTCGCGCAGGGCAAAGCCCATGCTCATCACGACGCCGCCCTCGATCTGCCCCTCGCACGAGCGGGGATTGACCGCCTTGCCCACGTCGTGCGCGGCGACTATTTTTTCGATCCTGCGGGTCTTGGGGTCCAGGATGCACATCTGCGTTGCGTAGCCGTAGGCGACGTGCGAAACAGGGTTCGGCACGTCCGCACCGAGCTTGTCGGTCTTGGCGAGGTATTCGCCGTAGAACTCCTGCCCGATGAGCGCCTGCATATCACCGTGATACGCTTCGCAGAATTTTTCGCACGCGCGGCGGCACGCCTCGCCCGTGATGAGCGTCTGGCGTGAGCCGGAGGTATCGCCGGAGTCGGGCGCGATCCAGGTGTTGGAGCGCTCATAGACGATCTGGTCGCGGCGCAGCGGCGTATTGGTGACGATCATCTGCACCAGCACCGTGCCCACGCCCTGCCCGATGCAGCTCGCACCGGCGTAGATGTGGAGCTTTTCATCGTCCTGTACGATCAGCTTGCAGCGCCCCCAGTCGGGGATACCGACGCCGACGCCCGCGTTTTTCATCGCGCAGGCAAGTCCCACGGGCTTTCCGGCGGCGACGGCGGCGTCATATTCCGCCTTTACCGCCTCCAGAGTTTCAACAAGACCCGTTTCCGCGCCGACGATCTGCCCGTTCGGCAGCACGCCGCCGGGTCGGATGGCGTTGCGCCAGCGGATCTCCCACGGTGAAATGCCGACCTTGTCCGCCATCTCATTGAGCAGGCTCTCCATGGCAAAGCACGTCTGCGTGACGCCAAAGCCGCGGAACGCGCCCGCGGGCGGGTTATTGGTATAGTAGGCAGTGCCTTCAATTTCAAAATTTTCGTAGGCATACGGACCTGCCGCGTGCGTACACGCGCGCTCCAGAACCGGACCGCCGAGCGACGCGAACGCGCCGGTATCGGAGTAGACGGACGCCTTCACGCCCTGAATGATGCCGTTTTCGTCACAGCCGAGCGTAAAATCCATCCAGAACGGGTGGCGCTTGGGGTGCACGAGCAGCGATTCCGAGCGGCTGAGCTTCACTTTAACGGGCAGACCCGTGACGTATGTAATGAGCGCCGCGTGGTGCTGCACCGACATATCCTCCTTGCCGCCGAAGCCGCCGCCGACAAGCTGGTTCTCGACCTTCACCTTGTGGCTGCCGAGCAGCAGCGAGCATTCATGCAGCGTCGTATGCGAGGACTGGTCGGTCGTGAGGAGCATCACGTCGCCGTCCTTGTCTTTATACGCGACGCAGCACTCCGGCTCTAAGAAGGCGTGCTCCGTCCACGGCGTTTCAAAGTGGCGGGAGATGACGTATTTGGACTTTGCGATCGCCCCGGCGGCGTCGCCGCGGGAGACGTGCCTGTACGCCTGAACGTTGTTTTCCTCCTCGTCATAGACGCGCTCCGCGCTGTCGCGCGCCTGCTCGGGCGTGTGGATGACGGGCAGAGGCTCATATTCGACCTGTACGAGTTTTTTCGCCTGTTCGAGCGTGGCTTCATCCTGCGCAACGACGAGCGCGACCGCGTCGCCGAGGTAGTGCACCAGCCCGCCGACGGGAATGAGCGTATACTGATCCTTTTTGAGATGCCCGACCTTGTTCTGCCCCTCGGGCGGGATGTCCTCCGCCGTGAGCACAGCGAGCACGCCGGGCAGCGCCTTTGCGCGGCTGGTGTCGATGGACAGCACGCGCGCACGGGCGTATTTGGCGCGCACCGCGCCGCCGTAGGTCATGCCGGGGACATACCAATCGTCGGGGTATTTGCCGTAGCCCAGCACCTTTTCCTCCACGTCCAGACGGTGGACGCTCGAGCCGAGCTTCCAGTCGGTTTCGGACGGCTGCGGCACGCTGCCGAGCTTTTTATACTTTGCCGCCAGACGCACGGCGGCGAAAATTTTGACATAGCCCGTGCAGCGGCAGTAGTTGTTGCGCAGGGCGTTTTTAATATCCGCCTCCGTGGGGTCGGGGTTCTTGTCCAGCAGCGCCTTGGTGCACAGCACCATGCCCGGGATGCAGAAGCCGCACTGCACCGCGCCGGCTTCGCCGTAGCAGTAGGTATACAGCTCCTTTTCCCAGTCGGAGAGACCCTCCACGGTGATAACGTGCCGCCCATCGAGAGAATCCGTATCGGGCGTACAGGCGCGGACGGTGTAGCCGTCAATAATGACGGTACAAGCGCCGCACGCGCCCTCCGAGCAGCCGTCTTTGACGCTCGTCAGATGCAGCACGTCGCGCAGATAGCGCAGTAGCTTCATGTTCCTTTCGGGGCAGACCTCCTGCCCGTTCACAAAGAAAACCGCCATAGAAAACATCCTTTCTCGGAAGCGTCAGCTGACAAGGGCACACACGCTTGCGGGCGCGGCTGGAACGCAGCCTGCGGCGTTATCGTCCTTGACTTGCGCCAGCAAGCCTGCGTCCTCTGCCTTGCAGGCAACGCCCCAGCCGTGCCGGCAAGTCCTTCGGAGTTTTTCGCGGAGGATAAACGGCGGCTGGCAAGGCAGACGAGGCGGGTGGGCTGACGCCCACCAACGAGGATAACGCAGCCAGGCGGCGTTTTGCCCCGCGAAAAACCGCGTGTGCCCTTGTCAACTGACGCAAGCATCCGCAGATACGGATGCTACCTGCGTCACAGCAAGCTGTTCTCGGCGTGCACCGCCACCGCAAGTTCCGTCTGACAAAATCTCAAAATTTTTAATCAGTATACAATATTTTTTTGTAAATTTCAACGAACCGCGCGCAAATTTTCCCCGCAGCGTGATTCTATTTTGAATATCATGACTTCTCAGTACCCTTTTGCGAGGTCTACAACGTTCTTCAGGCGCTCGCCGCGCAGATAACGCGCAAGATTTTCCATGCAGATGCCCCAGATGGCGTCCTGCACATCGCGGTTGCCGCCGAAGCTCGGCCCGGCGATGTGCGGCGTGAGGATGACGTTTTCCAGCGCCCAGAGCGGGCTGTTTTCGGGCAGCGGCTCTTCGTCCAGAACGTCGAGCGCCGCGCCGAGCAGATGCCCGCTTTGCAGCACGCTGACCAGATCCTCCGTCGCCACAAGGCTGCCTCTGCCCACATTCACGAACACCGCGTCCGGCTTCATGGCGCGCAGGCGCGCGCAGGTCAGAAGCCCCCGCGTTTCCGGCGTATCCGGCAGGCAGCCGACCACGATGTCCGCCTGCGGAAGCAGTTCGTCCAGCTCCGATAGGCTGCACACGCGGTCAAAGTCAGCCAGAGCTGTCCCGGCGCTGCGGCGCACGCCGGTCACGTCCGCGCCGAGGGCGCGCAGCCGCCGGGCGAGATTCCGCCCAAGGTCGCCCGTGCCCAGCAGCAGCGCGTGCGTGCCAAAGATCGTGCGGGCGCGATCCTGCTGCGCCCAGACGCGGCGTTTCTGGTTGTCCCAATACTGCGGAAAGCCGCGGTAGAGCGCGATGATCGCGCCGACGGCATATTCCGCGATGATCCCGCCGAACGCGCCGGAGGCGTTCGTCAGCACCGCGCCGCGCAGCGCATCCCGCATCGGGACATAGCGGTCCACACCCGCCCAGGTGAGCTGCACCCAGCGCAGGTTTTCTGCCGCCAGAAGCTCTTCCCTGTCCGGCTCGCCGATCACGACCTGCGCCTGTTCGGGCGCGAACGCGCCCTCATCCTCCGCAAAGCGAAAGCTGCACGCCGCGCCGAAGCGCGCCAGCAGCTCGCCCCGCACCGCCGCCTCACAGGGTGCTTTGACCCATACCTTCACGTTTGCTTCCATGCTGCGCTCTCCCAATTCCTGTTTTTTGTATCGTATCACAGTTTTGCGCCGCTTACAAGGCGCGCCCGCCGCCAAAACCCGGAAAATCGCGGGCATACTTGCAAATCCTGCAAATTTTTGCTATACTCGAACGCACTGTGTCATCCCACAGCAATAGGAGGATCTTACCATGCAGCTTCACACCGGCAGCTACCGGCGTACCATCACCGCCTGCTTCATCGGCTATGTCGCGCAGGCGGCGATCTGCACGCTCGCGCCGCTTTTATATGTCCAGTTCCGCAGCGAATTTGCGCTCTCGCTCGACCAGATCGCGCTGATGATCACCGTCACGTTTTTTACGCAGCTCCTTGTGGACCTGACCTCGTCGCCGGTGGTGGCGAGGCTCGGCTGCCGCGCGTGCATCGTGGCGGCGCATCTGCTCGTGTCGGTGGGCTTTGCGCTGATGTCCGTTTTGCCGGATATTCTGCCGAGCGCCTACGCAGGGCTGATGATCTCGGCGATCGTCTACTCGCTCGGCGCGGGGCTGATCGAGGTGCTCGTCAGTCCGATCATCGAAGCGTGCCCCACGAAGCGCAAGAATACCATGATGAACCTGCTGCACTCGTGCTTTGCATGGGGGCAGGTGCTCGTCATCCTCGGCTCCACGCTGTTTTTCGCCCTCGCGGGCATCGAAAACTGGCGGTGGCTGGCGCGTATCTGGGCAGTTATACCGTTTCTGAACGCGTTTTTGTTCCTCGGCGCGCCCATCGTGCCGTTCGGCGGGGAGAGCGCCCCGGTGGGGCAGATGCGGCTGCTGCTGCGCTCGGGGCTGTTCTGGCTGCTGCTCGTCATTATGGTCAGCAGCGGTGCGACCGAGCTGGCGGTCAGCCAGTGGGCGTCTACCCTGGCGGAGTCGGGGCTTGGCGTGAGCAAAACTGTGGGCGATCTGGCAGGACCGTGCCTGTTTTCCGTATTTATGGGGCTGGGACGTATCCTCGGCGCGCGGTTTGACGACAGCGCGCGGCTGCGCGTGATGACCGGCGCGGGCGTTCTGTGTGTTTTGAGCTATCTGCTCATCGCGCTCGCGCCCATCCCGGCGCTGAGCCTTGCCGGGTGTGCGCTGTGCGGGTTTGCGGTGTCGGTCTCGTGGCCGATGACGCTGGGGCTTGCCGCGCAGGCGATGCCGCAGGGCGGCATGGCGCTGTTTGCGCTGCTCGCCTTCGGCGGCGACATCGGCTGCACCACCGGTCCGGGGCTCGCCGGACTCGTCGCAGGACGCTGCGGGGATGACCTGCAAATGGGCATCCTCGGCGCGATCGTGTTCCCCCTGCTCATGCTGGCGGCAATGCTCGGCGTTGGGCGGAAGATGAAGAAAGTAAAATAAAAGCACACAGGTGAGGCATTGCCCTGCCTGTTCTATTTGCCGCACCTCCAACCGAGCCGTAGGGGCGGGGTCGCCGATGGCGTGTGTAATTTTGCGATTGCGTCCTGCCGGGGAGAGCGCGGCATCGACCCCTACGAACTGTACGTTCTGAGCTGTTGCCACGTTTGCACAGCGCAAGGGCTTCCCTTGGTGACCAAGGGGAGGCTCTCTTTCCCAAAATATATACTTTTTCCACAACCGGGGGGTGGAAATATGCCCCTGCGTCTGATATAATTTTTTTCGGGTGATTGATTTTGGAAACGATCTTACTGGCATTTGACATTGGCACGAGCGGGCTGAAGGCCTCGCTTGTGGACGAGCAGCTCAATATCCTCCGCAATGTGACCACGACCTATCCCACGCACCACCATCCCGACGGCGGCTGTGAGCAGGACGCCTACGACTGGTGGATGAGCGCTGTGCGCGCGATGCTCATGCTGCGCGAGCTTGCGCCTGAATATGTCAAGCGCGTGGACGCCATCGGCATCTCCGGGCATATGCTCGCGTGCCTGCCGATGGACAAGGACGGTCAGGCGCTGCGCCCGGCGATGATCCACGCTGACACGCGGGCGCTGGCGATCTCCAACCGGCTGCGCGAGCGTTACGGGCGCGACTATTTTTACAATATCACCGGCAACGTCCTCAGCCCGTCGTCCACGCTGTGCAAGGTGCTCTGGGTCAAGGAGCATGAGCCGGAGCTGTACGCCAAAACGGAGCGCTTTTTGCAGGTGAAGGATTATCTGGTCTACCGCTTGACCGGCAACATGGACTCCACCGACCTCTCCGACGCGTCACACGCGATGCTCATGAACCTGCACACGCGGCAGTATGACAGCGAAATGTTTGAGAACGTCGGCATGGACCTTGAAAAATTCCCCGCCATTCACGCCGGCTGCGAGATCGCGGGCAGGCTGACGGAGGAGGCGGCGTACCACCTCGGACTGCGCGCTGGCATTCCCGTGTCGGTCGGCGGCGGCGACGGCGCGTGCGCCAACGTGGGCGCGGGCGTGGTCGAGCCGGGGCATTTCTACCTCAGCCTCGGCACGACGGCATGGATCGCCGGTCCGATGGAAAAGCCGTTCCTCGACCCGCAGCACCGTGTGTTCCATATGTACACGATGGACGGGCACGGCTGCAACGTGTTCGGCACGATGCAGTGTGCGGGGCGCTCTATCTCGTGGGCGCAGGAGCTTTTGGGCTATAACTCTCCGCGCGCGATGGACGCGGCGGCGGAGACCGTCGCCCCCGGCGCGGGTGGGCTGATCTACCTGCCGTATCTGGAGGGCGAGCGCTCGCCGGTCTTTGACGCGAAGGCGCGCGGCGTGTTTTTCGGCATGAACACGATGCACAAGCGCGAGCATTTCGCCCGCGCCGTCCTGGAGGGCACGGGCTGCGGTCTGGCGCAGATCCTGTCCGCGTTCCGCGAACGTGAGCCGATCGAGTCGCTGCGCATCATCGGCGGCGGCGCGAAATCGCCGGTGTGGAAGCAGATCATCGCCGATCTGTGCCAGGTGCGGCTTCTGGAGGTGTCCACATTCTCCGACAGCGCCACATCTATGGGCGCGGCGGCAGCCGCAGGCGTCGGCATCGGGCTGTACCCCGACCTTCCTACGGCGGTGGCGCACATCCAGACCACCGGCAGCACCGACCCGCAGCCGCACCCGGAATACGAGCTGACCAAAAAGAAATACGGGATGCTCTACCCCAGCCTCGTGGACGTATTCCGTACATAAAAATTTCCGCCCGGAATGCTTTGTTCCGGGCGGTTTTATGCAAAAAGCGCGGCGGTTCTTCACCGCCGCGCTGTTATTTCTGATTTTTACAGGAATTTTGCGATATAGCCCGGAGCGTTATCGGGGTCGCCCGGGATGGTGATGGTGAAGTGCACACCGTTCGCCTGCGCGAACTGGTCGCACCAGTTCAGGAACGTCTCCGTCTGCGCGGGATCGTCGCAGTGCGAGACCTTATAGAGGTTGTCAATAAAAATGTGGGTGATGTCAAAGTTGCCCGCGTGCAGCCCGCTGATAAAGCCCTTGAGAAATACATAGCTGCCGAGCATATATTCCCCCGCGTCAACCAGACGGACACGGTGGTCCAGGTCAAACCGCAGCGTGTGACCCTTTTCAATGCAGACCATGCTGCCGGATTCGTTTTTCAGCGCCTCGTGGACCGAGTCGATCAATTGCTTTGTTTTGCCGGAGCCTTGCAGCCCGGTGATGATATGAACCATGGGACATTCCTCCTTTTGCCGCGTAGGTTTTATCTACATGCCCATTCTATCAGCTTTTTCCCGAAAAGACAAGAGCGGAATTGTGCAATTTATGCTTCTTCTTCCGTCTTGCCGAGCACGCGCGCCGCGTCCTCGCGCGCGGGGAAGCTGACCGGTGCGAACGGATCGACGCCGTCCGCCAGCGCGCAGATCGCGCTGCTCAGTTCAAAGAAATAAAACAGCTCGCCCAGATGATATGCGTCCACCTGCTCCAGCTCCAGAACGGCGATGGGCACGTCGCGCTCCGCCTGCGCGGCGCACAGCGCCTCGAACCCGGCGCGCTCGACCTCCTCCAGCGTCCTGCCGCTAAGATACCCCAAACCGTCGTAATCCTTCCAGTCCATTTCCACATTGATCCGGCGCGGCGCGGGCGCATTCACGCGCAGCATCGTTTCAAACACAGGGCGTTTGCCCGTGCCGATCGCGGCGTCCAGCGCGTCCTGCTCGCCCGGCAGCTCCATCGGCATCGGCAGCAAGCCCGCGCCGCCTTGACAGGTGCGCCGCAGCAAAAGCTGCTTCCACCAGCGAAGAAGCCCGGAAAACGCCGGATCAAAGGCACACAGCGCCTCGCACTGCCGCCCGCGCGCCTCCAGCGCGTGCCGCGCCCCGGCATAGAGCCAGACGGGATTTTCAAACGCGCGCAGGTCGTACTCGCGCCACGCACCCGCCGCGCCCTCCAGCATATCCAGCGGCTCGTAGCCCGCCACCGCCAGCGGCAGCAGCACGGCGGAGGTGAGCGCGCTGTAATCGCCGCCGCGCTCCGTGGGCAGCGGCAGCAGCGTATAGCCGCCGTCCTGCGCCATCGCCGCGAGCGGGCTGTCGGCATTCGTGGAGAGGAAAATGCGCCGTTTGGAGTCCGCGCCGTAGCGCCGCTCCATCATCCAGCGGATGGCGCGTGAGGCGATGGCGGGCTCTAATTCGTCGCCATGTGGGCTGATGATGTGCAGGCAGAAATCCTTGCCGTCCAAGCGATTGCACAGTGCGAGCCACGCCTGCGCCGACAGGTCGCTGCCGGCGAAGATCAGCCGCGTCTGCCTATCGCCCGCGCCGGGGCAATAGGCGCGCAGCAGCCCGAGCGCCGCCTGCGCCGCGAGCCACGCCCCGCCTGAGCCGACTACCACGCAGATGCTGCCCGCGGCGCGGATCTGCTCCGCCGCCTTGCGCACGGCGTGCAGCGTCCGCGCGGTCAGCGCGTCGGACTGCCCCAGCCAGCCGAGGAACGGCTGCTCATTCTCCCGGTTGGCGCGCAGCCGCAGATGCGCGTCAAACAGTGCCTTCTCGCGCCCCAGCAGCTCCGGCAGCGACACGCTGCTCCAGATATTCGACAGCTCCACATTGATCATACGCCCGCTCCTTCTGCCGGTCTGTGCATTTCCGGCGTTTTTTTCAGTATACAACGTTTTTCGCAAAAAGAAAAGAGGCACAAATTGCCGCCGCACCATCGGCGATCGCGTAAAATCCATCAGATTTGCGTAGGGGCGGGGCTCTACCCCTCCCCTGCATTATGAAAACGCACGCTCTGAGGCTCAGAGCGTGCGTTTTGTATTAGCCCTTATTTTTCATCACCGCGCGCATTCTGGCGGAGTGGTCCAAGATCCGCTTGCGCATCCGCAGGCTCTTGGGCGTGACCTCCAGCAGCTCGTCATCGGCGAGGTACTCCATGCACTGCTCGAGCGAGAGGACCTTCGGCGGGGCGAGGCGGATGGCGTCGTCCGACCCGGCGGCGCGCATATTTGTGAGCTGCTTGCGCTTGCAGACGTTCACGGACATATCCTCGTTGCGGTTGCACTGACCGACGATCATGCCGGCGTAGACCTCCGTGCCGGGGGCGATGAAGAGCGTACCGCGATCCTGCACGCCGCCCAGACCGTAGGCGCACGCCTCGCCGGTCTCAAACGCGACGAGCGAGCCGACCTGACGGCGCTCGATCTCGCCCTTGACGGGTGCGTAGGAATCGAGCGTGGATGCCATGATACCCTCGCCGCGCGTGTCGGTGAGGAACTCGTTGCGGTAGCCGAACAGCCCGCGCGTGGGCACGAGGAACTCCAGACGCATCCGGCTGCCCACCGGCGTCATGGACGCCAGCTCGCCCTTGCGCTGCGAAATTTTGTCGATGACCGCGCCGACAGACGCCTCCGGCACGTCGGCGACCATGCGCTCGATCGGCTCGCAGAGCTTACCGTCGATCTCCTTATTCAGAACGTGCGGCGTGGACACCTGGAACTCATAGCCCTCGCGGCGCATCGTCTCGATGAGGATGGACAGGTGCATCTCGCCGCGCCCGGCGACGTTGAAGGAGTCCGTGCCGACCTCGGTGACGTGCAGCGACACGTCCTTGAGAAGCTCGCGCTGCAAACGGTCGCGCAGGTTGCGGGACGTGACATATTTGCCCTCGCGCCCGGCAAACGGCGAATCGTTGATGGAGAACGTCATTTCGATCGTCGGATCGGAAATTTTCACGAACGGCAGCGGTTCGGGCATATCCGGCGCGCAGATGGTGCGCCCGATGGTAATATCCGAAATGCCGGAGAACGCGACGATCTCGCCCGCCGCCGCCTCCTGGATGGGGCTGCGCCCCAGACCCGTGAACTCATAGAGCGCAACGATCTTTGCCTTCTGCTTTTTTTCGGGGTCGTGGTAGTCGGTGACGAGCACCTCCTGATTCTGGCGGATGACGCCGCGCTCCACGCGCCCGATGCCGATGCGCCCGACGAACTCGTTATAGTCGATGGACGAGACGAGGAGCTGCAGCGCGCCCTCGCGGTCGCCCTTCGGCGGGTCGATATAGTTGATGATGGTCTCAAACAGCGGCACGAGGTCCTTGCCCGGCTCGTCAGGACCGTAGGACGATGTGCCCTGCCGCGCCGAGCAGAAGATCGTGGGCGAGTCGAACTGCTCATCCGTCGCGTTGAGATCCAGCAGCAGCTCCAGCACCTCGTCCATGACCTCATGGATGCGCGCGTCCGGGCGGTCGATCTTGTTGACGACCACGATGACCTTATGCCCCAGCTCCAGCGCCTTTTGCAGCACGAAGCGGGTCTGCGGCATCGGACCTTCGGCGGCGTCCACCAGCAGCAGAACGCCGTCCACCATCTTGAGGATACGCTCGACCTCGCCGGAAAAATCGGCGTGACCCGGCGTATCGACGATGTTGATCTTGTAATCCTTATAATGTACGGCGGTATTTTTCGCCAGAATGGTGATGCCGCGCTCGCGCTCCAGATCGCCGGAGTCCATCACGCGGTCCGCCACGACCTGATTTTCGCGGTACACACCGCCCTGCTTGAGCATCTCATCGACCAGCGTCGTTTTGCCGTGGTCAACGTGCGCAATGATGGCGATGTTCCGAATTTTATCCTGGGTCATACGAAAGCCCCTTTCTGTGCCCGAAATATCTCACGAAGCGTTATTCTAACACAGTCATATCCCATTTACAACAGGTTTTCCCGCAAAAAAGCATATTTTTTACATCCCCGCTGCGCGCAAACGGGCACACTGCGTCATAGGATGGGCGGAAGGAGGGATCATGATGACAAATTCCATTGACCCGCAGCAGGCGCAGCGTGTCTGGAGCCGCGTCATGGCGGCGGGCGCTGCACCGAGCACGAGCACCGCACCTGCCGCGCAGGAGACGGCGGAAGAGCCGACCGTGTCGTTTGAGGCGCAGCTTCAGGAGCTTTTGCGCCGTGCCCGCGCCGACGCAGCGCTGAATATCCGCCTTGCGCGGCGGCTGCGCGGCGGCGCGCGGCAGACGCTTTTGCATCTGGCGGAGCGGTCGCGGCAGGAGGCGCGCACGCTGGCGGCGCTGTACTATCTGACCACCGGACAGCGGGCGGCGTGCGAGCCCGTTTCGCCCGACGCGCCCGCGTGCCTTGCGGCGGGTCTGCGGCGGCAGTATGAGCGGCAGCTTGCAAACGCCGCTACATACCGCGCGCTGGCGGAGCAAACCCCCGCCCACGCCGAAACGCTCACCTGCCTTGCGGACGGTTCACAGCGCCATGCCCGCACGTTGGTTTGTGTTTTGCAGGACTGTCTGTAGAAATGCGCACGCCCCCGCCGCGGTGCATCGCGGCGGGGGCAATTTGTTGGAATTGAATTATGCCGCTCTCAGGTAGTCGGCGCTCATATACGCGACGTGACCGCCGAAGAGGACCTGATACCAGCCGTCGAGCTTGCCTACCACGGCGACAGGGTCGTCCTTGGCAAGCGTCTTTTCGATCGCGCCGGAGGTATTCGGCGCAAGGCGGACGTTGACCTCGGTGGTCGTCGCCATGCAGGCGGACATCGGCGTGACGTTTTCGGGGTCAGCCTCTGCCGCGCTCTCATCTGGCACATAGAAGCCGATCTGATACATCAGCGCCGCCAGCTCGGAGGCTTCACTGGTGGACAGCGCGGCGGTCTTGCCGCTGCGGTAGACCGTGCCGCTCCATGTGGAGTCGGTGCTGTTCCACAGAAGTCTTGCGTTATACGTCTCGCCGTCCACGTCGATGGAGTACGGATAATCCACCGCCGCCGCGCCGTCGGTATACGCCGCGCCGATGAGCAGCCCGCTCATCTGAAGCGCGTCGGCGGAGTCCGGCGACGCGGTCTGCGCCTCGGAGTCCGCGCTCATCACCCAGCGGACCGTGACGTTTTCACTCGGCTCGGGCGCGCGCTCGGTGATGTCGCTGATGGTAAAATAATCGCCGCCGTCCTGCTGCGTAAAGGCGATCTTGAGCTGAAGGCGCAGCCCCTGCTTGGGCGTGAGGGCAAAGCCGCCGTCCAGCGGGCTGAGGGTGTAGAAGCCGGAGTTCTGGTAGAACGTCTCAAAAAGCTGCTGCACGGTCGATTCCTGATCCTGCACACCGCAGGCGTAGGCATGGTCAAGAGACAGGCGATTTCCCATATTGTCGCGGATATAGCTGTCGGAGATCAGGTGCAGCGGCAGCAGCAGCTCCATCGCGCCGTCCTGCGTCGTCAGCTCCCGGTGCATCCCGGAGAAAATATAGGAGTTTTTGATATTGGCGGGGTCTTGCTGATACAAGCACCAGCTATCCACGCCGCCCGTCACCTCGCGGGAAAAGAGCCAGCAGTCGCCGTAAGCATTTTTGAACTCCGCAGACGTGACGTTTTCATTGTTTTTGACGATCAGCTCTGCCATTTTGGACAGGCTTTTCTTGCTGATAAACTGGTGACCGCCGTAGGTCAGGTAGTCGCCGCTGTTCAGCTCCGCCTTCAGCGGCAGCGTCAGAACAGACTGGGTGGAAAACGCTGCGGCGGGGATGCCCGTATCGGTGCTTTTCCCGGAGCAGCCTGCCAGCACGGATACCAGCAGGACAAGCGCCAGCCATAACGCGAGTTGCTTTTTCATACTGATTCCTCCATTTGTGTACTTGCTGAGAACGGCATAATTATTCCAATAACTAATTGATTCTGGTATTATACCATACTTTTCCGAGCGTGTCAAAAGCGTGTTTTTTGACGCGCGGAGCGCTTGCATTGCGGGCGCGAAGCTGGTATCATGAAAGCAGAATTTTCTACGTCAGGAGGGTCATTATGTTTGAGCCGGATGTATTGCGTCAGGAGGACGCGCTCATCGCCTGTCGCCGCCGTCTGCACGAGCGCCCCGAGCTTTCCTTCCATGAATTTGAAACGACCGAATATTTGGAAAATGCGCTGCGCGAGATGGGCGTGGACGAGCTCAGCCGCCCGTGCAAAACGGGGCTGATCGCCACGATCCACGGCACAAGGCCCGGAAGCGCCGCGACGCTCGGCGTGCGCGCCGACATTGACGCGCTGCCCATTCAGGAGGACAACGACCTGCCCTACCGCTCGAAAACTCCCGGCGTGATGCACGCCTGCGGGCATGACGCGCACGCCGCCATCGCGCTGACGCTGGCGCGGCTTCTGTGCGCGCGGCGGTCGGAGCTCTGCGGCACGGTGCGTCTGCTGTTCCAGCACGCGGAGGAGCTGCCGCCCGGCGGCGCGATCGAGATGGTGCGCGCGGGCGCGGCAGAGGGTCTTGACGCGGTGCTGGGCATCCACCTGTCCACAACGTTCCCCAGCGGGCACTTCGGCGTGCGCGCCGGAGCGCTCACCGCAAATACCGACCGCTTTGACATCACGATCCTTGGCAAGGGCGGGCACTGCGCCCTGCCGGAGACGTGCATCGACCCGGTCGTGACCGGCGCGCAGATCATCCTCGCGCTGCAAACGCTCGTCTCGCGGCGCATGGCGGCGGTCGATCCGGCGGTCGTCTCCGTCTGTCAGGCAAGCGCCGGCAACGCCTACAACATCATCCCCAACACCATGACGCTCACCGGCACGACCCGCTGCCTCGGTCCGCAGGCGCGCGCGTTCCTGCACGCCGAGATGGAGCGCATCGTGCGCGGCATCACGCAGGCGGCGGGCGCGGGCTACGAATTTTCGTGGCAGGACGGGTATCCGTCGGTCATGAACGACGAGGGGCTGACAAAGCTCGCCGAGCAGCTTATTGAATCGCGTTTCGGCGCAGAGCGCGTGCTGCATATCTCGCCGCTCATGCCGGGCGAGGACTATCCGTATTTTCTGGAGAACGGCAAGCGCCCCGGCTTTTTTGTGGAGCTGGGCACGCGCAATGCCGCCTGCGGCAGCGACCAGCCGCACCACAACCCGCACTTCAAGATCGACGAGGACTGCCTGAAATACGGCGTGCAGTTCCTGCTCGACATGGCGCTGCGGCTGCTGGACGGCACGAGGGACGCGCTGTGAAGCTGACGGTTCTGGTCGATAACGCCACGATCATCGACCGCTATTTCCTTGCCGAGCCCGCCGTGAGTTATCTTTTGGAGGACGGCGACGCACGCATTTTGCTGGATACGGGCTATTCCGACGTATTCCTCAAAAACGCGCGGGCAATGGGCATCGACCTGTCGCGCGTGACGGACATCGTGCTCTCACACGGGCACAACGACCACACGGGCGGGCTGGCGGCGTATTTCGCGGCGTTTCCGCAGACACGCGTGCGCCTGACGGCGTGCCCCGGTGTATTTGCGCCCCGGCGCGGCGACACCGGGCTCTCGATCGGCTCGCCGCTGACGCAGGAGGCTGCGTGCGCGCGGGCGGAGGTGCGGCTTTCAGACGAGCCGGTGCGCCTGTCGGAGCACGTCACGTTTTTGGGGCGTATCCCCCGCCGGACGGATTTTGAGGCGCGCACACCCATCGGCGTGCGGTTAGACGATGATGGGCAGTGGACGGGGGATCTTCTGCCGGACGATTCCGCGCTGGCGCTCGAAACGGCGGAGGGTCTATTCCTGCTGCTCGGCTGCTCGCACAGCGGCGTGTGCAACATTGTTTTGCAGGCGCAGGCGCTGTTTCCAGGCGTGCCGGTGCGGGGGCTTCTCGGCGGGATGCACCTCATGCGCCTGGGCGCGCAGGCGGAAAAAACCGTCGAATTTTTGCGGACGCTCCCGCTCACAGCACTCTATCCCAGCCACTGCACGGCATTCGCCGTCCGCGCCCAAATGGCGCAGACGCTCCCGGTGCGGGACGTTGGGGTCAGCATGGTTTTAGAGTTATAAAAAATGTGCCTGCCGCTTGGCAGGCACATTTTTTATTGTTCAAACTGGCTGTTGTAGAGCTTGGCGTAGAAGCCGCCTTTTTCGAGAAGCTGCTCGTGCCTGCCCTGCTCGATGATGTGCCCGTCGCGCATGACTAATATCACGTCCGCCTCGCGGATGGTGGACAGGCGGTGGGCAACGATGAAGCTCGTCCTGCCCCGCATGAGCGCGGCGAATGCCGACTGCACCTTGCGCTCGGTGCGCGTGTCGATGGAGCTGGTGGCTTCGTCCAGAATGAGCATGGGCGGTTTTGCCAGCATCACGCGCGTGATGCAAAGCAGCTGCCGCTGCCCCTGCGACAGGCTCACCCCGCCGGAGAGCGGCGTGTCGTACCCCTGCGGCAGCTTGCGGATGAAGTCGTCTGCATAGCACGCGCGCGCCGCCTCAAAAAGTTCTTCATCGGTCGCGTCCGGCGCGCCCATGGTGAGGTTTTCGCGTACCGTCCCGCCGGAGAGCCACGTCTCCTGCAAAACCATGCCGTACTGCGCGCGCAGACTCCTGCGCGAGACGCTGTACACATCCGTCCCGTCCACATAGATCGCGCCTCCGCTTACGTCGTAAAAGCGCATGAGGAGGTTGATGAGCGTCGTTTTGCCGCAGCCGGTGGGTCCCACGATCGCCACGCGCTGCCCCGGCTGCACGTTCAGCCCCAGATGCTCGATGAGCGGGCGCTGCGGCACATACGAGAACGACACATCCCGCAGCCGCACGCCGCCGGAGACGGGCGTGGGAAGCGAAGCGGGGGCGTTGGGCGTTTCATCCGGCGCGTCCAGCAGCTCAAACAGCCGCGCGGCGCACGCCAGCGCGTTCTGAAGCTCGGCAATGACGCCGGAAATTTCGTTGAACGGGCGCGTATACTGGTTGGCATAGCTCAAAAACACCGTGAGCGTGCCCACCGTGACCGCGCCGCCGGCGGCGCTCAGTGCGCCCACGAGCGCCACGCCCGCGTAGACCATGGCGTTTACAAAGCGTGTAACGGGGTTCGTGAGGGAGGAGAAGAACGTCGCTTGCAGCGACGCGTCCCGCAGACGGTCGTTTTCCTCGTCAAAACGGGCTGCACTGCGCGCCTCCATGCCAAACGCGCGCACGAGCTTCTGCTCGCCGACCATCTCCTCCAGATACGCCGTCTGCTGCCCGCGCAGGCGCGACTGCGCCGTAAAGAGCGTTTTCGTCCGCCCGGTGATGAATTTTGCCGCAAACAGCGACAGCGGCGTGAGCAGCACGACCACCAGTGCGATGCGCCAGCTCAGGCGGAGCATGATGACGAGCGTGCAGAGAATGGTCAAAGCGCCCGTAAAGAACTGTGAAAAGCCGAGCACCAGCCCGTCCGAGAGCTGGTCGGCGTCGGCGATGATGCGGCTGAGCGTATCGCCGGACGGGTGCGCGTCCAGATACGACAGCGGCAGCCGCTGGAGCTTTGCAAATGCCTGACGGCGCACGTCGCGCACGGCGGAAAATGCCATGCGGTTAAACAGGTCGCTGATGCACCATTGCAGCGCCGCCGCGCCGCAGGCAGCGACCAGCGCGCCCGCCAGCGCCCGCGCCGCTGCGGAAAGCTCCACCTGCCCGGGGGCGACGACGCAGTCGATGGCACGTCCGACCGCGATGGGGACATACAGCGTCCCCGCGACGTTCGCCGCCGACAAAATGAGCGCCAGCGCGAGCTGCCAGCCGCTGCCCCGCAGCAGCGCCAGAACGCGCCGGAGCGTCCCCTTGGAGGCTGTCCTTTTCATTGCGCCGCCTCCTTTTTGAACTGGGATTCGTGAATTTCGCGGTAAACAGGGCAGGTTTCCAGCAGCTCATCATGCCGCCCCGCGCCGACCAGCCTGCCGCCGTCGAGCACGAGGATGCAGTCGGCATGGCGGATGGAGGCGGTGCGCTGCGAGATGATGACGGTCGTCTGTCCGTCCGGGAGCTGCCGCAGCGCTTTGCGCAGCGCCGCGTCGGTGGCAAAGTCCAGCGCGGAGGCGCTGTCGTCCAAGATCAGAATGCGCGGGTGCGCCGCCAGCGCGCGGGCAATGCAAAGCCGCTGCTTCTGCCCGCCGGAGAGATTGCGCCCGCCCTGCTCCAGCGCAAAATCCAGCCCGCCGGGCTTTTCCTGCACGAACGGCAGCGCCTGCGCCGTCTCCAGCGCCGCATACAGCGCCTCGTCGGTGGCGTTTTCGTCACCCCAGCGGAGATTGTCGCGCAGCGTGCCGGAGAATAGCGCCGCCTTCTGCGGCACAACGCCGATCGCGCCGCGAAGCGCGTCCTGCGCATAATCGCGCGCGTCGCGCCCGCCGAGCAGGACTTCGCCCGCCGTCGGGTCATAAAAGCGCGCGATGAGGTTTGCCAGCGTCGTTTTGCCGCTGCCCGTGCCGCCGATCACGCCGAGCGTCTGCCCGGGCTGGATGCGGAAGCTCACGTCCTCCAGCGCGTCGCCCGCCGCGCCGGGATAGCGCAGGCTGACGTGGTCAAATTCGATCTCGCCGAAGCGCGCCGGATTGGCTGCCGCCGCGCCGTAGCGCATCTCCGGCTCGATCGAGAGCACGGACTGGATGCGCCGCGCGCACGCAAGCGAGCGCGTGATGGTGAGGATGAGGTTTGCGAGCTTGATGAGCTCGATGAGAATTTGCGACAGGTAATTATAGAGCGCGATGAGCTGCCCCTGCGTCAAGTTCCCGCTCTGCACGCGCAGCGCGCCGCCGCGCACGAGCAGGACGATGGCGATGTTCACGATCACATACGTCAGCGGGTTCAGCAGCGCCGAAATGCGCCCGACGAACGTCTGCGCCCCGTACAGCCGCTGCGTGTCATCGGAGAACGCGGCGACCTGCCCGTCCTCCTTCAAAAACGCGCGCAGCACACGCACGCCCGCGAGATTTTCGCGCACGCGGTCGGTCACGCCGTCCAGCCGCTCCTGCACGCGGCGGTAGAGCGGGATGCAGGTGAGCATCACGCCGAACACCACGGCAAACAGTGCCGCGATCGCACCCACAAAAATAAGCGCCAGCCGTGCGTCCACCGTAAACGCCATGACCATCGCGCCGAACACCACGAACGGCGAGCGCAGCAGCAGCCGCAGCGTGAGGTTGAGCCCCGTCTGCACCTGGTTCATATCGCTCGTCATGCGCGTGAGCAGCGACGATGTGCCGAGGGCATCGAGGTCTGCATAGCTGAGCGTGCCGATGTGCGAAAACAGCGCGCTGCGCAGCCGCGCGGCAAAGCCGCAGGAGGCTTTTGCGGCAAAATACTGCGCCGTGACCGACGCCGCCAGCCCCAGAAGCCCCAGCAGCAGGAGAAGCCCGCACTGGCGCAGGATGTAGCCCGTGTCGCCGGTGCGGATGCCCTCGTCGGTGATGCGCGCCACGATGAGCGGCACGATCAGCTCAAAGCTCGCCTCCAGCAGCTTGAACGCCGGGCCGAGGATGCTCTCCTTTTTATATTCCCGCAGATACGGCAGCAGGGGCTTTACCGAGCCGCCTTCTTTTTTTTGCTTCATTTGCATTCGTTGCCTGCCAGATAGACCTTGCGGCGATGAAGCGCCGCGTCACAGATCACAAAATCCGCCCGAAGCCCCACGGCGATGCTGCCGCACACGTCGGCGCAGGCGAGTGCGCGCGCCGGGTTTCGCGTGGCGGCGAGGATGGCGTCCTCCCGCGCGATGCCGAAGCGCACGGCGTTCAGCATACAATCATACAGATTCGTCGCCGAGCCTGCGATCGTCCCGTCGGCAAGCCGCGCCACGCCGCCCGCGAGGAACACATCCTGCCCGCCGAGCGTATACTGCCCGTCCGGCATCCCGCAGCAGCGCAGCGCGTCGGAGATCAGGCACATCCGCTCGCGCCCGAACAGGCGGAACGCCAGCCGCACCGCGCTGGGGTGCACATGGATGCCGTCGCAGATCAGCTCTGCGCGCACCGTATCGCGCTCCGCCGCCGCGCCGATGGGACCGGGGTCGCGGTGATGGAGCGGCGGCATGGCGTTATACAGATGCGTCAGGTGCGTCGCGCCAGCGTCGAATACCGCCGCCGCCTCGTCATAGGTCGCTGCGGTGTGCGCCACGGACACGGCGCACACGCGGCTCGCCGCGCGCGTAAACTCGACCGCGCCCGGCAGCTCCGGCGCAACGTCCACGATGCGCACAAGCCCCCCGCAGCCCTCCTGAAGCGCCATGAACGCCTCAAGATCCGGCAGGCGCAGGTAGGCAGCATTCTGCGCGCCCTTTTTCTTTTCAGAGAAGAACGGGCCCTCCATCTGGATGCCCATCAGGTGCGCACAGCCCGCCGGGGCGGCGGCCTTCAGCCGCGCAGCGGAGGCAAATGCCCGCGCCAGCACGTCATACGGCAGCGTCATGGACGCGGGCGCGAACGACGTCACGCCGTTTTGCGCCAGATACCGCGCCATGCGCTGCAAGCCTTCGCCGTCACCGTCGGAAAAATCCGCACCGGAATTGCCGTGGTTGTGAATGTCGATCAGTCCGGGAATGACATACGCTCCGGCGAGATCCTCGCCCGCGCTGGTCGTATCTTCAGAAATTTCCGTAAAAACACCGTTTTCGACCGTAAAACTGCCGAGGATAAAGTGATCGTCTACAAAAATATTCGCGTTTTTGTACCGCATACTGTCAGCCTCCGATCTGCGGCAGGCTCGCCGCCGCCACCGACTGCCCAACGCGGCGGGTCTTTTCATCCGGCAGCAGGATTTCAATATCGGTCAGCTCCGGGTAGTCCTCGCGCAGCACGCGGCGGCACTCATCGATGAGCACCTCGCCGCCGCGCCCGGATACCACACGCCCGAGCACCAGCAGATGGCGAATGTCATAAAAATCGGCGTACAGCCGCAGCGTGTGGGCAAGATAGCAGCCGATCGTGCGCCAGACCGCCTCCGCGCGCACATCGCCCTGCTCCATCAGCGCCTGCGCCTGCTTGAGCTGCTCGGCAAGCGACAATGTTTTGTCCAGCTCGATGCCCGCAGCGGGCGCGAGCTTGAGTACCGCGTCCTGCGAAAAATATTTGCAGCCCACGCCGAGATCGCCCGACCATTCGTCGCGCATGGCGCGCTCGTTGAGATCGACCGGGGCGAAGGCAAGCTCGTTGAACCAGCCGAGGACGTTCCCCTCGCGGTCAACATACCCGACCGCTTCGCTCGTGCCCATCGCGAGACCCATCACGCCCGTCACGCCCAGGCTCATCGAGCCTGCCAGCGCGGTCACATCGCCGTCGTTGGCGACCACGATGGGCGCGCCGATCTCCGCTGCGGCGCGGTCGTAGATCGTTTTGACCTCCTCGCGGCGGCTGCGCGGGACTTTGATGAACAGGGACGAGACCATCGGGCTGTTGCCGATGAACACGCCTGCCGACGAAACGCCGATGGCGTCCACGTGCGGCATTTTGGACGCAGCTGTGCGGAAGGAGTCGAGGATGCCGTCGTACTGATACTGCGGATCTTCGGACAGCTTGGGCAGCCACACCGTCTCCTCGGAGTAGACGACCTTGCCGTCCACCACCGCCGAGACCTTGCGGTCGCTGCCGCCCGCGTCAAAGCCGATGCGGCAGCCGTCGGTATGCCCGCCGATGCGCACGGCGCTGTCATGCTCGGCGGGGAAGTCTGCGCCCGCCTCGCACACCACGATCTCGAACGGGCGCTCGTACACGTCCTGCATGAACTGCACGTCAAATTCCCGCGCGCCGCCGGGGGTGTAGTCGCTTTGAAGCTCGCGCGCCAGCGCGTCCGCGCCGCGGATGTATACGCGCCAGCCGCCTACGCTCCAGAGCAGGAATTTCACATACCGCTCCAGATAGCGCCGGTCGGCGTCGTGCAGTTCCGCCGTGCCGTGGATGCGCGTATGGCGCACCGTCACCTTGCCGCCCTCGCGCTCCACCGCGACCGATACCGGCACGCCCGCGCCGCGCAAATACGCCCGCGCCCACGCGGCAAAGGGGATAAAATCCGGCTCAAGCTGCGGCACATTACCCAGCTCGAACGAAATGCCCAGATATTCCATAGTTCCTCCCGTCCTCCGCGCGGCGCGCGGACACTAATTATGATCACGCACATTATACCGCGCCGGGCAGGATTTGTATAGTCTATCCTACCGCACCCCATGTGCCGTCCGGCATCACGCTGTGCGGGTTTGCCGCCTCGCGGACATCGGCATAATAGGGGCTGCCCTCGTCCACATCCCGCCACGTCAGCACGCCGCGCAGCGCCGTCTCGTCCGTGCGCCCCAGAAGTGCGTTGAGCGCCCGCACCGCCTGCCCGCGCGAAAGCGGCGCGTCCGCGTCCGCCGGCGTCTCCGCCGCCGCGAGTTGCGGAAGGCAGCCCCCGGCGCGGCGGAGCGTTTCGGCAAATTCCGCGCCCGTCACCGCTTCCGTCGGCACAAAATGTGCCTGACGGTCATCCGACCACACGCCAAGCTCCGTCAGCGCGCACACCGCGCGATACGACCAGCGGCTTGCCGCCACGTCCACATACGCCGCCGCGCGCGGCTCGTTTTTTCGCGCGTCCTCCGGCAGCAGACGGTAGACGATCTGCGCAAGCTGCTCGCGCGTGAGCGGCGCGTCCGGGCGCATCGTCCCGTCCGCAAAGCCCGCCAGATACGCCGGGTGCTCGTCCATCTCCGCCGCCCGGCACGGCGCGCACAGCGCCAGAAAAACCGCCGCCAGCGCGGCGGCGCATCGGAATTTTTGCCGCATTCTCCTCGCTCCCTCGCTTCGGATTACCTAAGTTTTTCCATTTTGCCACGCGGTGTATTGCAAATACAGTCAACTTCTGCCGCTGGCGGAAAAAATCGTTGCGCGCGCCGCGCGGCGCGTGGTATCATGGCAGCGATATTGATAGTAGAGCGAGGGATTTTCATGCAGGATCTCAGAAACCCGGAATTTTCGCGCCATTTTCAGACGCGCCCGCGCTGGGTATTTTCCGCGCCGGGGCGCACGGAGCTGGGCGGCAACCACACCGACCATCAGCACGGTCATGTGCTGGCGGCGGCGGTCGATCTGGACACACGCGCGACCGTGGCAAAAAACGGTCTCGGCTGCATCCGCGTCCTCTCCGAGGGCTACCCCCTGTGCCGCGTGGAGCTGGACGATCTGGCGCAGAAACCGGACGAGGCGGGCACGACCGCCGCGCTCATCCGGGGCGTCGCCGCGCGCTTTGCGCAGCTCGGCGCGGCCTTGGAGGGCATCGACGCCTATGTGACCTCCACGGTGCTGCCCGGCAGCGGGCTTTCGTCCTCGGCGGCGTTTGAGGTGCTGATCGGAACGATCCTCAATCACCTCTTCTGCGATGCGAAGTTTACGCCTGTGCAGGTCGCGCAGATCGGGCAGTGGGCGGAGAATGTGTATTTCGGCAAGCCCTGCGGGCTGATGGACCAGACCGCGTCGGCGGTCGGCGGCGTGGTCGCCATCGACTTTGCAGACCCCGCCGCGCCTCAGGTGCGCCGGGTGGAGCTGGACCTGCACGCCCTCGGCTACGCGCTGTGCATTCTCGACACCGGCGCGGACCATGCCGCGCTGACCGACCAGTACGCCGCCATCCCGGCGGAGATGTGCGCGGTCGCGGCGGTGTTCGGCAAGCAATATCTGCGCGATGTGGACGAGGCGGCGTTTTACGAAAACCTCCCCGCCGTGCGCCGTGCCGCGGGCGACCGCGCCGCGCTGCGCGCGATGCATTTTTTTGATGACGACCGCCGCGTGACGCAGCAGGCGAACGCGCTTTCGCGCGGGGAGCTTGACAGATTTTTGCGGCTGGTGAATGAGTCCGGGCGCTCGTCGTGGCTGTATTTGCAGAACGTTGTGCCGCTGGGCGCGACGCGCGGGCAGCATATGGCGCTCGCGCTGGCGCTGGCGGAAAAGCTGCTCGGCGGGCGCGGCGCGTGCCGCGTACACGGCGGCGGCTTTGCCGGGACGATCCAGGCGTTTGTCCCGCTGGACGCGCTGGAACATTTCCGCCGCGGCATGGAAGCCGTGCTCGGCGTGGGAAGCTGCCACATTCTGTCCGTCCGCCCGGAGGGCGGCGTGCTGCTGGAGGAATACGCATGATCGATTCTGCAATTACTGCGCTGGTGCAATACGCTGTGCGCGCGGGGCTTCTGGAGGCATGCGACGAGACGTGGGCGGTCAATACGCTGCTCGGCATTCTGGAGCTTTCTGCCTATGACCCTTCCGCACCCGCCGAAAACGCGCCGCTGCATGAGCTGCTGAATGCGCTCACCGATGACGCCGTCCGACGCGGCGTGATCGAGGACGGCATCGCCTCGCACGACCTGTTCGACACGCGCCTGATGGGTGCGCTCACGCCCGCGCCGCGCGAGGTGCGCGGCAAATTCCGCGCGCTGTACGCGCTCAGTCCGCAGGCGGCGACCGACTGGTTCTACACCTTCAGCCAGAACACGAACTACATCCGGCGCGACCGCATCGCAAAGGACCGCAAGTGGCGCTATGAAAGCGACTTTGGCACGCTTGACACCACCATCAACCGCTCCAAGCCTGAAAAAGACCCGCGCGCCATCGCGGCTGCCAAAAACGTCGCGCCGAGCGGCTATCCCCTGTGCCAGCTCTGCGCGGAAAATGAGGGCTATTTCGGACGGCTGGACCATCCGGCGCGCGAAAATCACCGCATCGTACCCTTGCGGCTCGCGGGCGGCGACTGGTATCTGCAATATTCGCCGTATGTGTATTATAACGAGCACTGCATCGTTCTGAACGCGCGCCATGTGCCCATGCAAATTTCGCGCGCTACGTTTGACCGGCTTTTGGACTTTGTGGGGCAGTTTCCGCACTATTTCCTCGGCTCGAACGCAGACCTGCCCATCGTGGGCGGCTCGATCCTCAGCCACGACCATTTTCAGGGCGGACGGTATCACTTTGCGATGGAGCTTGCGCCCATCGAGCAGCCGCTGCGCTTTGCCGGTTTCCCGGATATTCAGGCAGGGATCGTGCGCTGGGCGATGTCGGTCCTGCGCCTGACGGGCAAAGACCCCGCGCGGCTGGCAGCGCTTGCCGAGCGGATCTTAAACGACTGGCGCGGCTACAGCGACGAGGCGGCGTTCATTTTGCGTGAAACAGATGGTGAACCGCACAACACCATCACGCCCGTTGCGCGCCGGCGCGGGGAGCTGTTTGAGCTCGATCTGGTGCTGCGCAACAACCTCACCACCGAGCAGTACCCGCTGGGCGTGTACCACCCGCACCCGGAGCTGCACCATATTAAAAAAGAAAACATCGGGCTCATTGAGGTCATGGGTCTCGCCGTTCTGCCCGCGCGGCTGGACACGGAGCTCGCCGCCCTGCGCACTGCCCTCCTCACCGGCAGCGACCTGCGCGCGGATGAAGCACTGAGCAAACACGCCGACTGGGCGGAAAAAATTCAAGCCCGCCGCACCCTCACGGAGGAAAACATCGACGAAATTCTCCGCCAGGAGGTCGGCGCGGTATTCGCGCAGGTTTTGGCGGATGCGGGCGTGTATAAATGCACAGCCGAAGGGCGCGCGGCGTTTTTGCGGTTTGCAAAAGCAGCCGGGGCGGAAATGATTTGAAATGTTGCGCTCTTGCGTAGGGGCGGGGTTCTACCCCGCCCGCCGTTTTTTGAGGGCAGTGCCGATTCGCGCAAGTTCCCTGGCTCTCCCTCTGGGAGAGCTGTCGCCGAAGGCGACTGAGAGGGTCTTCATTATTTACCCTCTCCGTCCTTCGCTGCGCTCGGACACCTCCCCCAAAGGGGGAGGCAAGGGTGCGTACCACACCGACAGGTTTGCGAAAGTCCAAGGCTTCCCCTCGGGGGGAAGCTGTCACCGAAGGTGACTGATGAGGGGAAGACTTGCGGTTTTTGAGATGCTGCACGTTTTTGAGCTGAAACGTGGCAGCATCTCAGAACGTACTACCCTTCTCCTCATCCGGCGCTTCGCGCCACCCTCCCCACATGGGGAAGGCTTTGGTGCGCGCTTTTCCGCATTGGTGCATACAACACCGCAGTGCCATCCTGCACGGGAGGGGCAAGCCCCTCCCCTACGTTACGACTAAGAATGGCAGTTATTTTGTGATTCATTAAAAGTCCCGCCCGCGGATGCTCCGCGGGCGGGGGTCTTTTTACGCCTTTTTCAAGATCACATAGCCAAACGGCTGCAGCTGCACCGTTCCGTTCTCCAACACCGCGTCATGGGCAAGCGCCGTTTCCCACTTGCCGCCCAGCGCGTACTCTCTTGCCTCGTCAAGGGGATTGATGCAGACGGTGTATTCCTCATGCTCGTCGTACCGGCGGTAGACGAGCGGGTAACCGCCGTGGCGGCGGTTGAGGAACTCCACGCGCCCGTCGGCGCAGAGGGCGGGGCTGGACTTTCGCAGGGCGATGAGCTTCTGCACCGTGTACAGCAGCGACCCGTCCTGCGCCATCTGCGCCTGCACGCTCACGCCGTGCTCATCGACCGGCAGATACAGCGCGTCCGCGTCTGCCTCGGAGAAGCCTGCGTTTTTGCCATTCGTCCACTGCATGGGCGTGCGCGCGCCGGTGCGGCTGAAGCCGCCCTCCTTGGACGGCAGCTCCGGGATATACGGCATCCCGATCTCGTCGCCGTAATACACGAACGGCACGCCGGGCATGGTAAGCAAAAACACGAAGCAGTCCGCCACCTCCGGCAGCGTGCGGTGGTAGGCAAGGCGCGGCATATCGTGGTTGCCGGTGGGCAGCGAAATATAGCCCTTGCCGTCGGTCGCGGCGTACTGCGCCTGATAGTCGCGCAGGAAATTCTCGATGCAGCCGTTGCCGTCCTTCTGGAAGAAGCTGCTCCCGGGGAAGCAGTTGCACTCCTGCGGGCGGTTTTCCGCGCGGAAGAGGCTGGTGTAGCCCGCGAGGTTAAAGTGGATCATAAAGTCGATGTGGAAGCCCGCCGCGATAGCGCGCTCTGGGTACGACCACTCGGAGATGAGCACGCAGTCGGGGTGCTTCTCATCGAACATCCGCCGAATTTCCTGCCAGAAGGCGCGGATGCCGCTGCCGTCGGGGTCGTTTTTGATGAGCGAGGACGCCATGTCCACCCGGAAGCCGTCCGCGCCGAGCGCGAGCCAGAACTCCATGATGTCGAGGAGCGCCTGCTTGGTGGCGCGGCAGTCGGGATGGTCCATCGGCAGCTGCCACGCGGGGTCGTCGATCTGCTTGAAGCCGTAGTTCAGCGCCGGCTGGCAGTAGAAAAAGTTCCGCAGGAACATCCCGTTGCGGCTCGCCAGTCCGCCCACGCCCATGCCGTGATAGTCCTTCTGCCAGTCGTCCGTCCAGATATAGCGGTTGGAAAGCTCGTTTTTTTCCGGCTGCGCGGACTTCTGAAACCACTCGCACTCCAGCGCCGTATGCCCCGCGACAAGGTCCACGACCACGCGGATGCCCTGCTCATGCGCGGCGCGGCAGAGGGCGGCAAAATCCTCGTTCGTGCCGTAGCGCGGCGCGACCTTGTAAAAATCGGCAATGTCATAGCCCGCGTCGCGGAACGGTGAGACATAAAATGGATTGAGCCAGACGGCGTTAAAGCCCATGTCATGCAGATACGGCAGCTTCTGCGTGATGCCCGGCAGATCGCCGATGCCGTCGCCATTCGTATCATAGAACGACTGGGGATAGATGTTGTAAAATACGGCGTCCTTCAGCCAACTCGGCTGGTTCATATTGCAGTCCTCCTAAAAATTATTCTTGGGGAAGCTCTTTTTTCACTCTCGCCGCCTGACGCGTTCGGGCGCGCAGGCAGCCGTAAAAGCCGGGGATCAGGAAGACATCCGCCAGCACCCACGCGGCGGGGTTGGCAAGGCACGCGGCGTCATAGCCGAAGCGCGGCACTGCCCAAAAGCTCACTGCCACGCGCGCGAGCATTTCCATCAGCCCCGACAGCAGCGACAGGCGGCTGTAGCCCATACCCTGAATGGACAGGCGCAGCACGTTCACCAGCATCAGCATCGGCGCGAACCACGCGTCGAGCGCATTGAGCTGCTGCGCATACGGCAGCACCTGCGCCGCCTCATCGCGGGAGGCAAAGAGCAGGATGGCGTAGCGCGTGCCAAACTGCGCCAGCAGGATGTGCACGACGCAGTAAATGCCGCCCAGCAGCATACATGCGTATGCCCCCTGCCGGATGCGGTCATATTTGCCCGCGCCGAGATTCTGCCCCGTAAAATTGCTGGCGCAGACCGCCAGCGCGTCATACGGGCAGGCGTAGAGCTGCGTGAGCTTTGACCCCACGGCGACGCCCGAGACATACAGTGCACCGAGCGTATTGACGGCGCTTTGCAAGATGATCGTGCCGATGGCGGTGATGGAAAATTGCAGCCCCACCGGCGCGCCCATGCCCAGCAGCCACAGCGCCTCGCGCGGGCGAAGCGCCCATTCCTCACGCGTCATGCGCAGCACGGGAAAATGCCGCTTCATATACCGCAGGCACAAAAGCCCCGAGCCGAGCTGCGAAGCGACCGTTGCGATCGCCGCGCCGGCAACGCCCATCCCCAGCACGCAGACCGTGAGCAGATCCAGCACGATGTTGATGCCGGACGCGATGGCAAGAAACCAGACCGGCGAGCGGCTGTCGCCCAGCGCGCGCAGCACGCACGCGCAGAGGTTATAGAGAATGGTGGCGGGAATGCCGAGGAAAATGATAAAGATGTAGTCGAACGCGTAGTCCATCTGCTCCGCCGGGGTGGACATCCAGGTAAGCAGCGACCGGCACAGCGGCAGCGTGAGTCCCAGCATCGCAAGCGACACGAACGCGCCGATCCACACGCACCCGGCGACGTAGCGCCGAAGCTGCGCATGGTCGCCCGCGCCGAACGCCTGCGCCAGCGGGATGGTCATGCCCGTGCACAGCCCGCTGCAAAAGCCGATCACCAGAAAATTCACCGACCCCGTCGCGCCCACGCCGCCCAGCGCCATCACGCCCAGCGCGTGCCCGACGATCATCGTATCCACGAGAGAATAGACCTGCTGGAGCATCAGCCCCAGCAGCACCGGCAGCGTAAACCGCCAAACCATGCCGAGTGGACGCCCCTGTGTGAGGTCCTGCGTCATAAGATCACCTTCACAAAATCCGGCGCAAGGCGCGCCGGAGATTTTTTGCAGGCTATATTTATAGCACGATTTTTTGTACTGTCAATATCGTATTTTTGCAAAAAACGCGGCGCTGTGAAAACGCCGCGTTTTGTTCGTTTTTTACAGGGAAATGTCCTCCGCGGCGGTGCTTCCGACGCACAGCGCGCGGCATTTTTCCGTAAACGCCGCCGTCTGCTCCGCGCAGCGCCCGATGTAGTGCGCGGGGTCGAGCTCAGCGCGGATCTCGTCCGCCGTCATGCCAAACTCCTGCCGCGCCGCCAGCGCCGCGATGAGATCCCAGCGCTCGCCGTTTTTCATCTTCGCCGTCGCGTCCATCGACGCCTCGCGGATGATCTCGTGCACCTGCTGGCGGTCGCCGCCGCGGCGCACCGCCGCCATCATGAGATTTTCCGTGGCGATGAAGGGCAGATAGTCCAGCACGAATTTTTCGACGATCTTCTCATTGACGTGCAGCCCCTTCGTCACGTTCTGCATGAGCCGCAGGATGCCGTCCGCCGCCAGAAAGCCCTCCGGCAGCGAGATGCGCCGGTTCGCCGAATCGTCCAGCGTCCGCTCCAGCCACTGCGTGGAGGCGGTCATGGGCGCGTTCGCGGCGTCCGCCATCACGAAGCGCGCCAGTGAGCAGATGCGCTCACAGCGCATGGGGTTGCGCTTATACGGCATGGCGGACGAGCCGATCTGCGAGACCTCAAACGGCTCTTCGAGCTGCCGGTCGTGCTGCAAAAGGCGCACGTCATTTGCAAAGCGATAGCAGCTCTGCGCGATGGACGACAGCACGTTTAAGATACGGCTGTCGAGCTTGCGCGGATACGTCTGCCCGCACACGTCATACAGCCGCTCAAAGCCGAAGTCGGCGGCGATGCGGCGGTTCATTTCGTCGATCTTTGCCGTATCGCCGTCAAAGAGGGCGAGGAAGCTCGCCTCCGTGCCGGTCGTGCCGCGGCAGCCGAGAAAGCGGATGGCGGCGAGCACATCGTCCAGCTCTTCAAGATCCAGCATCAGGTCCTGAAGCCAGAGCGTGGCGCGCTTGCCCACGGTCACGAGCTGCGCGGGCTGATAGTGCGTATAGCCGAGACACGGCATGGCGGCGCAGCGCTCGGCAAACTCGCAGAGATTTTCCATCACTGCCGTCAGCTCCGCGCGCAGATGGCGCAGCGCGTCGCGGTAGATCACGAGGTCGGCGTTGTCGGTGACGTAGCAGCTCGTCGCGCCCAGATGGATGATACCCGCCGCACCCGGCGCGTCCTTGCCGAAGGCGTAGATGTGCGCCATCACGTCGTGGCGGACCTCTTTTTCGCGCGCGCTGACCACGTCATAGTCGATGGGGCTGACGTGGGCGGCAAGCTCGTCCACCTGTGCCTGTGTGACGGGCAGCCCCAGCTCATGCTGCGCTTTTGCCAGACTCACCCACAGCCTGCGCCATGTTTCAAAGCGCATATCGGGCGAAAACAGGTGCAGCATATACTTTGACGCGTAGCGCGAGGCAAGCGGGCTTTCATAGCTCGTCTTCATGATGATCCGTCCTTATCTGTAAATGATCTCATCGCGGGCAGCGCCCACGGACACATAGCTGATGCGGCAGCCGATGCTGCGCTCCACAAACTCCACATAGTCGCGCGCCGCCTGCGGCAGGTCCTCATACTTGCGCACGCCGGAAATATCGCAGCCCCAGCCGGGGACGGTCTTGTAAACGGGCTTCGCCTGATCGACCAGCGCCGTGAACGGGAAGTCGTCGGTCTTTTCGCCGTTCAGCTCATACTGCACGCAAACCGGGATCTCCTTCATATAAGACAGCACGTCGAGCTTCGTCAGCGCGACCTCCGTCGCGCCCTGAATACGCACGCCGTAGCGCGTTGCCACAAGGTCGATCGGACCGACCCGGCGGGGACGGCCCGTCGCCGCGCCGTATTCCGCGCCCGCCTTGCGGAGCTCCTCGGCTTCCTCACCGAACCACTCGGCAGTGAACGGACCTTCGCCCACACAGGTGGAGTAGGCTTTCACGATGCCGACCGTGCGGTCGATGTGGCTGCCCGGGATGCCCGCGCCCACACACGCATAGCCCGCGTTGGACGACGACGAGGACGTGTACGGGAAAATGCCGAAGTCAATATCCCGCAGCGCACCGAGCTGCGCCTCAAACATGATGTTCTTGCCGGAGCGCTCGGCGGCGTAGAGATACTTGGTGGTGTCGCAGATGAACGGCGCAAGGCGCGCGCCGTATTCACGGCACCAGTCCATCATATCCTCAAGCTTGTAGGGCTCTGCCCCGTAGACATTCTGAATCGTGAGGTTTTTCCATTCCAGAATGGTCGCAAGGCGCTTTTCGAGGTAGTCGGGGTACAGCAGCTCGCCCATCATGATGGTCTTTTTCTGGTACTTGTCGGAGTAGACCGGCGCGATGCCGCGCAGGGTTGAGCCGTACTTCTTATCCTTCAGGCGCGTCTCCTCCAGCCCGTCGAGCGCGCGGTGATACGGGAAGACAATGGTCGCCCGCTCCGAGATCTTGAAATTCTCCGGCGTGATGGAGATGCCCGCCTGCTGCAGCGCCGAAATTTCACCCCACAGGCTCTCAAGGTCGATGACCACGCCGTTTCCGAGCACGTTCACGACGTTCGGCAGGAAAATGCCGGATGGGATGAGATGCAGCGCAAACTTGCCGTATTCGTTCACCACGGTATGCCCCGCGTTGTTGCCGCCCTGATACCGGCAGACCACATCATACTCGCGGGCGATCAGATCGACCATCCGCCCCTTGCCTTCGTCGCCCCAGTTGATGCCTACGATCGCACAGTTGCTCATATTCAAAACTCCTTTATTACATTTATTTTGTATTATACCATAAACGCAGAAAAAATGCACGGTCAGTCCGCGCCGTTTTCGGATGCAGTATAGCATATCGTTTTCCATAAGTAAAACAGAAAATATTGATGGTCGTAATAAGTAAATTGAATAGCTATTTTGCAAAGCGTCGTTTTTTTGCTTTACTTTTTCACTTTATTCCTTTAATATATGAAGTACAGAAGCAAGAACAAGTGTCAGAAACGGAGGAGATGTCTTGAACAACCGCAACAAGCGTTCCGACCCCGAAAGCGATCTGTACCGGGCGATCCTGAGCCTGAGGAGCGTGGAGGAATGCTATAACTTCTTTACCGATCTTTGCACCATTTCAGAGCTGAAAGCCATGGAGCAGCGCTATGAGGTGGCGAAGCTGCTGGATGAAGGGCTCATCTACAACGACATTCTGGAAAAGACCGGCGCGAGCAGCGCCACCATCAGCCGCGTCAACCGCAGTCTCAACTATGGCACGGACGCCTACCGCGAGATCTTCGCGCGGGTGAAGGAGAGCAAGGCGTGAGCGCCTATGAATCCCTCGCCGGCAGCTATGACGCGCTGACGTGGGACGTGCCGTACGAAAAGATCGCGCAGTTTTTCCTGCGCGTGTGCAGACGCCACGGCTGTAAGCCCGCGTCGGTGCTCGATCTTGCCTGCGGCACGGGCTCACTGGCGGTGCTGCTGGCAAAGCAGGGGCTTTTTGTGCTGGGCGCGGACTGCTCCGAGCAGATGCTCACGCAGGCAAGCCAAAAATCCGCCGGGATGGAAAACGCGCCGTACTGGATCTTGCAGAAAATGCAGCATCTGCGCCTGCCGCAGCCGGTAGACGCCGTGTGCTGCTGCCTCGACAGCGTGAACTACGTCACCCGCCCCGCCGAGCTTCAGCAGGCGCTGCGGCGGGTGTTTGACGCGCTGCGCCTGGGCGGTGTGTTCGTGTTTGACATCAACACGCCCGAAAAGCTGCAAGGGCTGGACGGGCAGGTGTTTCTGGATGAAAATGAGGATACCTACTGTGTCTGGCGGGCGGCGTTCTCTGCCAAAAAACGCCTGTGCCGGTATGGTATCGACCTGTTCCGGCGCGAGGGCAGCACTTGGCGGCGCAGCCGCGAAGAGCACACTGAGTACGCCTATACGGTCGAGGAGCTCACACAATATCTCACGGCGGCGGGCTTTTCCACCGTCACCGTTTACGGCGACCGCGTACTGCGCGCGCCGGAGGAGCACGCGCTGCGCGTCTGGTTCGCAGCCAAAAAGGAGTCATAACCATGAACGATCAACTCGTGCGCGCCATGACGAAGGACGGCTTTGTCAAGGCGGTCGCCGTGACGACAAAAACGCTCACCGAGCGGGCACGGCAGATCCACAAAACGCTCCCCACCGCCACGGCGGCGCTGGGGCGGCTGCTCGCCGCCGCGTCCATGATGGGCAATATGCAGAAGGTGGACGACGGCTCGATCACGCTGCAAGTAAAGGGCGGCGGACCGCTCGGCACGCTGCTCGCGGTCTCGGACGCGGCGGGCAACGTCCGCGGCTGGGTGGAGCATCCGCAGATCAGTCTGCTGGAAAAATACCGCGGTAAGCTGGACGTGGGCGCGGCGGTCGGAAGCGACGGCACGCTCACCGTCATCCGCGACCTGCGCATGAAAGACCCGTATATCGGCAGCGTCCAGCTCGTTTCGGGCGAGATCGCCGAGGATATTACGCAGTATTTCGCCCAGAGCGAGCAAACGCCCACCGCCTGCGCTCTCGGCGTGCTCATCGATACCGACCAGAGCGTCCGCGCCGCAGGCGGGTATCTGGTACAGCTTCTGCCCGGCGCGCCGGACGACGTGATCGACCGGCTCGAGGCGGGCGTGCAGGCTGCCGGCGCGGCGACCGCGATGTTAGACGGCGGTCTGGACGCCGCCGGGATGCTCCAGAAGGTCCTCTCCGGCTTTGAGGTGGAGATCTTGGAGACGCAGCCGATCGAGTACCGCTGCTACTGCACGCGGCGGCGTGTGGAGTCCACGCTCATCAGTCTTGGCAAGGACGAGCTGGAGCAGGTCGTGCGCGACGGCGAGACGCTGCACGTCGATTGCCAGTTCTGCGATCAGGTATATGACTTCACGCCGCAGGACGTTGCGGCGCTGCTGCGGACGCTGGAGGAAGTGCCGGAGGCGGACGCCTGAATTTTTTGCCGAGATTTTTTGCAAAAATGCTTGACAAGAAGCCCTCCCGTATGTATAATAACACCCGTCGCTGAGATATGCGGCGGGTGTGAAACGGAAGGTTAGCTCAGCTGGGAGAGCACTTGCCTTACAAGCAAGGGGTCACAGGTTCGAGCCCTGTACTTTCCACCATTTATTTGGCCCGGTGGTGCAGTCGGTTAGCACGCCAGCCTGTCACGCTGGAGGTCGACAGTTCGAGTCTGTTCCGGGTCGCCATAACAGGATTGAGGCGAGTGAAAACTCGCCTCAATATGCCTCTGTAGCTCAGTAGGTAGAGCAGCGGACTGAAAATCCGCGTGTCGTTGGTTCAACTCCGACCGGAGGCACCACATATCCATTCCGCTCCGTCGAGCGTTGTGCATAGCCGCCCGTTCCGGGCGCGCGTTATGCGGGTGTAGCTCATCCGGTAGAGCGCCACCTTGCCAAGGTGGAGGTAGCGAGTTCGAGCCTCGTCACCCGCTCCAAATAAAATAGGAATGCCCAACCGCATTCCTTTTTTCATATTCGGTGCTGTGGCCAAGTGGTAAGGCAAAGGTCTGCAAAACCTTCATTCCCCAGTTCAAATCTGGGCAGCACCTCCATCGTCGTCGCGAACTGCGCTAGTTCGCGACGACTTTTTGATGCGCCGCATAAAAAACTCATCTCTCACCCGCTCCGTCGCTCCCCCTCTCAAAATCGCGAGCGCTGGCGCTGGATTGCGATTTTGTTTTCTAATTTGATCATTGATCCATAGTGTTTGAATCACGCAAAATCGGCGATCTTCGTAAGAAGGTCGCCGACTTTTGTGTATTGCTGCTTTCAGCATCCCCAAAAAGTGCAGCAGCCCTGCCTCTGAAGGGTTCGCTCCAGAGACCGGGCTTGTCTTTTTCCGTCAGGGCTCTTCTCCCAGCGTACAGATGACCGCCGGTTCTTCCTGCGGAACGCTTCCGTGGGCGGCGCACCAGCCTGCGAGAAACGCGGAACGCACCACAGCAAACAGAGCTTCCTCCGCTGCGTCATACTCGTGCCGCTCCAAAAACGAGGCAAACGCCGCTTCAAATGCAGACTCCGCCACGACCGTCCCCTCCTAAATTCCAATTTTCTTAAATATATCATAAAATATTCCATATGTCTACTATGATTGACCATTTGAATCAAATATTTTTCCATATTTTTTAAAATAGGACGCCTATACTATGGCTGCCTGCAAGAATAGCTGAAGTGCCTTCCATTGGCGAAAGAGCAATAGCCCCTAGTGTTCGGATGGCGTCCTCATCGCACACAGCGGCTCCAAATTACGCGAATTTACCTGAAAGAAATCGGTACTATGGTATGCACCTGTGAATATGGCTCTGCGTTGGGGGCGATCACGGTGGCGTGTGCCGGACCGCGCGATCTGTGAGTATCTATATCTCCGGCAGGCATCGCAGCATGACACGAGGCTTCCAACCGTGAATCTGTACAAAATCTGACACCGTATTTGTGACAGTTTGAATACTTGACAACATATTTTGTGTATTTTATAATGTCCTTGGTTGCAATCGATTGCAAACCTTGTTTATCAGGGAGAGATCGGAATACTATGGCAGATATGTTGCGGCCAGCTACCATTTATGATATTGCCGAGGCAACAAAATACAGCGCCTCAACTGTCTCCCGCGCATTGAACGGCGGGGTGGTATCTGAAGAGGCAAAGGAGATTATCCTTCGCACTGCAAAGCGGATGAATTATCAGCCGAATAACGCTGCCCGCTCCCTGAAATCCAAGAGCACCAAACAGATACTGCTGTCCATACCGCATCTGGACAGTGCGTTCTACTTTGACCTGATCGAAACGCTGAATCAGGTCGTAAGCGCAAAGGGCTTTTCCCTGCTTCTTCAGCATACATACGCCAGTGAAAAGAAAGAACTGTCGCTGCTGAAGAATATCCAGATCAACAATATTGATGCGCTTATTATGATCTCCATCAATATCACCGAAAGGCATCTGAAGGAGCTGCGGCACATCCACTGTCCAAAGGTGATCAGCTCCATCGGTTTGGACATCCCCGGCAACAACACCGCCGCCAATTATGACTATGTGGGTGTCAACACAGGAGAAGGGATCTTTCTGGCAACAGAGCATCTCATCAAACAGGGGCATAGCGATATTGGCTATGTCGGTCTGTCGCTTGATTCCCATACCGGCAAGGAGCGCTACAACGGCTATGAGTCTGCCATGCGTAAATGGGGGCTGCATATCACACCGCAGAACATCATTGTCGGCGGTTACACTATGAATTTTGGCTACGACGCAGGGCGGCAGCTTCTGCGCACTGGGAAACTCCCTTCCGCGGTCGTCACGACCTGTGACCACATCTGTTTCGGTCTTTATCGCGCTTTTGAGGAAGCTGGAATCTGCATTCCGGAGGATATAGCATTGGTCGGGATGGATAATATCGATCTCTCCACAGTCATCAAACCCAAGCTGAGTTCCGTTGCGATCGCGTCGGCAGAGATCGGCCGCAAGGCGGGAGAATTGATCCTTGATCGTTTGAATGGATGGGACGCCCCCAAGCAGAATGTTGTATTTAAACCACACCTCGTCATACGGGAATCCAGCGTCCGACTTCTTTAATGCCACTCAGGAGGGCTTTTATGGCTGACTATTTACTGGGAATCGACTTTGGCACTGGCGGAGCAAAGGCCTGCATTACCGACAGTGAATTGAATGTATGCGCATATGCTTACCGCTCTTATCAGATCTTGGTCAAAAGACCGGGCTGGTCGGAGCATTGTGTCTCTGATTACTGGGATGCAGCTTGCCAGATCATCAAAGAGTGCTTGTATAAGTCTGCAATCGATTGCAAAAATATCCGCATGATCGCGATCTCCTGCGCCATGCCGTCGACCATACTGGTAGGCGAGGACGGTGCCCCGCTCTGCAATGCGTATAATCTGATGGACCGCAGAGCCACCGCACAGATAAAACAACTCCTGGAGCAATATGGAGAACGCTATTTTTTCGACATCACCGCCAATCGGTTGGAGGATCAGCCTTCCCTCATCAGCATACTCTGGGAAAAAGAAAACCGGCCGGAGCTCTATAAGAAGATCCGTAAAGTCTATACCGTCAGCAGTTATATCAAGTACAAGCTCAGCGGGGTCAGTAATATCAGCTACAGCGACGGTCCTCTATACGGGCTGGCATACGACATTCGGAAAAACGAATTCCGCAGAAGCGTTCTGGACCAGCTTGACATTCCCGCAGAGATCCTGCCTGAGGTCTCCGATTGCGAGGAGATCGTCGGCGTCGTATCGGAAAAGGCAGCTTTGGAAACCGGGCTGGCTGCGGGCACTCCGCTTGCCGCCGGGCAGGCCGACTGCAACGCCGGGTGGCTTGGCGGCGGAGCTGTGGAGCCGGGTGACATCCAGATGAATCTTGGTACCTGCGGTAATTTCGGCGTGATCCATCAAAGCACCGATTTTATGGATAGCATGATCAACATAGCCTACACAGCCGGTGCTGAAAATACCTATGTCGTGATTCCGACCACCACGACCGGCGGTCAAATGCTGCGCTATATGAAAGAAAACTTCTCTGATCTGGAGCTGGCGGCAGAAAAGGCGACTGGAATCGATTGCTACGACATGCTCAACCTCGAGGCGGAGGCTGTCAGCGCCGGCGCGGATGGACTTTTGGTGCTTCCGTATCTGATGGGAGAGCGGACTCCGCTCTGGAACGCCAACGCACGCGGTGTGGTGTTTGGAATGTCGCTCAACCACACGAAAGCGCACCTCGTCCGCGCAATGATGGAAGGCGTTGCGTATGCTTCTCTACCAGTCCTTTGAACTGGTCAGCGCACACTACCCGAGGATCAATTATCCGATTGTCCTCAATGAGGGCGGCGCCAAGAGCAGGCTCTGGCGTCGGATCATCACGGATGTTTTTGATCAGCCTACCGTAACGCTCAAGAATCGTTTCGGTGCGCCCTATGGCGACTGTATTCTGGCTGCAAAGGCCGCCGGGCTTATCCCCGATTACCGCATTGCCAGAGAAAAGGCGGAGTACATTGAGCCGATGGAGCCGGACGGGCGTACGCACGAAATGTACATGGAGTACTTTGACCTTTTCAAGCGTATCTATCGCCATGTTGAGGACGATTTTGAGGCATTGACCAGTATCCGTGGCAAATATCTTCTAAAGTAAAGGAGCACACATGAAAAAGGCTGTTTTCGGGATCATTGTTACCACAAGAGGCTTTTTTAACCCCGAGCTTGCTCGACGCGGTCGCCTGCGTCTTTTGAAAAAGCTGCACGATAAGGGCCATGAGACGGTCTCTCTGGAGCCAAACGGCAGCGAAACCGGATTGGTGGAGACCTATGCAGACTCCATTCGCTGTGCAGAGCTGTTTCGCCGCGAAAAGGACCGTATCGATGGCATTATCATCAGCATCCCGAATTTTGGCGATGAGACCAGCACTGTGGAGGCGATGCGTCTGGCAGACTTGGATGTTCCTGTTCTCGTACACGCCTTTGATGATCGTACGGATCTGTTGGATCTGGAGAACAGGCGGGATTCCTTCTGCGGCAAGATCTCGATCTGTGCCAACTTGAAGCAATACGGCATCCGTTTTACAAATACGACTCTGCATACCTGTGATGTGGAGCATCCGCAATTTGACGAGGATCTCACGCATTTTAATGCAGTCTGCCAGATCTATAAGGGGCTAAAGAATATGCGCGTCGCGCAGATCGGCGTGCGGCCGGCAGCCTTCCAGACAGTTCGCGCCTCTGAGAAGCTCCTGCAGAAAAGCGGCATCACCGTTGTCCCCGTAGACACCATGCAGATCATCCACGACGCCGAGGCGCTTGAAATGACGCCGGAGGTTCGGCAGATGCTCGCTGAGATCAGGACCTACGGCAGGATCTCCGCATCTGTCCCGGAAGAGAGGCTCATCAGGTCCGCGAAGCTGACTGTGGCGATCGAGCAGTTCATGCAGGCTAACAGATGCACCTGTGGCGCGATCCAGTGCTGGGACACTTTGGAGAAGTTCTATGGCTGCGCCGCCTGCCTGCCGATGAGCATCCTCACCGAGCACGGCATTCCCATGGCCTGTGAGACCGACATTATGGGCGCCGTATCCATGGCTGCCCTTACCTACGCCTCCGGCAGTCCCTCCGCGCTGATGGACTGGAACAACAATTTTAACGACGAACGTGACAAGTGCATTTTGATCCACTGCGGTAATTTTGCCAAGAGCTTTTACGGCTGTGAATTTGAAATATCCAATCTGGACATTCTCGGCAAATCTCTCGGCTTTGACCGCTGCTTCGGTGCCTGCAAGGCGCAGGTGGCACCCGGTCATTTTACCTTTGGCCGCATCTCTACGAATGATCTGAACGGCGGTCTTATTTGCTATCTCGGTGAAGGCGAGTTTACAGAGGACAAGCTCTGCACCCCCGGCTCCCCGGCCGTAGCAAGGATCGACCACCTTCAGCAGCTCATGGATACGATCTGTAAAAACGGCTTTGAGCATCATGTTGCACTCAACCGTGATGCCTCTCTGCCTGCACTGCGTGAGGTATTTGAAACCTATATGGGATGGACCGTTATCGTCCATGCGTGAACAGCCGCGGAGGAAGCAGCGATGATCTTCAGACTTTCTGATATGCAGCGTGTTGCCCATGAGGGTCGTTATGCGATCCCACACTTTCTTGGCTGCACGCTTGAAATGACCTTGGGCGCTATCCGCGCTGCGGAGGAGCTGAATGCCCCGATCGCATTCGGCGTCGCCCCGGAAGTATTCGCGTCCGTGCCGCTTGCGTACGTCTTTCCCATGCTGCTCAACGCCGCGCGGCAGACCTCAGTCCCGGTAGCTGTACAGCTCGAACACGGAAACGGTTATGCACAGGCGGCAAAGGCGATCTCCCTAGGTGTCGATTCCGTGATGTATGACGGCTCTGCTCTTGACTATGAGCAGAATGTGCACAACTCTGCCGCGATCGCAGAAATGGCGCACGCCTTCGGCGCGTGCGTGGAGGCGGAGCTGGGACATGTGGGCGGGTCCGCTGTCCGAACCGTGACAGAGGGTCTTGTCAGCCACAGCACTGACCCCGCGCTGGTACGGGATTTCATCGACCGTACGCAAGTAGACACACTGGCGATCTCCTTTGGCAATGTCCACGGAAACTACCGGGGGCAGGCGCAGATCGATACAGAGCTTGTGCGCAGGATCGATGCGCTGGCCGGGATCCCGCTGGTCATGCACGGTGGCTCTGGTCTGCCTGATGAGGCATATCCGCCGATCGTGGCTGCCGGCATCAGCAATATACATTTTTACACCGGCATTTGTAAGTATGCCTGGGGTGCAGTCGCGGAACAAGTAGCAGACCTGTCAGATCCGCCGTATCACGAGGTCACTGCACATCTCATCGACTTTTTTACAGAACGAACAGCACATGTGATCCGACTGCTCGGCGCAGCCGATCGCGCGGGAGATTTCCGCAGGTGATTTCTGCGGAGAAAGGGAGCGGGTCAGACCATGAATATAGAACGCTGGGGACTTTTTGAGTACAAACTGAACTCACCAACGCAGTATGAGAATCCCTTCCGTGATGTTACGCTGACGGCTGCTTTCACCTGCGAGGCAGGTACGAAGACCGTTGAGGGTTTTTATGACGGTGACGATACATGGGTCATCCGCTTCATGCCGGAGCATCTGGGGCCATATTCCTTTCAGACCGCTTCCTCTGACAGCGCGCTCGACCGCCGGACAGGCAGCTTTGTGTGTATTGCTCCGTCGGCCGGCAATCACGGTCCTGTCCATGTAGATAAGCAGTACCATTTTTCCTATGCCGACGGGACGCCGTTTTTTCCGCTCGGGACCACCGGCTATGGCTGGACCTATCGTCCCGAGGAGGTCCGTACCCAGACACTAACGTCCTATCAAAAATACGGCTTTAACAAGATCCGCATGCTCCTGACACCAAAGCACTTTGAGGGTGATGATGCGCAGGGCGATGTTAGGCTGGTCGGTTTTGAGAACCTCATGGAGGACATGAACACCTTCCAGAATAATATGATCAGCTTTGCCGCAGCCCTTAAAACGCTGGAGATCATCGACCGGGACGCTCTCCTGCAAAACTGCACGGAGATCGGCGAATATTTTGTGATGCGCCTGAAGAAGATGCAGGCGCACCACCCGGAGATCGGTGACATTCGCGGCATCGGTCTGGCTATGTCATCGCGAGGGTTCTGCCGAAAAGAGGGCTGTATAATTTCTACACGCTCGGCATTATGATCCCGATTCATGCCGTCATCATCCCACTGCTGATCATTCTGCGTTTTGCCGGATTGGTCAACACCCGCTCTGGGGTCATCCTGACCTACACCGCATCGGAGATCTCGTTCAGCGTCTTTATTCTTGTCTCGTTTATGAAAGGACTTCCAAAGGAGATCGAGGAGGCCGCGCGCATCGATGGCTGCAGCCGGACAAGAGCTTTCTTCAGCATCGTGCTGCCCTTATGCAAGCCAGGTCTTGCCACGGTTGCGATCTTCGCCTTTGTGAACATTTGGAACGACCTGCTGATCTCCATGGTCCTGATTCCCACGCCCAAGCTTCAGACGCTGAACCTGTCATGCTTCAATCTGCGCGGGCAGTATGTACAGCACTATGGGCTGATCTGCGCAGGCTTGATGTTGGTGATCATCCCAGTTGTCATCGTTTATTTCATTTTCCAGGAACAGCTTGTTAAGGGTCTGACTGCGGGTGCTGTAAAGAGCTGAAAAGGAGAAGGATGAGAGAATATGAAGGTTATTTTCGGGTGTGACCCCAACGCGGCTGAACTGAAGACAACGTTGATGAAGGCCGCCGCAGACGCCGGCTGGGAGACTGTTGATTTTGGCAGTACCGACCCGATCTACGCCAATACCGCGATCCGCGTAGCGGAGGCCGTTGCAGCGGGCGAGGCGGAGCGCGGCGTACTGCTCTGTGGGACTGGGATCGGGATGTGTATTGCTGCAAACAAAGTCAAAGGTGCTTACGCAGCGCTTCTTACGGACATCTATTCCGCGCAGCGTGCGATACTCAGCAACGATGCCAACATTGCCTGTATCGGCGCTTTCACGATCGGTGAAAAGCTGTCGATCGAATTACTGAAAACATGGCTGTCGTTGACCTTTGATGAGCACTGCCCTTCGGCGGAAAAAGTGCGGTGTTACATGACCTACGATACGGCAAGAGACAAATAACCGGCACAGCCGCTCCTAGATGAGCGGCTGTGCCTTATAATAGGCGCGGGATGGTACTCTGATTGAAAAGCCTGCGTTTTCCCAGCAGGAATATGATGCCACATACGAATTTGCTGTCAACCATCCAAAGGGGCTTGCAATCATGCTGCTGATGGAAACGGGCTGTTCCAGAAGTGAACTGCTGGGCTTGCGTTTTGAAGATTTTGATGCCGAGCACGGGATTCTGCACATCAATCAGGGCTTAGTATCTGTCAATTCAAAGGACAGCGGGGAGACTTTGATTGCCGCCGGACTGAAAAACGGCTATCGCCATCGGGAAATTCCAATCTTAGAGCCGCGTCTGCTTGCAAGGCTGAAAGCCGAACCGAAAACCATCACGATTTCTTCCGGCGAAAACGAGAGAACTGTCGAGGCAGAATATATCTTTCACAGCCCCGAGGGAAAAGCATATATTCCTCGAAATTGGTATGAGCGCGAATACAAGCCTTTTATGCGGGCACTGGTGAAGGCACATTCGAAGATTCCACTTCTGACACCACATGAACTGCGGCATACCAGAGCGACGCTCTGGTCGGCGCAGGGCGTTCCCCAGCATTTGATCGCAGACCTGCTCGGACATTGCGATACCAGAATGCTGGAACGGGTCTATAACCACACAACGGCAGACACATTAAGGCTGGCATTGGAGGCTGTACAGACAACGGAGGGAGAGAGAGCTTAAATGCTCTTCCTCCCTCCATTTTTGCAAAACTGTCGTATTTTTGTCGTACAAATGAGTTAGCCTTATAGGTTGTTTGAAAACATCAAATTATTGCATGCCAAAAGCAAAAGAAAAAGTTCTGAAATCAATCGATTTCAGAACTTTTTATGGTTGCGGGAGAGGGATTTGACCCCCCGACCTCCGGGTTATGAGCTGCGGTCAGTGCTTGCTTTCCAGTGCTTTCGGGCGTTTCCGCCCCGTTTATTCCAATCAGGTATCTGTTCCGGCCCATTCAGCTCCATTGTTTCCACCCGCTCCTCAGCAGTTTACAGTAAACTATACCCCAAGAAGTGGACAAGGAAATGACCCATAGCGGCGCGAAACATGGTATACTGAAGGCAGGAAGAAGGAGACGGCTATGGGAACAAGGAAAAAATTCAGCGCGGCGGAACAGGAGCTTCTGCGTACAAAT
>JALFSI010000007.1:0-39557 GCA_022779365.1 Clostridiales bacterium
GATTAAAATATTTAATCAAGAATCCCGTGTGCTACGCACACTCGCATCGTGCGAATGCACGCTGCGCCGTCTCATGCAGAATCTGACGCGCCGTTGGCGCTATAAAAAGCTCTTCAAGCTTTTTAACAGATTCTAGTATTAGCTCAGCAGATTCAGCAGCAGACCACCCGCGATGACCGACGCGATCTGCCCGGAAACATTGACGCCTGCCGCGTGCATCAGCAGGAAGTTGTTCGGGTCTTCCTTCAGCCCCATTTTGTGCACCACGCGGGAGGACATCGGGAACGCCGAAATGCCTGCCGCGCCGATCATGGGATTGATCTTCTTGCCCTGCGGCAGGAAGAGGTTGATGACCTTTGCGACCATCACGCCGCCGGCGGTATCAAACACGAACGCGACCAGACCCAGCGCCAGAATGAGCAGCGTCTCCTTGGTGAGGAAATACTGCGCCTGCATCTTGGTGGCAATGGTGAGCCCCAAAAACAGTGTGATGAGGTTGGAAAGCACCTTCTGCGCCGTTTCCGACAGCGAGTCGAGTACGCCGCAGACGCGGATGAGGTTGCCGAACATCAAAAAGCCCACGAGCGCGACGCTGCGCGGCGAGACGATGCCCGTCACGACGGTGATGACGATGGGGAAGAGGATCTTCGCAAGCTTGGAGATGCTGCGCTGCTTATACGGCATACGGATCATCCGCTCCTGCCTGGTGGTGAGCAGGCGGATGACCGGCGGCTGCACGAGCGGCACGAGCGCCATGTAGGAATACGCCGCGACCATGATCGCGCCGATGTAGTTAGAGCCCAGATAGTTCGCCACGAAAATGGATGTCGGACCGTCTGCCGCGCCGATGATGCCGATGGACGCGGCATCCTTGATGTCAAAGCCCAGCAGGGCGGCAAGACTGAACGTAAAGAAAATGCCGAACTGCGCCGCCGCGCCGAAGATCATCAGCTTGGGGTTCGTGAGCAGCGGCTCAAAGTCGATCATCGCGCCGATGCCGACAAACAGCAGCAGCGGGAACAGCTCATTGGCAATGCCCGCGCCGAACAGCACGTCGATCGCGCCGACCTCCGCCACGCCGTCGTATACCTGCGTGACCGCGCCGGAGAGCGGCAGGTTCACCAAAATCGCGCCGAAGCCCATCGGCAGCAGCAGCGAGGGTTCCATGTCCTTGCGGATCGCCAGATAGATGAGGATCGCGCCGATCAGCCACATCACGACCTGCTGCCAGGTCAGATTGAGGACGTTTGAAAACAGCTCCGTCATAAAAGCACCTCTGTTTGGAAATTGGGTAAAATGACCGAAGTCAGTGTATCACAGCATCCCTGTAAATGGCAAGTAAAATCTATGTAAAATCGAGCGCATAAAAAAGAGGCAGCCCGCATGGGCTGCCCCGTTTTGAAAAACCTGAATTACTTCAGCTCTGCCTCGGCGCCGGCTTCCTTCAGCTCGGCAACGATCTTCTCCGCCTCGTCCTTGGAGACGGCTTCCTTCAGAGTCTTGGGAGCGCCATCGACGAGCTCCTTGGCTTCCTTCAGACCCAGACCGGTCAGGCCGCGGACGACCTTGATGACAGCGATCTTGTTAGCGCCGGCGGACTTCAGCACGACGTCGAACTCGGTCTTTTCTTCAGCGGCATCGGCAGCGCCGGCAGCGGGAGCGGCGACAGCGGCAGCAGCGGCGGAAACGCCGAACGTATCCTCCAGAGCATGGACCAGCTCAGCCAGTTCCAGAACAGACAGACCCTTAACTTCTTCGATCAGAGCAGCGATCTTTTCAGACATTGTAATATCCTCCTAATGTAAGTGTTATTGAAAAATTACTCTGCGGCGGCTTCCGCAGCGGGACCTTCCTTCTGGATGCGGATCTGATCCAGAACGAATGCGAGGGAAGAGATCGGCGCGAGGAACGTGCCGAGGACCTGCGCGATGAGAGCGTCCTTGCCGGGCAGCTCGCCGAAGCCCTGAAGCTGCTCGATGCTCATCACGGTGCCTTCAACAAGACCGCCCTTGATGCGAACGACGTTCTTGTTCTTCTTGGAAAACTCGCAGACGACGCGGGCGGGTGCGATCGGGTCGCCGGTGGTGCTGGCCATGGCAGTCGTGCCGTTAAGCAGCTCGTCAAACTGAGTGTAGCCGACCTTGTTGGCGGCGAATCTCGTCAGCGTGTTCTTAACGACACTATACTCCACGCCTGCTTCCCGGAAACGGTTACGCAGCTCGGTATCCTGCGCGACGGTGATCCCCTTATAGTCAACAAACACGGCAGAGCTTGCGGCCTGCAGCTTGTCAGCCAGAGCGTCAACGATCGCCTTTTTGCTTTCCAGTACCTTTGCGTTGGGCATTAGTGTCACCTCCGAAAAATAAAGTGTCCTCATGCCGAAAGACATGAGGACACGAAATGTTTCCATTCAGCGTAACCTCGGCAGGATGGGTGACCCATTACGGCAAAATGCCTCCTGCTGTCTCTGGCAGCCAGACTATTATAGCAGATGCGCCCGGAATGTCAAGCGCAAAATGCCGGTTTTGTCAGAAAACTGTGCTTAGAACTTCGTGGTAGCGACCTTGACGCCGGGACCCATGGTGGAAGCCAGCGTGCAGCTGCGCACATACTGACCCTTGGCAGCCGCGGGCTTCGCCTTGATAACGGCGCCCATGAGGGCGTTGAAGTTCTCGACCAGCTTTTCCGCACCGAACGACGCCTTGCCGATCGGGCAGTGGATGATGTTGGTCTTGTCGAGACGGTACTCGATCTTACCGGCTTTGATCTCCTTGACGGCAGCCTCCACGTTGGGCGTCACAGTGCCGGCCTTGGGGGAGGGCATGAGACCCTTCGGACCGAGGACCTTACCGAGACGACCGACAACACCCATCATATCGGGCGTGGCGACGACGACGTCAAAGTCAAACCAGTTTTCCTTCGTGATCTTTTCGACCAGATCCATGCCGCCTGCGTAATCCGCACCGGCAGCCTTCGCTTCGTCGAGCTTCGCGTCCTTCGCGAACACGAGGACCTTGCGGGTCTTGCCCGTGCCGTTCGGCAGAACGATCGCGCCGCGGACCTGCTGGTCAGCATGACGGGAGTCAACGCCGAGCTTGATGTGGATCTCAACGGTCTCGTCAAACTTCGCCTTGGCGGACTTGACGACCAGATCCATCGCGTCGGCGACTTCGTACTGCATACTCTTATCGATCAGCTTGGCGCTGTCAACGTATTTTTTACCCTTGAACAATGTAATATCCTCCTTAGTGGTGATTCGGAATAGTTCCTCCCACGTTGTTATGAGGCTCGGCAGCCTGCCGATGCACCTCGGTCAGTTTTTAGTCGGCAACGACGATGCCCATGCTGCGGCAGGTGCCTGCAACCTGGCTCATCGCGGCTTCGATGGTGTTGGCGGTCAGATCGGGCATCTTCTTTTCCGCGATCTCCTTGACCTGCGCCTTGGTGATGGTAGCGACCTTGTCCTTGTTGGGCACGCCGGAACCCTTTTCAATGCCCAGAGCCTTCAGAATGAGGGTCGGGGTCGGGGGCGTCTTGGTGATGAAGGAGAAGCTGCGGTCGGCATAGACCGTGATGATGACGGGGATCTTAAAGCCAGCCTGATCCTTGGTGCGCTCGTTAAATTCCTTGATGAACTGCGAGATGTTCACGCCGTGCTGACCGAGAGCCGGACCGACAGGGGGCGAAGCGGTCGCTTTTGCCGCGGGGATCTGCAGTTTGATATAACCGGTTACTTTCTGTGCCATGATAAGCACCTCCTGAATGATAAGTGGTGATACGCGCCAGGCGCGTATTTTTGGCGGGGCAAGCCCCTCCCACGTTCTGCTGCGGAGCGTTTTTTACGGAGTCACGACTTCGACCTGATCCAGCTCCAGCTCCACAGGCGTTTCGCGTCCGAACATGGAAACAATGACGCGAACCTTGTTTTTTTCGACGTCCAGCATATCGACTACGCCGATGAAGGACGCCAGCGGACCATCGGTGACCTTGACGGTATCGCCCTCGGCATAGCTGACGACGATCTCGTGCTTTTCAACGCCAAGCTGCCGGACCTCTTCCTCGGTCAGCGGCGTGGGCTTCGTGCCCGAGCCGACAAAGCCGGTGACGCCGCGGATGTTCTTGATGATGTACCATGCCTCGTCGGTCATGATCATCTTCACCAGCACATAGCCGGGGAACACCTTGCGGTCATAGGTTTTCGGACCGTTGTCCGTGATCTCGGTGACCGTTTCCATCGGGATGGAAACGACATGGATCAGGTCCTGCAGGTGGCGTGTCTCGATCGTTTTTTCCAGAGTCGCCCGGACAGTATTCTCATAGCCGGAGTAGGTATGGACAACATACCACTTTGCTTCGTCCGCCATGATGATACCTTAACCCTTGACGAGGGTAATGATGCCGTTTACGATCGCGTTGCCGGCAAAGTCAAAAACCCAAATAAAGATGCCCACGATCACAACGCACACAAGAACGATGAGCGTGTTGTTGAGGATCTGGCGCTTGCTCGGCCAAACGACCTTTTTCAGCTCGCTCTTCATTTCACGGAACCAGCGAGCCAGCCGGGCAAAGAATTTACCTTTTTTTGCTTCAGCCATGTTGTTCACCCTTTCTGCAATGCGGAGCGCACTGCGTTACTTCGTCTCGCTGTGGACAGTATGCTTCTTGCAGAATCTGCAATACTTCTTCATCTCGAGACGGTCGGGGTCGTTCTTCTTGTTCTTCATGGTGTTGTAGTTTCTCTGCTTGCATTCGTTGCATCTGAGTGTGATCTTCACGCGCATTTCTCGGCACCTCCTTAAACTTTTGCCTCCCTGCATGACCGCGCCTCTTAAAAATTTTAGGCAGCGCCGGAACTACTTAACGGCGCTTTCGCGGCTGAAAATGGGCGCAATGAACCCCCAAAATCGCAGGTGCGAGTATTTTACCACACGCGGACGGGCAGGTCAACACGTATTTTACATTTTTTTTGAAGATTTTTGCTGCGCGTTGCGTTTTTGCCGCGGCTGTGATAGAATACGGCGGAAAACAGGAGAAGTGGAGGGGCGGATATGAAGGTTCTGGCGATCGACTACGGCGACGCGCGCACAGGCATTGCCATCTCGGACTATACGGGGCTGCTCGTCGGCACGACGGACGTCATCCACAGCCGGAAGCCTGACGTGACGGCGCGCGAGATCGCGCGCCTGGCGCGGGAGCAGGGCGCGCAGCGCCTTGTGATGGGCTTTCCGCGCAACATGGACGGCACAGAAGGACCGCGCGCGGCGCTTTACCGCGACTTTGCCGCGCAGGTCGAAGCGGAGACCGGCATGCCGGTCGTTTTATGGGACGAGCGCCGCACGACCGTGGAGGCGCACCAGATCCTGTCGGACTGCAACTACCACGGCAAAAAGCGTAAAAATACCGTGGACGCCGTGGCGGCGTCGCTGATTTTGGAGGGCTACCTCTCCTACCTAAGACTGCAAAAGGAGTAAATTCATGTTTACCGGCTTTTCCGACGCAACGGCGGATATGTTCTGGGACATCCGCTTTCATAACGACCGCGCGTGGTTTCATACACAGAAGGAGCGCTTTGACCAGACCGTCATGCAGCCGGTCAAGGCGCTCTCCGGCGACCTGTTCGACTGGTTCAGCGCGCAGCATCCACAGCTTCATCTGAATCTGCACATCTCGCGCATTTACCGCGACGCGCGCCGCCTGTTCGGGCGCGGACCGCTCAAGGATCACATCTGGTTCTCGTTCCAGAATGAGGTCGAGGGCTATGCCGAAGCGCCGTGCTTCTGGTTTGAGGTCGGCTGCGAGGGCTATGCCTACGGGCTCGGCTACTGGATGATCCCGGCGGACGCCGCGCGCTACCGCCGCGAGATCGACCGCGACCCGGCGGCGATGAAGCGGCGCATCCGCCGCTTTGACGCGCAGCAGACGTTCCGTCTTGAGGGCGACAGCTACGCACGCGCCAAGGGGCACGCGGATGACGCGCTCGGCGTGTGGTACAACAAGCGCTGGCTGGGGCTGACGTGCCGCCGCGCCTACGATCCGCTGTGTACCACGCCGGAGCTGCTCACGCTCGTGCGCGACGGGTTCGAGTTCCTGATGCCGTATTATCAGTTTGCCGACCACATCTATCGGTCAGCAGAATAGAGGCAGTGCAGAAATTGCCGCAGGTCGATCGACCTGCGGCGTTTATTTTTGCAGAATGCCCTTCAAAAGGACCTCTTCCAGACCGACAAGCAGCAGAAAGCCGCCGAAGAGCTTTTGGAGCACTGCCATTTCCAGCCCCACCGCCACAAATGCCCCCAGCGCGGCGGTGGCGCACCCGGCGAGCGCCGCCGGCAGGACGGCTCGCCATGCGATGAGGCGGTTTTTCGCGTGGAAAATGATCGCCGCCGCGGCGGTCGGCAGGAAGTAGAGCAGATTGATGCCCTGCGCCGCCTTCTGCTCCATGCCAAGCAGCGCCGTCATCCACACCATGAGCAAACTGCCGCCGCCGATGCCGAAGCCGGACAGCACGCCGCACACCGCACCGGCAGCCCCGGCGATGAGCGCGCTCAGCATACGAGCAGGCGCACGCCGCCGAATACGATCAGCGCGCCCAGCGCCAGATGCAGGATACGTGCGGGCATTTTGGAAAACAGCAGCCCCGCCGCTACGCCGCCCGCCGCGCCGCCGATCAGATACGGCACGCTCTCGCGCAGCGGCAGTGCGCCGTGCAGCGCGTACACGCCGATGGACACAAGGCACAGCGGCAGAATGATGCACACAGCGGAGGAGAATGCCTTTTTATCCTCCAGCCCGCCCAGCCGGATGAGCAGCGGCACGAGCACCATCCCGCCGCCCGCGCCGAAAAAGCCGTTTACGAATCCCGCCGCTGCGCCCGCGAGCGCGCAGCGCACCGTTTTGCTTTTCATACGCCGTCCCTCCTGCGCACAGTTTCCGTTAGCGTGCGCGGTTATCGGGAAAATATGCAAAAAAACAGGCGCAGCCAATTGGCTGCGCCTGTTTTGAAAGTTCCTTATTTCTTGCCGCCGCGCTTGGCAGCCTTGGCATTCAGGGTGTAGGTCACGCCGTCGGTCAGGGAGGACTCCCACGCGGTGTAGTCGTTCTCACGCAGGGCGTTCTCGACCAGATAGCTCTGATACGTCGTGTCGCTGTAGCCCACGAAGTAGACCACATGGTAGCCATAATCGGTCTGCACGATGCCCACGTCGCCGGACTTACGGGCGGCGTCGAAGCACCAGTCGTTGAACGCGGTGACCATCTGACCGGGGTAGACGTTCTCGTACAGACCGCCGTCACCCGCGCCGGTGTCGGCGGAGTTCGTGCGGGCAAGCTCCGCGAAGGCCTCCTCGGTCTTGTCGCCGGACTCATACTGCGCCAGCAGGTCCTCCGCCTTCAGCTTGGCGTCGTCCATCGCGGCTTCGTCGGACGTGTCGGAGACGGAGATGAGGATGTGGCGGACGTTCACGAGCGGGAAGTCGTTCGTGGAGCGGCTGATGTAGTAAACAACGTAGTAGCCGGCTTCGGACTCCAGCGCGGCGCAGTCACCCTCGACGCGCGCGGCGTCAAACAGCCAGTCCTGCGTTGCGGGCAGGCAGGCGGAGTAGGCGTAGTCCTCACGCAGCGTGTAGCTGTCATCGTCATAGTAGGAGACGCTCGCCTCCGGGGCATTTTCCTTGCACAGCGCGACGAACTGCTCTTCGCCGGTGACGGCCTGCGCCATCTGCTCGGCAAGCGCCTTTGTTTCCGCCTTCGTCTCGTCGGTGATGTCGGCGTCGTCGCCCTGCACGTCGGAGTAGGAGTAGAAGAACGTGCGGTAGCTCACGCGGTCATAGTCGTTGGGGTTCGCCGCGTATTCCTCGGCGATCTGCTCCGGCGTGTAGATCAGGCTGTCCTCATAGTTGGTGGCGTAGTCGGCGGCAAGCTCCGTCAGCTCAAGATACTGCCGGAAGTTCTGCTTGTTGCAGCCCGTGCCGTAGACGTAGGTCAGGTAGCCGTTGGCACTGCCGAAGTTGCCGAGCTGGGCGTACATATCCAGGTTATCCAGCGTGGAGTCGATCTCGGACTGCTTCTCCTCGGAGAGCGTCGCACCGTCGGCGACAGCCGCGTCGTAGATGGAGTAGGTGCGCACGGCGGTCTTGAGACCCTCTTCCGTCAGGTAATCCGCCCAGGTGATGCCCTGCTCTTCATCATAATACTGCTCGCTCAGCGGCGTGTTGGAGTCGATGATGTAGGAGTACAGGTCGCCGTACTGGTTCTGAAGCGAGGTCTGTGCGCCCTTGAAGAAGTAATTGACCATAGCGGGGGAGAGCTTATGCGTGCCGACGACGGCGGCGGTGGTGTGGGAAGCAAAATAGCCGCCCGACAGCATGGTGAAGAAAACGACCAGCGCGACGAACACTGCGATCGCGGCGACGATCAGCGTGGTCTTGAGACCCTTGCTCATGCCGGACTTTTTACCGGCGGTCTGCTGCGCAGCAGGGGCTGCCCTGCGCTCTTTCTTTTCGCGGGATGCGCTCATAATGGGATCATTCCTCTCATATTCCGTGTTTTTCGCTCAAAAAGCGGTTCAGCGCATATTATAGCGAATCCACGCCGTGCTTGCAAGTAGCAAAAGTAAAAAGTGATGAAAAGTTCACAAAATACAAAAAATCCGCGCCGGAGCGCGGATATAAAAAGATCCTCCACGAAAAACGTGGAGGATCATCCCGCGAGAGCCGTGCGATCCCAATTATAACCTGCACGATGTGGCAGGTGGGTCGCCTCTCATCCGCTTCACCGCTCCCAACGTCCGCGTTACGTCAAAGCGCAGGCGGGAGGTCTGCGATCGTCGGACGAAGTACAGCGTCCCGTAATTATAATGTGGGTTTAAGTGGGACCGTCACGCACTCCGCAGGAGCTCGTTTTTCAAATTAACTCAGTTTAGTGGTCAGTTTCAGCGCCGCCGTCTTCCTCATACATGAGATCCATCAGCGCCTGATAGACGGCCTCCAGCTCGTCATCATCGTCCAGCGTCACCAGGATCTGCTCGCCGTTTTCTTCCTCGGCGCGCAGGATGCTGACCTCCAGATCCTCTTCGTCGCTCTCTGCGCCCTCTTCCTCGGCGGGAACGAGCGCCAGATAGTGGCTGCCGTTATAGTCCAGCTCCGCCAGGACCTCCAGCTCGTATTCCTTGCCGTCCTCGTCGGTGATGGAAATGAAATCAGAACCGTACTCTTCGCTCATGTGCGTACCCTCCGTGCAGCGTTTCTTTCTGATCCTATTTTACCCTCTGTGCGCTGCAAAATCAAGAGGAAATTCGCCGCACTTACGAACAGTACGCTTCCAGCGCGCGCGTGAGCGCGTCGGGAGTGGAAAACACCAGCCCGCGCAGCAGCTCCGCCCGCGCAGCCCGCGGCAGCGACGCGGCGGGGCAGCCGGTATCCTGCCAGACGCCGCTCTGCGCGTCATACACGCATACCATGCCGCCGCGCTCGCGCAGGATATAGCGCGCCGCCGTGCCGGTGAGCAGCGCGCAGAGCAGCAGAATGACCAGAAATCGTTTCATAGAAAACCCTCCCGTCTGCGTTTTTACTAGCGTTCCCGCGCGGGCGGGCGCTATACAGAATAGATTTACAATTTGTTCCCAAAATAATTGACAGGCGTGCTATAATGTAAAGCGGTTATTTTGGGTCACCATGAAATTGTGCGTAAACGCCCGCCGTACGGCGGGCAGGAGGGAACGAGCAATGGCGAAAACGAACGAATTTGGCGAAGCAAAAAGACCGGGCTCCGGCTTCGGCCGCGTGCTGCGCACGGCTTTGAAGGTGCTGGGCACGGTACTGCTGGTGCTGGTGCTCACGATGTCGATTTTCGCCTGCCTGTTTGCGGTGTATGTCAAAAACGACCTGTCGCAGCAGACGGAATTTTCAATGGAGGGCTTTGCGCTCGACCAGACGACCGTCATTTATTATACCGATCCCACGACCGGCGAGGACGTGGTGCTGCAAAAGCTCTACGGCGGCGCGAACCGCACTTGGGTCAAGTATGAGGACATCCCGTCCAACCTCATCCACGCCTGCATCGCCATCGAGGATAAGCGCTTTCTGGAGCATCAGGGCGTGGACTGGATCACCACGATGAAGGCGTGCGTCAAGATGTTCCTCGGCTCTGGTACGGCGGGTGGCTCGACCATCACGCAGCAGCTCATCAAAAACCTGACTGGCGCGGAGGAGGTCACTGTCCGCCGCAAGCTGGTGGAAATTTTCCGCGCGCTGGAATTTGAAAAACAGTATACCAAAACGGAAATATTGGAGTGGTATCTGAACATTATAGGGCTTGGCGAAAACTGCTCGGGTGTGCAGTCGGCGGCGCAGGTCTATTTCGGTAAGAATGTGGAGGACCTCGACCTTGCCGAGTGCGCCGCGCTCATCGGCATCACGAATAACCCCTCCATTTATGACCCCTATATCAACCCCGAAAAGAACAAAGAACGGCAGGAGACCATCCTGTACGCCATGCTGGAGCAGGAGTATATCACGCGCGCACAGTATGACGCCGCCGTCGCCGAGGAGCTGCAATTCCGCAACACCAGCGGAGAAGCAGGCGACGGGGAGGCAGAGTATTACACCTACTTTGTCGATCAGGTCATCCGCGATGTGGTAAACGACCTCTGCGATAAGACGGGCTACAGCTACGACATCGTCTATAAAATGGTCACCACCGGCGGCTACAATATTTACTGTACGCTCGACCCGAACGTGCAGAGGGCGCTGGACGAGGTGTATCAGGACCTTGAAAACATCCCCAAGACTGCAAGCTCCCAGCAGCTTCAGTCCGGCATGGTCATCGTGGATAACGCCACTGGCGATATTGTGGCGCTGTGCGGCGGCGTGGGCAAAAAAGAGGGAAGCCTCACCTATAACCGCGCTACGATGAGCGCGCTCTCGCCGGGCTCGACCATCAAGCCTGTGTCGGTCTTCGCGCCCGCCATCGAGCTGGGGCTCATCACGCCCGCCACGGTCTATGACGACACGCCCTATTCCTTTACCGACAGCGCGTGCTGGCCGAAAAACACCGACAATATTTACCGCGGATTGGTGTCGGTCAACGAGGCGGTGTGCAATTCCTACAACACCGTCGCCGTCAAGCTCGTGGCGGAGATGACGCCGGAATACAGCTATGCCTTTGCCAAGGACAAGATGGGACTGAGCACGCTGGTTTCGGATTATGTAAACTCCAAGGGCGAGGTGCTCTCCGACGTGAACCTCGCGCCGATGGCGATGGGCGGTCTTACGAACGGCGTGAGCGTGCGCGCGATGACGGCGGCGTATGCCACGTTTGCAAACGAAGGCGTGTACCGCGAGGCGCGCACCTATTCCCGCGTCACCGATTCGACGGGCAAAGAGGTCATTCTGGATAATTCGCAAAATTCCTACGTCGCCATGAAGGATATGACGGCGTGGTATATTACCTATATGCTGCAAAACACCGTCAGCTACGGCACGGGCGCGGCGGCGAAGCTGGACGGCATGACCGTCGCCGGCAAGACCGGCACGACCACCAGCGATTTTGACCGCTGGTTCGCCGGCTACACGCCGTATTACACCGGCGTTGTGTGGTGCGGTTACGATAACCCGGAGGAGGTTGTGCTGACCGATTCCACCACGAATCCGGCGGTCTCGCTGTGGCAGCAGGTCATGTCGCGCGTGCATAAGAACTTAACGGATCGCTCGTTTGCCAAACCCACGAACGTGGTCGAGTGCAGCGTCTGCCGCGACAGCGGTCTGCTGCCGACCGATGCCTGCCGCTCCGATCCGCGCGGCAGCCGCGTGGTGACGGTGGAGCTGAGTCTGTACGACGTGCCCACCGAGGAATGCACAACGCATAAGGAAATTGAAATTTGCAAAAAGTCCGAGCACGTCGCCAACGAATACTGCGCCGAGGCGGAGGGCAACACTGTCTACAAGGCGGGGCTTCTGAACGTGGCGCGCGGCTTCCCAATCCCCGGCGTGGTGGTGTTGGATCAGTCGTATGTGCTGCCCGATCTCGCTGTGCCGAGCGGGTACTATCCGGCGCTCTCGCCGGACGCGGACGCGATCAACATCCCGTGCTATGTCCACACCGAGGCGGACCTGCCGCAGGATGAGGACGAGGAGGACGCGGATGGTGAAACGCCAGACGAACAGACCGCCGAGCGTCCGCAGGATGGTGACCCGGTGCAGCCCCGGCAGGACGGCTGGAACGGCTCGACGGGCATCCGCGAGCAATAATAGAGAATAGCAGGAGAGGGATATGTGGCAGGCTGACGAATGGAAGGACTATGAGGTGCTCGACACCTCGCGCGGCGAAAAGCTGGAGCGCTGGGGAAAGTATGTGCTGGTGCGCCCCGACCCGCAGGTCATCTGGAACACGCCGAAAAATGACCCGCTGTGGCGGAAATACGACGCGCGCTACTGCCGCTCTTCAACAGGCGGCGGCGCATGGTCGGAGCACCGCCTGCCGGAGCACTGGCAAATTCGATATAAAGAACTGACGTTCAACGTCAAGCCCATGAACTTTAAGCATACCGGGGTCTTCCCGGAGCAGGCGGCAAACTGGGACTTCATCATGCGCACCATCCGCGCGGCAAAGCGCCCGGTGAATGTGCTGAACCTGTTCGCCTATACCGGCGGCGCGACGCTGGCGGCGGCTGCCGCGGGCGCGAGCGTGTGCCATGTGGACGCGGCAAAGGGCATGGTCGCGTGGGCGAAGGAAAACGCGAAGTCCTCCGGGCTGGAGGATCGCCCGATCCGCTGGATCGTGGACGACTGCGCCAAATTTGTGGAGCGCGAAATTCGCCGCGGACGGCGCTACGATGCCATCATCATGGACCCGCCGTCGTATGGGCGCGGTCCGTCGGGCGAAATTTGGAAGCTGGAGGAAAACCTCTTCCCATTCGTGGAGCTGTGCACGGGCGTTTTGTCGGACGAGCCGTTGTTTGTCATCATCAATTCCTACACCACGGGGCTTGCGCCCTCGGTGCTGGGCTACATTCTCGATACGCTTATCACAAAGAAGCACGGCGGCGGCGCCCAATGCGGCGAGCTGGGGCTTCCCGTGCGCGATTCCGGCTTAGTATTGCCGTGCGGCAGTACGGGCCGGTGGGTCAGATAAATGGAACTTAGAAGCGAACAAAACTCAAGCTCCGCCATCCGCGTGGAGCATCTGCATTACAGCTATCCTGCCGCCGAGGGGCAGACGGAGCACGTCGTATTTGACGACCTTGACCTCACGATCGAACAGGGGAGCTTTGTGGCGGTCTTGGGGCACAACGGGTGCGGAAAGTCCACGCTCGCCAAGCATTTTAACGCCATTTTGCTGCCGCAGGGCGGCAGCGTGCACGTCTGGGGCATGGATACGAAGGATGAGGCGCTGCTGCTGGAGATCCGGCGCTGCGTCGGCATGGTGTTTCAGAACCCGGACAACCAGATCGTCTCGAACGTGGTCGAGGAGGACGTAGCGTTCGCGCCGGAAAACCTCGGCGTCGCGCCGGATGAAATTCGCCGCCGCGTCGATGAGGCGCTGCGGCAGGTGGGGATGTATGAATACCGCGCGCACGCGCCGCACCTGCTCTCCGGTGGGCAGAAGCAGCGCGTCGCCATCGCGGGCGTGATCGCCATGCGCCCGAAGTGCATCGTGCTCGACGAGCCGACGGCGATGCTCGACCCGCAGGGCAGGCGCGAGGTCATTGACACCATCGAGCGCCTGAGCCGCGAGCAGGGCATCACGATCGTGCTCATCACGCACCATATGAAGGAGGCGGCGCGCGCGCAGCGCGTGATCGCCATGCGCGAGGGCAAAATTCTCGCCGACGGCACGCCGGACGAGGTATTCTCGCAGGTCGAGCTGCTGCGAAATGCGGGACTTGCCGTGCCGGAGACGACGGAGCTTTTATACACGCTCAATGAAGCCGGCTGTGATTTTCCGCTCGGCGCGTACAGCGCCGAGGCGTGCGCCGGGCTTTTGCTGGAATATATTCGTAACGTCCAGCAGTAGATACGATCCCCATCGGGAGGACAAACGACTTGAATCCGATTTTAGAGCTACAAAACCTCTCACACCTGTACAGCCCCGGCACGCCGTTTGAGCACGTCGCCCTGCGGGATGTGAGCTTGAAAATAGGGCGCGGTGAATTTCTGGGGCTGATCGGGCACACCGGTTCGGGCAAGTCCACACTCATCCAGCATCTGAACGGACTGCTTCAGCCAACCTCCGGGCGTGTGCTGTTTGACGGCGAGGATATTTGGAAGGACAAAAAATTCACGCGGGAGGTGCGCTTTCGTGTGGGGCTGGTGTTTCAGTACCCGGAGGCGCAGCTTTTTGAAGAGACCGCGTACCGCGACATCGCGTTCGGACCGAAAAACATGGGTCTCGGCGGGGACGAAATTCACGAGCGTGTGCTGCGCGCGGCGGGTTTTGTGGGCATTTCGCAGGCGGAGCTGGAGCGCTCGCCGTTTGACCTGTCCGGCGGGCAGAAGCGGCGCGTCGCCATCGCGGGCGTGATCGCCATGGAGCCCGACGTGCTCATCCTTGACGAGCCGACAGCGGGGCTGGACCCGGCGGGGCGCGAGAGCATTTTGCAGAACATCCGCGACTATCAGGCGGCGCAGGGTGCCACCGTCATTATGGTCAGCCACTCCATGGAGGAGGTCGCGGCGAACGTGAGCCGCCTGATCGTGATGAACGACGGGCGTGTGGCAATGAGCGGCACGCCGGCGGAGGTATTTTCGCACGCGCAGGAGCTGGAGGCGATCGGACTGGATGTGCCGGAGCTGACGCGTGTGTTTTTGGAGCTGCGGCGGCGCGGTGTGGATGTGCCCACGGCGATCTTTACGCCGCAGCAGGCGGCGCGGGTCATTTTGCAGCTCCGGCAGGGAGGTGCGCGCCATGCTTAAAGACGTCACGCTCGGGCAGTTTTTCCCGGGCAATACGGTCATCCACCGGCTCGACCCGCGCACAAAGCTCATCTGGACGGTTTTGTACATCGTCGCGCTGTTTCTGGCAAAGGGCGCGGCGGGGTACGGCATGATGCTCATCGTGCTGCTGGCGGTCATCGCCGCCTCGCGCATCCGGCTGTCCGTTATTCTCAAGAGCCTCAAGCCGCTGCTGCTGGTCATCATCCTCACGGCGGTCCTCAATCTGTTTTACACCAGCGGCGAGACGCTCGTCTCGTTCTGGATCTTCCGCATCACGCGGGAGGGCATCCGCAGCGCGATCTTTATGGTGCTGCGCATTTCGATGTTGGTCGCTGGTACATTTATGTTAACCTATACGACCTCGCCCATCGCGCTCACCGACGCGCTGGAAAGCCTGTTCGGACCGCTCAAAAAGCTCCATGTGCCGGTGCACGAGCTTGCGATGATGATGTGCATCGCGCTGCGCTTTATCCCCACGCTCATCGAGGAGACCGACAAGATCATCGCCGCGCAAAAGGCGCGCGGCGCGGACTTTGAGTCCGGCAATCTCATCGCGCGCGCCAAGGCGATGGTGCCCATTCTTGTGCCGCTGTTCATCAGCGCGTTCCGGCGCGCTGACGAGCTGGCGACGGCGATGGAGTGCCGCTGCTACCACGGGGGCGAGGGGCGCACGCGGCTGCATCAGCTCCGCTACGCGCGGCGCGATGTGTTTGCGCTGCTGCTTGGCGCGGTGGTGCTCGCGGCGGCAATTCTCCTGCGAAATTACGGACTTTAAGGAACAATTATTATGCGGAACATTGCACTCGTTCTCAAGTATATCGGCACGGCGTACCACGGCTGGCAGGTGCAAAAGCGCGATGTGAGCGTCGGGCAGACGCTTGAGCGCGCGGCGCAGATGGTCGTGGGACACCGCGTGCATATGACCGGCTGCGGGCGCACCGACGCGGGCGTGCACGCGCGCTGCTATGTGGCAAATTTCCGCACCGATGCCCGCATTCCGACCGACCGGCTTCCGTATGCGCTCAACACGCACCTGCCGGACGATATTGCGGTCATGCGCGCGATGGACGTGCCCGACAGCTTCAACGCCATCGGCTCATGCGTGCGCAAGGAATATACCTATCAAATTTACAATTCGCCGCTGCGCGACCCGTTTTATGTAAACCGAGCGTGGCTGTATCCCAAGCATTTGGATGAAACGGTCATGCGCCGCGCGGCGCAGCAGTTCGTCGGCGAGCATGATTTTGCCGCCGTGCGTTCGGTCGGCACGGAGGTCAAAAGCACCGTCCGGCACGTCTACTATTACGATGTGGAGCGCGAGGGGGATATGATCCTGCTGCGCGTGTGCGCCAACGGCTTTCTTTACAACATGGCGCGCGCCATGGCGGGCACGCTCGTCTGGGCGGCGGATGGTAAGATCGACCCGGACGCCATCGGCGAGCTGCTCTCACGCGGCGACCGCACGGCGGCAGGTCCGACCGTGCCGCCGGGAGGGCTGTATATGACAAAGCTCTGGTATGAGGACGGGGAGGTCAGCTTCCATGTCGGATAACGTATCCCAAATGCACACGCCGCAGGGCAAAAAGCTCGTGCGCCGCATTCTGCTCTTTTCGCTTATTCTGCTGTTGGTGCTCGGCGGCTGCGCGCTGTATTTTTTCCGTGACAGCATCAATACCGATGCTATGCGGCGCTATTTTAAGTACCTGAACGTCACCGAAACGAGCCACACCGGGCACTTTTCGTTTGACGCGCACAGCGGCAACCGCTACGCCGGGCTCGGCGACGGGCTGGCGCTGGCGTCGGTCTCGGGCGTGACGGTGCTGGACGCGAACGGCGCGGAGCAGGCGTCGCTGCAAATGCAGATGAGCCTGCCGGAGCTGCGCGTGGGCAAGGACGCGGCGCTCTGCTTTGACGCCGGTGGGACGAGCCTGTGCACCGTCAGCCGCCGCAAGGGGACGATCTTGCAGGTTACGAGTGAGCGCGCGATCCTGGACGCGGACATTTCACCCGACGACTGCGTGTGCTACTCCACGTCGGAGAGCGGCTACCGCTCGGTGCTGTATGTCTATAACGCCGCCGGAACAAAAACGTACCGCTGGCTGTCGTCCAGCCGCTATCTGCCGGTCTGCACCGTCAGCACGGGGGCAAAATACCTCGCAGCGGCGGCGCTTGGTCAGCAGGAGGGGATGTTCCAGAGCAGCGTGGTGCTGTTTGACACCACGCAGGATGAGCCGCTGCGCGAGCTGCCGCTCGGCGACGAGCTGATCTTCGACCTCGAATTTCTCTCCGACGATACGCTTCTCGCCATCGGCGAAACGACGGCGAGCTGGCTGAAGCTGGACGGCACGGTGCTTGGGCACTATTCTTACGCCGATGCGTATCTCAAGGATTTTGACGACGGCGGCAGCGGATTTTTGACGCTCTGCCTGAATATGTATAAGGCGGGCAGCCGCTACTCGGTCGTGACGCTCGGCGCGGACGGCACAGAGCGCGGCAGTCTGTTCATCGGTGAAGAAATTCTCGATTTTTCCGCGGCAGGCAAATATGTCGCCGTGCTCACGGCGAGCGACCTGCGCATTTATGACGAAACGCTGACGCTCTACGCCTCGACCGATAACGTCGCCGCGGCGACCGACGTTATCCAGCGCGCCGACGGCTCCGCCATTCTCATCAGCGGCGGCAGCGGCTCGCTGTTCATCCCCTAGAAGAAGCTGCAAGCGCCGCCGGGATTTGGACATGGCGCGGCGGCGGAGCGTATGTTATACTTCTTTTCAAGAAACGCGATATAAGGAGAACCCCAGTTATGAAACCGACCTTATGTTCAAAATGCAAGAAAAATCTTGCCGTGATCTTCATCACGAAGATCGAAAACGGAAATACCGTCAACGAAGGTCTGTGCCTGAAATGCGCGCGTTCGCTTGGCATCAAGCCTGTGGACGACATGATGCAGCGCATGGGCATCACCGACGATGATCTCGAGAACCTGAGCGGCGAAATGTCGGAGGCGCTCGGCTCGCTGGAGGGAATGCTCTCCGGGCAGGAGCAGGACGGCGGCGACGATGACGAGCAGGACAGCCAGACGGCGACGTTCCCGTTCCTCAATAAGCTCTTCGGCAACGCCGGCAATCAGGACGGGGAGCAGAATCTGCCCGCCACCCAGCCTGAACCCAAAAGTGGACGCTCCAGCGGCGAAAAGCAGCCGAAGCAGAGCAAAAAGCATAAATTCCTTGACACATACTGCCAGAATCTCACGCAGAAGGCGCGCGACGGCAAGCTCGACGCCGTGGTCGGCCGCGAGGTGGAGACTGAACGGGTCATCCAGATCCTCAACCGCCGCCAGAAAAATAACCCCTGCCTGATCGGCGAGCCGGGCGTCGGCAAGACCGCCATCGCCGAGGGCTTGGCGCAGAAGATCGTCAAAAAGGAAGTCCCCTTCAAATTGCAGGACAAGGAGGTCTATCTGATGGATCTCACCGCGCTCGTCGCGGGCACGCAGTTCCGCGGGCAGTTTGAAAGCCGCATGAAGGGGCTGATCGAAGAGGTCCGCAAGCTCGGCAACATCATTCTCGTCATCGATGAGGTGCACAACCTCGTCGGCGCAGGCGACGCCGAGGGCTCGATGAACGCCGCCAATATCCTCAAGCCCGCGCTCTCGCGCGGCGAAATTCAGGTCATCGGCGCGACAACGTTCAACGAATACCGCAAGCACATCGAAAAGGACGCCGCGCTGGAGCGCCGCTTCCAGCCCGTCACGGTGAACGAGCCGACGATGGACGAGGCGATCGAAATTCTGCGCGGCGTGGCGCACTACTACGAGAGCTTCCACGGCGTTGCCATCTCGCCGGAGATCGCGCGGCAGGCGGTCGTGCTGTCGGAGCGCTATATCACCGACCGCTTCCTGCCTGACAAGGCGATCGACCTGCTGGACGAGGCGTGCTCGGATGTGAATCTGCGCTGCAAGTCCATCAGCGACCTTGCGGCGGCGAAAAAAGAGCGCGACGATATTGATCTGGAGCTCAATATGCTGCTGGAGGCGGCGGAAAAGCAGCCGGACGATTTTGAGCGCATGGCGACGCTGCGCAGCCACAAAATGCAGCTCGAGCAGAAGATCGCACTTCTGGAGGAAGAACCGAAGCCGGCGCTCACCATCGAAAATCTTGCGCGCATTATTGAAATGTGGACGCGCATCCCTGCCAGCAAAATTCAGGCGCAGGAATATGAGCAGCTTCGCTCGCTCGAAGATCACCTCAGGCAGCACATCGTGGGGCAGGACGAGGCGGTGCACGCCGTGTCCGCCGCCATCCGCCGCAACCGTGTGGGCATCTCGCCCAAGCGCCGCCCGGTGTCGTTCATCTTTGTCGGCTCGACGGGTGTCGGTAAGACAGAGCTGGTCAAGCAGCTCGCGGCGGAGCTGTTTTCGTCGGTCGAGTCGCTCATCCGGCTGGATATGTCGGAGTATATGGAAAAGCACAGCGTTTCCAAGCTCATCGGCTCGCCTCCCGGTTACGTCGGCTATGACGAGGCAGGGCAGCTCACGGAGAAAATTCGCCGCAAGCCGTACAGCGTGGTGCTGTTCGACGAGCTGGAAAAGGCGCACCCGGACGTGCTGAACATCCTGCTGCAAATTCTGGACGATGGGCGCATCACCGACGCGCAGGGGCGCGTGGTGAATTTTGAGAACACCATCATCATCATGACCTCCAACGCCGGGTCTGACCGTCGCGACGGTTCGGTCGGCTTCGGTAGGACGCTTTCGGAGCAGAGCCGCGAAAAGGCGATGAAGGCGCTTGGCGAGTTCCTGCGCCCGGAGTTTATCAACCGCGTGGACGAGGTCGTGTGCTTCAACCGCCTGACGGAAGAGAATTTCCGCGCCATCGCCAGCATCATGCTCACGGAGCTGCGCGGAATGCTCGACGCGCGCGGCATTACGCTGGCGTGGGACGATACGCTCCTTGATGAGCTTGTGAAGCGCTCGTATTCCGCCACCTACGGCGCGCGCAACCTGCGCCGCACCATCCAGCAGCTTCTGGAAGACCCGATCGCGGAGAAGATCATCGACAGCTTCGCCGAGCCGGTGCAGAGCATCGCGGTGCGGGCAGAGAATGGCGAGATCAAGATCGAGAGCAGATGAGCAGAAAACGAATCCCCTGAGCGCCTTGCGCTCAGGGGATTCGTTTTGCAGCGCACTTCCAACAGAGCCGTAGGGGCGGGGTAGAACCCCGCCCCTACGGTGCGGTTGGGAATGCGGTCGAAACCTGTGACAGCGGGTGCGGCGTTTCCTTAACAAAAAAGGATTCCCGAACGCTTGGCGTTCGGGAACTCTTTTACGATCGGAACTATAAGCCGGGTTCTGTAATCGACAGTCATCTATCTAGACGTATCGTTGCCAATACGTTCCAGCCACCTTCTCGGAAGCAGCCGGGCGAGCCTTGCTTCCTCTGCGGTGTTGCTCCGGATAGAGTTTACAGCAATGGACGCTTCCACGCCATTGGGTGCGCTCTTACCGCACCTTTCCACCCTTGCTCGCGGCGGCGAGCCGCCGCGGGCGGTATATCTCTGTTGCACTTTTCCTCAGATCGCTCTGGGCGGGCGTTACCCGTTATCCTTGCCCTGTGGAGCCCGGACTTTCCTCACGCACGGCCTTTCGGCGCTGTGCCCGCGACTGTCCGTCCCGGTCGCGCAACTATTGTACCGTCCGCGCGGCGGTTTGTCAAACAGATTGCATTTATTTTGCCGGAGCGGTATAATATTTATGGCAGCACCGCATGATTCAACAAGCAGATTCGGCGAGAGATTTTTCGTCAAGTCAAGGTTTGAAAAGTGCAGGAATACTTTGTGTATTTCAAGCTTTTCAAACCGCAGAATTGGCGGGAAAGATCCGCCGAAGCGCGAAGGCGCAATTGTGCGGTGCTGCCTTGTGAAAGTATCAGGAAAAGAGGTCCGTACCATGAACGAACGGGTATCGGCATATTTTGAGGCGCTGCGCGGAAAGCGCATCGCGGTCCTGGGCATCGGCGTGAGCAACCGACCGCTCCTTCGGATGCTGCTGGCGCGGGGGCTGGACGTGGCGGCGTACGACAAAACACCGCGCGAGGCGCTGGATGAAGAGGTCTTACAGCTTGAGCGCGACGGCGCAAAGCTGCATCTTGGCGCAGACTATCTCGACGGGCTGGACGCGGACGTCATTTTCCGCACACCGGGGATGCGCCCCGACCTGCCGCAGATCAAGCGCCTGACCGACCGCGGCGCGGTGCTGACCAGCGAGATGGAGGCGTTTTTTGCCGTCTGTCCGTGCAGGCTCATCGCCGTGACCGGCTCGGACGGCAAAACGACCACGACGACGCTCATCGCGGAAATTTTGAAGCACGCCGGAAAGACCGTCTGGCTCGGCGGCAATATCGGAACGCCCCTGCTGCCGCTGGCGGAGCGGATGCAGCCGGACGACGTGGCAGTCGTGGAGCTCAGCTCGTTCCAGCTCATGACCATGACGCAGTCGGCGGATGTGGCGGTGGTGACGAATCTCGCGCCGAACCATCTGGACGTGCACCGCGATATGGCGGAGTACGTCGCGGCGAAGGAAAATGTGTTCCTGCACCAGTCGCCGGACGGGCTGCTCGTTCTGAATATGGACAACGCCATCACAAACGGCTTTGCTGAAAACGCGCGCGGGCGTGTGGTCAAATTCTCACGCCTCGGCGTGCCGGAGCACGGCGTGTATCTGCAAGACGGCGTGATCTTCCGCGACGGCAGAAAGATCATGGACGCGGTGGATATTCGCATTCCGGGCGTACACAATATTGAAAATTACATGGCGGCGGCGTGCGCCGTGGAGGGGCTTGCCTCGGACGCGGACATCGACGCTGTGGCGCGCAGCTTTGCGGGCGTGGAGCACCGCATCGAGCTGGTGCGGGAGCTTTGCGGTGTGCGGTATTACAACGACTCCATCGCCAGCAGCCCGTCGCGCACCATCGCGGGGCTGCACTCGTTCCCGCAGAAGGTCATTTTGATCGCGGGCGGCTACGATAAGCACATCCCGTTTGACACGCTCGGCGGCGAAATTTGCACGCACGTCAAAACGCTGATCCTCTGCGGCGCGACGGCGGACAAAATTCGCGCGGCGGTAACGGGCGCGGAAACTTACGCGCCCGGTCAGCCGGAAATTTTGCAGGCGGACGATCTTGCGCAGGCGGTGCGGATGGCGAAGGACGCCGCCGTGCCGGGGGACGTGGTCACGCTCTCGCCCGCGTGCGCGGCATTCGACCAGTTCAAAAACTTCATGGTGCGCGGCGCACGGTTCAAGGAGCTGGTGCGCGCGCTGTAAGGAGAGGTTATGAAGCTGAAAAAACTCTACTGTAAGGCGCTGCGCTTAAAGCGCCGCATCCGTCACCCGTACTGCGCGGCGGTCATCGTTGCGGCAGGCTCTGCCACGCGGATGCGGGGCAGCGGCAAAATTCTTACGACCATCTGCGGCGAGCCGGTGCTGGCGGGCAGCCTGCGCGCGTTCAACGCCTGCGTGCTCATCGACGAGATCGTTGTGGTCGCGCGGCGCGAGGAGCTGGAGGCGGTCGCGGCGCTCTGCCGGGACTATCGCAAGGTCCGCACGGTCGTGTGCGGCGGTGCGAGCCGCCCGGAGTCCGTCGCGGCGGGCATCTCGGCGGTGTCGGAATACACGGAGCTCGTGGCAGTGCACGATGGCGCGCGCCCGTTCGTGACCGATGAGATCATCTGCGCGGCGGTGTCCAAGGCGGCAAAATTCGGCGCGGCAGCTCCGGCGATCCCGGTCAAGGACACGATCAAGCTCGCGCGCGGCGGCGTCATTGAGCGCACGCCGGAGCGCAGGAAGCTATTTGCCGTGCAGACACCGCAGGTGTTTGACTATGACATCCTGCGTGCGGCGCTTCAGAACGCGCTGACGAACAAGCTGCCCATCACCGACGACTGCTCCGCCGTGGAGGCACTGGGGATGCAGGTGCACCTGACGGACGGGTCGGAGGAAAACATCAAGATCACCACGCCGCTCGATCTGGAGCTGGCGGAGACAATTCTCAAAAGGAGACGGAGACAATGCGCATTGGAACGGGCTACGATGTCCACAAACTGACGGCAGGGCGGGCGCTCATCCTCGGCGGCGTGACGATCGACCACCCGCTGGGGCTGGACGGGCATTCGGACGCCGACGTGCTGGTGCACGCGGTGATGGACGCGCTGCTCGGCGCCGCGGCGCTGGGCGACATCGGCAAGCTCTTCCCCGACACGGACGAGCGCTATCGCGGCTGTTCGAGCCTGTGGCTGCTGGAACAGGTCGGCGCGGCGCTGCGTGAGACAGGCTACCGCATCGGCAACATTGATGCGACCATCGTCGCGCAAAAACCCAAGCTCGCGCCGTACCTTGCCGCAATGCGCGAAAACATCGCCCGCAAGCTGGGCATCCCAACGAATGACGTGAGCGTCAAGGCGACCACGGAGGAGCATTTGGGCTTCACGGGCAGGGAAGAGGGCATCGCCGCGCAGGCGGTGTGCCTGATTTTCAATAAGAGTGAATAGTTTTGCGTAGGGGCGGGGTTCTACCCCGCCCGCGCGGTACGATGTTAGAAATTTGGATGCACCAATGCGAAACGGCACGCACCTACAGGACATGGTGCGTGTTCGCCGACGGCGGTTGCAATTATGCAATTGTGTCTTGCCGGGGAGAGCGCGGCATCGACCCCTACGGGGGGTGCGTTGTTGCTGTTTGGCTGTGCGATTTTGCGCTTGCATTCTGCGCGGGAGGGGTAGAACCCCTCCCCTACGGCAATGGGGGTAGATTTTACGGATTCGCATTGGCGCGGTCCAATTTGCAGGTGCGTACCGCACAATCCTTTCGTCACGGCTTCGCCGTGCCACCTCCCTTTACACAAGGGAGGCTTTAGTGCGTGCTGCAAATCAAAACCGCCGAGGGGATTATATCCCTCCCGGCGGTTTTTGTCTAAAAATCTTGTTTTGCGCAATTGCTGCTTGCAATTGCGGCAAACTACTGTTATAATTTTCTTGGAAAACAAAAATGCGGCAGCTTGTGGGTGCGCCAACACCCACAAGCCTGCGCAGGTGCTAACCCACCTACACAACGGTCCAAGACCGCACCACATGGGATATTATACGCGAGAACCGCCCTTTTTACAAGGGGAGGTTTTAATGTTCCGTGCTTTTGCGCTGCCTTGGGGCGTCCTTTCGCGTATGCGCTGTGTAGGAGTTTATCCTGCACAGCGTTTTTGTTTTCACCCGGCGTCGGATGAGGCACTTTCACCCCTCATCCGATAGCCGTGGTGAAAGCTGAAGAAAGGAGAAGAGAGAGCATTTTCTGCATATCACGTATTCAAAAACAGCAAGGAGGTTTTTATCTTGGATTTGAAGCGGAACGACCCTGCAAAGCTCGGTATTCTGTTCATTTTGGCGCTGTCGATCCTGATCGTGACCTTGTTCTGCAATTGGATCGGCGTATCTATTCTTTGGGAAGACGAGTATGTGACCCTCGCAAAAACAGCAAATATACTGGAAGACCTGGGCGGAGTTACGGAAGAGCGAAGCCTGGAGGCGGCAAAGCTCGTCATCTATCTGTTCCTGCTCATCTGCGCGATCACCAGCGCAATTACGATCTATTCGCTGTTCAGAGCGCTGGCAAGCGAGACCGAGCCGTCGGAAGCCGGTTTTATTGTTCCCGGTATTCTTGCCATTCTTGTGATCCTGGCAGTGCTCGTTACGAATGCCGTACTCAGCCGCGAGACCGGCGGCTGGGTGGATGGAGCGTTTTCACTGGCATTTTCACCATTCTATGTGCTCGGTACGGGTGTGCTCGGCACATACCTCTGCCGCACGCTCAACAAGCCTGCGCCCGACTATTCCGACGTTGTGGTCAGGCATTTCTGCCCAGTGTGCAAGAAGGAAGTCAAGGAGGGCGCGTTCTGCCCGACCTGCGGCGGCAAGCTGGTCGATGCCGCGGCACTTTGCGACCAGTGCGGCGAGCTTGCGCCGGTCGGCGCGCTTTTCTGCCCCAAATGCGGAAAAGACCTGCGGGACCTCAGCGAAAAGTTGCCGCCGCTGGATGACTTCCACTGCCGGACCTGCGGCGCGGTGCTCAGCAAAGAAAAGATCAAAGACTATGGGCTGGAATATTGCCCGCAGTGCGGCGAAAAGATCACGCCGTACACGGCTTCCGGCAGAATTTTCAAGGGCGTCTGCCCAAGCTGCTTCAACTACCGTAGTCTGGGACATTTTTGCCCCGTCTGCGGGCGCGTCGTGCCGAAGGAAGTATTTGTGACCGCCGACGAGACGAATTAAGATCAAAATCGCCTGCACCATCTGGGTGCAGGCGATTTTTTGCAAGTTCAGGCGCTGTGGAGACCGAGAATGGCGACGGCGAAGCGGAAATAGACGAGCAGGGACAGGAAGTCCACGATCGTTGTGATGAGCGGGGACGCCATGACCGCCGGGTCGAAGCCAATCTTTTTTGCCAGCAGCGGCAGCGTACAGCCGATGAGCTTGGCAAGGCAGACCGTCACGGCAAGAGACAGACTGACCACGAGCGCGACGGTGGTGGTGACGCTGTCATCACCCAGCAGCAGGTGATCGACCAGCATGACCTTGCCGAAGCACGCCACCGCCAGCACGAGGGCGCACAGGACTGCCACGCGAATTTCCTTCCACATCACGCGCAGCAGGTCGCGGAACTCGATCTCGCCCAGCGAGATGCTGCGGATGATGGTGACGCTCGACTGCGAGCCGGAGTTGCCGCCGGTGTCCATCAGCATGGGGATGAACGCCGTGAGGCAGGGGAGAAATGTCAGCGCGTTTTCAAAGCGCGTGATGACGTAGCCGGTGAGCGTTGCCGAGATCATCAGCAGCAGCAGCCACGGCATACGGTTGCGCCAAATTTCAAACGGGCTGGACCTTAAATACGGATGCTCGGACGGCAGCATAGCCGCCATTTTTTCAATATCCTCCGTCGCCTCGTCCTCCATGACGTCCATCGCGTCGTCGAACGTGACGATGCCGACCAGCCGGAACTCGGTGTCCACGACCGGCAGGGCAAGGAAATTATACTTGGAGAACATCTGCGCGACCTGCTCTTTATCGTCGAGCGTATTGACCGCGATGACGTGCTCCTGCATGATGGATTCGATGGTCGCCTCATCGTCCTCGCACAAAAGCAGATCCTTCACCGTGACCAGACCGATGAGCTTGTGCCCGTGGGTCACATAACAGGTGTAGATCGTCTCTTTGTCGATGCCGGTGCGGCGGATGCGCAAAATCGCCTCTTCCACCGTCATGGCGGGGCGCAGCGAGACATATTCGGTGGTCATGATGCTGCCGGCGGAGTCCTCGGGGTAGCGCAGGATCTCGTTGATCTGCTTGCGCATTTCGGGCTCTGCCTGCGTGAGGATACGCTGCACGACGTTGGCGGGCATTTCCTCCACCACGTCCACCGCGTCGTCAACGTATAGCTCGTCGATGACCTCTTTGAGCTCAGAATCGGAGAAGCCGCGGATAAGCAGCTCCTGCGGATCGGGCTGCATTTCCACGAATGTTTCCGCCGCCAGCTCCTTCGGCAGCAGACGGAACATCAGCGGAAGGCGGGATTCATCCAGCTCGTCAAACACCGCCGCAATATCGGCGGGGTTCATCGTCGTCAGGACGTCCCGCAGCGAGAAATACTTTTTATCGTCAAGCAGCTTGACGAGCGTATTTCCCACGGAAAAATTTCGTTCTGCCATGGACCTTTCCTCCTAAATTTTGATGATTGCTTTAGGAAGTAAGCCACACGTCACAGGCAAATCAGCAGTGAGGGAACGGCACGCACGAAGGCGGCCCATTTCCGGCGCAACTTCGACCTGCGGATGTGCCATTACTACTTCCTGCGTCCATTCTTCTTCACTCCTTTATCATTCAGATGGGACATCCGGGCGCACCGCGCCCACAAACATCCATTGTCATTTTAGGCATTCTGAGTTCACTTGTCAACCACAACAACGTTTTTTTATCGTTGGCAGCGCCGCGCATTTGTGATACAATCCAGATAATACAATAGATAAAAGGAGCGTTCCGATGGAAACGGTCAGACTTTATTATCAGGATGCCCATTTGCGGGAATTTTCCGCGCACGTCGTTTCGTGCGAGCCGGAAAAGGATCACTGGGCAGTTGTTTTGGATCAGACGGCGTTTTATCCCGAGGGCGGCGGGCAGCCGGGCGATACGGGCACGCTCGACAGCGTGCGTGTGCTCGACACACGCGCGCGCGGCGAGGAGATCGTGCACGACTGCGACGCGCCGCTGACCCCCGGCAGCGCCGTGCAGGGCACGATCGACTGGGCACGGCGGTTTGACTATATGCAGCAGCACAGCGGCGAGCATATCGTCAGCGGCATCATCCATCGCCGCTTCGGGTACGAAAACGTCGGCTTCCACATGGGCGCAGACATGGTGACTATCGACTTTTCGGGGATGCTCACGATGGACGACGTGCGCGAGATCGAGCGCGAGGCGAATGAAGCTGTGTGGGCGAACTTGCCCATCGTCGTATCATGGGTAGACGGCGAAGAGAAGGCAAACGCGGTGTACCGCAGCAAAAAGCCGATAAGCGGCGTGCTGCGGCTGGTGTCGATCCCCGCCATCGACGTGTGCGCGTGCTGCGGCACGCACGTCTCCATGACCGGCGAGATCGGGCTCGTCAAAATTTTCACCTGTCAGAAATTCCACGACGGCGTGCGGCTGGAGATGCTCTGCGGGCGCAAGGCATATAGTTATGTAAACTCGATTCTGGAGCAGAACAAGCGTATTTCAGGTCTGCTTTCGGCAAAGCCGCAGCAGACGGCGCAGGCGGCGGAGCGGATGCTGGACGAGCTTGCGCAGGTCAAATACCGCGCGGGTGCGCTGGAGCTGCGGCTCATCGCGCAGGCGGCGGAGGCGCTGGCGGGCAAGGGCGACAGTTTGCTCTTTATGGAGCTCAGCGCCGACGGGCTGCGCCAGATGGCGGACGCTGGAATGCACGCCTGCGGCGGCGTGTGCGCGGTGTTCACCGGCAGCGACGAGGCGGGCTGGCGCTACGCCATCGGTCACGCGGGCGGGGATCTGCGCGCGTTTTCCAAGCGCATGAACGACGCGCTGCACGGGCGCGGCGGCGGCAAGCCCGAATTTGTACAGGGCTCGGTGCAGGCGAGCCGCGCCGAGATCGAGGCATTCTGGAATGGGGGACGGGAAGCATGATCCAGGATATTTTTCCGCATATCTATCACAACGAAATGTCGTGGCGCGCGCCGCGCGCTGGCGATTTTCTGCTGCTGCTCAAGGACGGGCGCGTCTGCGCACACATCGAGGACGGCAGGGTGGAGCTGCCGCGCCTTCAGGACGCGGGCGAGGATCTGCAATATCTGTTTTCCATCGACGAGCAGGCGTATTACTGGCAGTATGCCGGGCAGCACCCGGTGATCCCCGGCTTTTCGTATCTGCCGGATGCGGAGCTGCGCGCCTGCCGCCCGGATGAGACGCTGTTTGCCTGCGCGGCAGCGCAGAGCTTAGTCCGCTGGTATCGCGCCAATCGCTTCTGCGGGCGCTGCGGCGCGCACATGACGCCGAGCAAGACGGAGCGGGCGATGGTCTGCCCGGCGTGTAACCAGACGGTGTATCCAAAGATCTGCCCGGCGGTGATCGTGGCGGTGCACGACGGCGAGCGGCTGCTGCTTACGCGCTACCGCGGCAGGGCGTTCAAAAAATACGCGCTCGTGGCGGGGTTTAACGAGATCGGCGAGTCGATCGAGCAGACCGTCCACCGCGAGGTGCTGGAGGAGACGGGCGTGCGCGTGAAAAATCTGCGGTTTTATAAATCCCAGCCGTGGGTGTTCACCGACACGCTGCTCATGGGCTTTTATGCCGAGCTGGACGGCAGCGACAAAATTCGCGTGCAGGAGGACGAGCTGGCGGAGGCAGGCTGGTTTTTGCGCAGTGAGCTGCCGGAGGAGCACTCCAATATCAGCCTGACCGGTGAGATGATCGAGCAGTTCCGCGCGGGCAAGATGTGAACATTTTTGGAATTTTTCTTGTGGGGCTTTCCTTTTGCGCATTCGTGCGTTAGAATAAGCGTAAATCAGACGGGAGGCACGCAGAATGGATGAACAAAACCGCGATCAACTGGAGCAGCAGACCCCACAGCCGAAGCCGGATGCGCCGGAGCACAAGACCGAAAGCGTCACGCAGGCGCGCGACAGAACGCGCCGCAACCTGATCCATACGGTCTGCGGAGGCTACCTCGCCTACCTGTCCTACAAAATGCTCCGCAGCTTTTCGGAGCTGATCACGGCGGAGCGCTGGAGCGGCAATACGATCATCTGTCTCATCGGCGGTGTGGTATTTGCCGTCGTCGCGGTGCTTTTGCTGGTCGGCGTGGTGCGGCGTGTGCTGCGGCAGATGCGCGAAAATAGCTGAGAGAAAACCAAAGGAGAAAACCGATGAATAACGATTCCATGTTTCTGATGCTCGACCTGATCTCTTTGGGCTGCGGGCTGTATTGCTTTTACATCTGGGTGCGGCTGCTCGTCGAAAAGCGCCTGTTCAAAAACGGGCTGCTGATCCCGAAGGACAAGACGGCGGAGGACTGCCTTGATGAGGAGGGCTTCATTACCTACATGAAGCCGCGCCTGGCGGTGCTGGCATTCGTGACCACGATCTATGGTATTTTGCAGGTGCTCAACAACTCCGTGCTCGAAACGCCGTTTATGAACCTGTGGCAGAGCCTGGTGCTGCTGGGTGTGGTGCTGGCGGTGCTTGTGTGGTATGCCATCGCCAACAGCAAGGCAAACCGCGAGTATTTCGGAATGTGACCAAAATATTTGAAAAATCCCGACGTTCTGTCGGGATTTTTCTTGTAAATCTGCGCGCTCTGTGGTAGACTAAACCAGTTGCAAGTCGATCAAAAATGTTTGGAGGGTGTCCCATGTAGGCTGACATTTCAACGCGAACAAAAATTATTTGGAGGTACTTACATGGCATCCCTGAAAGAAGAAATTTCCCGGCGCAGGACGTTTGCGATCATCTCGCACCCGGACGCCGGCAAAACGACGCTGACGGAAAAATTCCTGCTCTACGGCGGGGCGATCGCGCAGGCGGGCGCGGTCAAGGGCAAAAAGAACTCCCGCGCGGCGGTCTCCGACTGGATGGAGATCGAAAAGCAGCGCGGCATTTCGGTCACCTCGTCCGTGATGCAGTTCCAGTATGAGGGCTTCTGCATCAACATTCTGGATACGCCGGGGCATCAGGACTTTTCGGAGGACACCTACCGCACGCTCATGGCGGCGGACTCCGCCGTGATGGTCATCGACGGCGCAAAGGGCGTTGAGCCGCAGACGCGCAAGCTCTTTAAGGTCTGCGCCATGCGCCACATCCCAATCTTTACATTCATCAACAAGATGGACCGCGAATCGCGCGACCCGTTTGAGCTGCTGGACGAGCTGGAAAACGAGCTTGGCATCGAGACCTATGCCTGCAACTGGCCCATCGGCTCTGGACGGGAGTTCGGCGGCGTGTATGACCGCCGGGGCAGCCAGCTTCTGCTGTTTTCGGGCATTTCGGGCAAGAGCCGCGCCGAAAAGCTGGAGCTTGCGCTGGACGATCCGCAGGTCGCGGCGCTCATCGGCGAAAAGCGCCAGCAGCAGCTTATGGACGACGTGGAGCTGCTCGGCGCTGGGCGCGATTTTGATATGGACGAGGTCCGCCGCGGCGAGCTGTCGCCGGTGTTCTTCGGCTCGGCGCTCACCAATTTCGGTGTTGAGCCGTTTTTGGAGGAGTTTCTGCGCATGACGCCCAGCCCGCTCGCACGCGAGGCGGATTGCGGCGTGATCGACCCGTTCAGCCCCGATTTTTCGGCGTTCGTGTTCAAAATTCAGGCGAATATGAACAAAGCCCACCGTGACCGGCTGGCATTCATGCGCATCTGCTCAGGCAAATTCGAGCGCGACGCGGAATATTTCCATGTGCAGGCGGGCAGGAAAATGCGCCTGTCGCAGCCGCAGCAGCTCATGGCGTCGGAGCGCGAGATCGTGGACGAGGCGTACGCGGGCGATATTATCGGCGTGTTCGACCCCGGTATTTTCTCCATCGGCGACACCATCACCGTCCCCGGTAAAAAGTTCAAATTCGGCGGCATCCCGACCTTTGCGCCGGAGCATTTTGCCCGCGTCAGCCCCAAGGACTCGATGAAGCGCAAGCAGTTTATCAAGGGCACGGAGCAGATCGCGCAGGAGGGCGCGATCCAGATCTTCAAGCTCCCGAACTCCGGCATGGAGGAGGTCATCGTGGGCGTTGTGGGCACGCTGCAATTTGACGTGTTCCAGTACCGCATGAAGGGCGAGTACGGCGTGGACCTGCGCATGGAGGAGCTGCCGTATGAGCAGCTTCGCTTCATCACGAAAGCGCCGGTGGAGGACCTCAAGGACCTCACGCTCTCGTCGGACGTGGAGCTTTTGGAGGACTATCGCGGCAGAAGCCTGCTGGTGTTCTCCAGCTACTGGTCCATCGACTATACGCGCAAGCGCAATCCGGGGCTGGAGCTTTCGGAAACGGCACAATGATCCCCAACGGCAGACGGCACACCCGTCTGCCGTTTTTGTCGGCAATTGTAAACTTTCTGTATCATGCGCCCAACAGGCGGCAGAATATGATATGATGGATAAAAAGAAAGACAGGAGGTCATTTCCATGAAGAACCTTACGAAAGACAGCTTTGAACAGGATGTTCTGAACCAGCCCGGCGCGGTCGTTGTGGACTTTTGGGCGACATGGTGCGGTCCGTGCCAGATGCTCGCGCCCGTGCTGGAGGAGGTCGCGCGGGAACTGCCGCAGGTGCAGTTCTGCAAGGTGGACGTGGACGAGGAGCGGGAGCTTGCACTGAGCGCCGGGATCGAGAGCATCCCCACGCTGCTCGTCATCAAAAACGGCAGGGTCGAAAAGCGGCTGGTCGGCTACCGCGAAAAGGACGCCCTGCGGCGCGAGATCGAGGCGGTTTTATGAAGGTCCGTCTGAACGAGGACAAGGCGGTCGTGGCAAAGATCAAGGAGGGGCTGGAGCGCACCGGCGGCTACTGCCCGTGCAGGCTGGCGCATACCGAGGAGAATAAATGTATGTGCAAGGAGTTCCGCGACCAGATCAAAGACCCGGAGTTTGAGGGCTATTGCCACTGCCTGCTGTACTATAAGGAGAAATAAACCGCTTTGCGGCGAATCCGCGAAAACCATCAAATTTGCGCAGGGGAGGGGTACTACCCCTCCCGCGCGGTACGATATTGCAGATTGGAATGTACCAATGCAAACACGCACGCACCCGTAGGGGCGGACGACCCTGTCCGCCCGGCAGAATGCACCCGCAAAAACGGATGCACCAATGCAAACCCGTAAAACGTTTGTAGGGGTCGATGCCGCGCTCCCTCCGCACGCTGCACATCCGTTTTTTCGATACGTTGTGGCAAATTTGTCGTTGCGCAGCGGGCGGACAGAGGCGTCCGCCCCTACAAGACATTGTACGGTGTTGCCGCTCGTTGTGCAGGTTTGGCGGTGCACCCTGCGCGGGCGGGGCAAGCCCCGCCCCTACGGCACGACCGGCAGCGCGGTGGAAAAAATCGAAATTCTTAAAAAATTCTGAAAACGGTTGATTTTTCTTAGATTTATGGTAAACTAACGTATAAGCGAAGCTATCCCGAATTTCATATGTTCCAATGAAAGAGAGGTACATAACTATGAAAAAAACGTTAAGCAGACTGCTTGCCGCAGCCTTGGTTTTGGCAATGGTCTGCGCCATGATCCCGGCAGCGATGGCGGCTACGACCGTCAGCGTCGCTGTAACGTCTGGCGGCACGACGCTGGCGATTGGTGCCAGTGCTGTGGCGACGGCTACGGTCGGCGAAGCTACCGGCGATACGACTTGGGCTTCGTCCAACACGGACGTTGCGACTGTAACTGCTATCCCCAGCACGAACACAGCCGCAATCGTTGCGAAAAAGGCTGGTACGACCCAGATCACCGCAACGAACAACAGCGTCACGAGTGAAGCTGTTACCATTACGGTCAAGTGCAGCAACACCTGCGCTGTCTCTGGCTGCTCCTGCACGGCGGATCACACTTCCGCTGTCTGCGACTGCGCGGCTTGCACGGCTGCTTCTGAACTGGTGCTTGAAAAGCCGACCAGCCTCGCACTGAGCACGTCGGACAACACCAAGAAGGTCGCAACTCTGGACGCTACGACCCTGTCCGTGAAAGCGAAGCATGCCTGTGCGTCTGTGGCTGATTCGGCGGTTGCGCTGAAGGAACTCACGATCGCGGCTATCGGCACGGGCGTTGTGACGGTCACAAAGAACACGACTGCTCCGGCTTCTGCGGATGCTCCCACCTGGACTGTGACCGCTGTTGCGGCTGGCACGGAGTATCTGAAGGTCACCTATGCAGACTTTGAGAAGATCATCCCCGTTACCGTAAACGCTGACCCGGATCTGACTGTCACTGGTCCTGATACCACGATCAAGACCTACACCGTGGGTGACAATGCAACCGCTCTGACTGTGACCGCTGCCGGTGGCAACGGCACTTACACCTATCAGTGGTACAAAGCCGCTGGTCCGAACATGGGAGGCACGGCGATCACGACCGCTACCACCAACACCTACACCCCGAGCACGGCGGCTGAGGATGATAGCTGGTATTACTGCAAGGTCACGTCCAACGGCGTGAGCAAGGATTCTGCCCGCGCACGCATCAAGGTCGTTGAGCCTGCCTACACCATCACCCTGACCAAGTCCCCGACGGGCACGGTCGAGATCGACGATTCCGTCGCGCTGACCGCGAGGGTCGTGAAGAAGAGCGACGGCAGCAACGCTACCGGCACGGTCACGTTCTCCGTGAGCGGCTCGGCTGTTAGCCTCAGCGCTTCCTCCGCGGCGCTCACCAACGGCACTGCCGCCATCACGGCGTATGCCTCCAAGGCTGGCAGCAGCACCGTCACCGCGACGTACAGCTCCGGCAGCACGAGCTACACCGCAAGCGTCTCCATCACCGTTGCGGAGGCGACCTCCGGCGACGTGGAGTACTATGTCGATGCCGAAGAGACCGTCGAGCTGGACGAGAGCGATTTCCAGGACTTCTTTGAAAAGACCTACAAGAACGGCGAGCTGAGCTATGTGACGTTCTCCACCGGCAGCGCCAAGAACTACGGCACGAGCAGCTACGGCTACCTGTACGAGAGCAGCGACCGGCGCGCCGACAAGGTCCAGTCCCGTACCAAGTATTACTACAATACCACCAGCAATAACGATCTCAACTCGATCGAGTTCCGCGCCGGCACAAGGTCCACGGCATACACCGTGACCGTTCCCTTCACCGCTCGCGGCGAGGATAAGAACGGTCGCACCCGCGATCTGTCCGGCACGCTGATGATCCGTGTCAACGATGGCGGCAAGTCCAGCGGTGACATCACCTACTACGTCTCCTCCGAAGAGACCGTCTCCCTGAGCGAGGACGATTTCCAGAGCTTCTTTGCAGATAAGTTCTCGAACGGCGATCTGGAATATGTGAAGTTCACCGTCGGCGACGCCACCAACTACGGCACGAGCTCCTACGGCTATCTGTACGAATCCGACGCGGCGAAGGCCTCCAAGGTCTCCGGCAGCACCAAATTCTACTATGACGCGAGCAGCAAGCAGGACGATCTGGACGCGGTCGTGTTCACCGCGGGCACGAGAACGAATGCCTACACCGTGAAGATCCCCTTCACCGCCACCGGCAAGTATAGGAATGCGACCCGCAGCGTGGACGGCACGCTCGTGATCGAGGTCAATGACCGCACCAGCGTCACCATCACGACCGACGGCGCGACGTTTGATGAGCTCAAGCTCGTCAAGGCGCTCACCCCGAAGAATGTTTCCAGCTCCAAGCTGGACAGCTACTATGTCCAGTTCACCAAGGTCACCGGCGGCACGCTGTATGACTACTACAAGACCGCGACGAACAACGAGCAGTGGAGCCGCCGCGACCAGTTCTACTTCAACGCAGGCTCCGACCAGTACGATCTGGGCGACGTGTTCTTCCTGCCGAAGTCCACGGTCAAGACTGCTGAGCTCAGCTACACCATCTACCGCGAGAGCGGCAGGAACGCCATCGAAGTGGACAACGGCAAGATCGTCTTTAAGGTCGAGCAGGCGAAGGTCACCGTCACCTTCAATGACATCCCCGCGAACGTGAAGTCGTGGGCTGGCGATGCCATCGAGTACATGGCGAAGCAGGGCTACGTCGGCGGCACCGGCAGCAAGACCTTCAGTCCGAACGCCAACATGAGCCGCGCGATGCTCGTCACCGTGCTGTACCGTATGGCGGGCGAGCCGAGCGTGTCCGGCATTGCCAACCCGTTCAAGGATGTCGTCAAGGGCACTTACTACTACAACGCGGTCCTGTGGGCATACAATAAGGGCATTGTCACCGGCAAGGGCGCTGACAAGTTCGCTCCGAACGATAACGTCAGCCGTCAGGAGATCGCTGCGTTCATCTACCGCTACGCCGGCAAGCCCACCGCAACGGGCACGCTGACCGGCTTCAGCGACTACGCCAAGGTCTCCGGCTATGCGACGGACGCCATGAAGTGGGCGACCCGCAACGAGATCATCACCGGCATCGGCGGCAAGCTCGTCCCGACCGCTGCGGCAACACGCGCGCAGGTCGTAGCGATGCTGTACCGCTACCTCAACGCCTGAGCAATTTGAAAATCAGCCCGCCGTCCAAAACGGACGGCGGGCGTTTTCTCGGCGCGCCCCTTGACGCGGGCGACGCGGGATGGTAAAATACGCGGGTACGCCGGCGTGGTGGAACAGGTAGACACAGGGGACTTAAAATCCCCCGGCATTGCGCCATACGGGTTCGATTCCCGTCGCCGGTACCAGAATGCGGGACGCTCACCAGAGCGCCCCGCTTTTTGATGCCGTGATGCTGAGAGAAGCCGTCGTTCGACCGCCCGGATTTTCCCACATCGTCGTAATGTAGGGGAGGGACTTGCCCCTCCCGCGAAACGGCATCCACCCTTGCCTCCCCCTTTGGGGGAGGTGTCCGAGCGCAGCGAAGGACGGAGAGGGTCAGTAATGACCAGACTGCCAGACCCTCTCAGTCAGCTTCGCTGACAGCTCTCCCAAAGGGAGAGCCAAGGGACTTCTGCAAACCGACGCTGCCCCAGAAACACGGAGGTGCGCACCAGCGGGCGGGGCAAGCCCGCCCCTACGTTACGACGAATTGGGGTGGCACAGAAAAAATTACCCCCGCCCGCGATTCCCGCGGGCGGGGGGTTGCTGGTTTTTGCTTTACTTCAACAGGCTTGCCAGCCGATAGAGAATGGTTGCCGTTTGGGCGCGGGTGGCGGTGTTTTTGGGGAGGAGGTCGCCGTTTGCGCCCTTCAGAAGTCCTGCGCCGCACGCCCACTGCATGGCGGGGAAGGCGTAGTCGGAAATGCTCGTGGCATCATGATAGCTCAGGATGTTCGTGTCCTCGCCGACGCTGACGTCCAGCTTTTTGCACTGCGCGTAGCGGTAGAGGATCGAGGCGAGCTGCTCACGCGTGATGCGGTCGTTCGGTCCGAACAGCCCGTCGCCGTAGCCGTTCACGATGCCGTGTTCAGCCGCCCACGCGACTGCCTTTTCGTAGTAGCTGCCGCGTGCTACGTCGTTAAACGGGTTCGCGGACGCGGCGGGCGAGCCCTCGAGCCGGTAGAGAATGGTGACGAGCTGGGCGCGGGTGCAGGCGCTGTGCGGGGCGAACAGTCCGCCGCCGACGCCGTCCATGATGCCCTGCTCCGCCGCCCATTCGACGGCGTCAAAGAAGTAATCGCTGCGCGCCACGTCGCCGAAGCTGCCGTACTGACCGCGCGGGGTGAACTCGGCGCGGATGGTCACGCCGCCGACCGGCATACGGAAGCTGTACTGGTTATCGCCCTCGTACTTGACGTCGATCTCGTCGCTGTTTCTGCCCACGACCGTCAGATCGCCCAGCTCATAGCCGTCGTCGGGGCTTGCGGTGATGGTGACGGTCACACCGGCGGGCGCGGACGGGCGATCCACTTTCAGCTTGCCGTGCTTACCCTGCTCGATGGTGACGGGGTGGGTCTGGCGCGAGTTCGACGGGAGGGCGGGGAACTCTGCCGTGATGACGCCGCTGCCAGCCGCGTTCGTGCAGACCGCGCCGTCTACCGTAAAGAAATTCTCCGGCACGCCGTCCAGCTTGTAGCCGTTCTTGGGCGTGAGGGTGACGGTGGCGGTGTACTGCGTCCCGGCGGAAAAGGTCGTGTCGTTCGGCGACTATGTGACCGTGCCGGTGTACTGTTCGGTCTCCGTGATCGTGGCGACAGGCGTTTCGCCGGTGACCGGCACGGTCACCCCGTGAATATCCGAGATATTCACGATGGTCTCCTGAACAACAAAATCGAGGGATACGGGTTCGTTCACTTTGCCGGTGTCGTCGCGGATTCGCAGAACATCAAAGTAGCGACCAACGCGCAGCCCGGCTTTGGGGCGGACGGTGAAGGTCGCGCTCTCGTTCGGCGCGAGCACCGCCTGACCGTTTGCGCCAAAGGCGCTGCCAAGCGTCATTTCAAAATCGGTGACGGGCGCAAGCGCGGGAGTCTCTAGGGTCAGGGTCTGGTTGCCCGTGTTTTGGATCGTGACGGTCTTCGCGGCGATCTCATCGTAGCCGTAATCAGCAGTGCCGAAATCAATGTCCTCCGGGGATACACGGATCTCCCACGTCTTTTTGACGCCTTCCGCCGCGATGTGCAGCGCGCCGGTGATCTTTTTGGCGAATACGGTGAGCTCGCCCGTCTCGGCATTGTAGGTGTAGTCCGTCCCGGCGGTCAGCGCCGTGCCGCCCACGGTGACGGTGATGTCCGCAGGGAGCATATATCGGTCCGCATCCGTCACACTCAACGTGGTCGTATATGCGTGTCCTTTGCAACGTAGGGTGCGGTGTTGCCGGAGTGGATATTGGACAGCGCATAGGTCACATCATAGGTGGGCGTGGTGTTGTTGAGGACGATGGGGTGCACGCCGCCCACATAGTCGGTGCGGTAATCACCGTTGTACTGCTCATTGTAAACGTAAAGAGACCCGTCGGGGATGCTGGACTTTGCGATCTTGACCGTGCCGCTGCCGTCCGTCACCTTGGCAAGACGACCGTAGTGGGTGAGACCTCTATCGGAAATGTGCCCGGAGATATACTCATTTTCGCCGGTCTGCGCGCCCACATAGTCGAGGTAGAGATAGTCGCCGCTGGAATATTTGCCCGTGATCTTGAAGCTGCTTTCACGGCTGTCATCCATCAGCGTCAGCTTCCATTCGTCCACTGCAAGGCTCGGCACGGCGGTCAGACCGCTGTCCATGCCATCCGCCGATTTGCCGCCCGCGGCTGCGGAGGCGAAGAATATCTTGTTGCGGGCGGTGTTCAGATACAGCATCGGGCGCGCGCCGGAAGGTGCATCCGGGGTATGCTGCGCATACGCTCCTTCCTCGCTGATCATCCCGGCATATTTATTATCGCCGTCATCCGCATAGGAACGCAGCCAGTATGACCCTACCTTTGTGTTACCATAGTCATATAGCGCGACCTTTCGCGTTTGACGCGCAGCGGAAAGGCTTGTGTAATCCGGCGCAAAGCCGTAAGCTGTATTGAACAGGTCCAGCCACGACGGGAAGAAGATATGGTCGCCATTCAGAATGTTTATATATTCCTGATACCACGGTCCTGAGGTGACGGTGGTTGGAGTGCCGGGCATCGCTTCACTACGAAAATCTGCGCCGCGGTCGCTCGTTGCCGCGGCTGCGATGCGCGCCCGCTCCAGATCGGAGAACGCGCCGTTGTAGAACGTGGCATCGCACCATTCCCTTGCCTGGCTGCCTATCCACCGATAGTCAGTGTAGCTCCTGCCGAACTGCACGACATCCACGATCTCGTCCGCCATCAGAAGAAAGCCGCCTGTGCCGTCGTAAGTCGGCTCGGGGTATGCCAACACGCGCCACTTGATGGGCTTGCCCTTCCACTGCCCAAAGTAGACGTAGTGATAGCCGTCTTCCGGGCTGTAGGTTTTTGCGCCGTTCGCGCTGCCGCTGTTATCCCACAGGGTACTCTGAATTGCGGGCTGTTCGACTGCCGCATTTGCCGCCATGGGCAGCAGCCCGATGCACAGCACCAGCGCCAGCAGCAGGCTCAAAAATCGCTTTTTCATCGTCATCCTCCTCAAGTTATTTATCACTTTCAGTTTATAGGACGGACGGAAAAATGTCAATCGCCCGAAAGTGTGATACACTATTATAAAATGTGAAAAAACGCGGGCTTCCCGGCTGGAAGCCCGCGTTTTCAGTCTGTCAAAAAAAGCCTCGCAGAGTTTTGCGCCCGCAGGCGCAAAAATGATTCGGATCATTTTCTGCGGCGGCGTGTACGTCGCAGAAAATACAATACAGGCTGCAAGTGTGGAATTTGTGTGCCAACGGCACACAAATTATGCGCGCAGCAGACTGCAAGCCCACTCAAACGAAAACCCAGCAAAGCGGTTTTCGTTTGAGAGCGTGTCAAAAATACTTTTTTGACACGCTCAA
>JALFSI010000033.1:0-79596 GCA_022779365.1 Clostridiales bacterium
GAAAGGAAGAAACGAGCACAGAGGATAAGAGACGTCGCTTGCGGCGGCTCGTTCCGTCGCGGTCGTTTCTGACGTGCCTCCGGCGGCCCAATCTTTTCTCTCGCAAGAGAAAAGACTGGGGAGAAAAGAGTGCTTGGACGCGTTTGGTGCATTCTGCATCTGAATTTAGGGTGTATCTGAAAACTCCCAATGTGACCGGCAGCGAGAAATTTTTGCGCTGAGCAAGACATTTTTTCGCAGGAATACTGACGTATTTCAATGAAAAAAGGTGCAGCGCAGCGTGAAAAGGTCCGCTGTCCGGGTGCGTTGGGAGTTTTCAGATACACCCTAAGGCAACTAGTATCAAACTTGACACCCCCGAATCAGGCGGCGCGCAGTAAGAATACGTGAGGTGACCACCGTGTGGAACGACATCTGAAAAATAGGGACTTGCCTATAATCAGAGGCAGAAAGCACCAAACGTAACCCAGCGCCCTTTTCTCCCCTATCTTTTCCCGCGCAAGGGAAAAGATAGGGCCGCCGGAGGCGCGTCAGAAACGACCACGACGGAACGAATCCTTGCAAGCAAGGCTTCTTATCCTCTGTGCTCGTTTCTTCCTTTCCAAACCGCAAACTGAATTTGCGGTTTGGGTTTTATAGCAAATCTGCGACAACCTCTCAGTCGCCTGCGGCGACAGCTCGCCCAAAGGGAGAGCCAAGAACCTTCCCCCTGCGGGAAAGCATTGAGGAACGAACCAAAAGGAACGAATCACTATGCCAAAGAAAAAACAACCGGAAAGCAGAAAGCAGGACGATCCGAATGTGATGGGGCTGCGGGCGGAGGTGCTCGAGCAGCCGATCTGCCAGACGCTGGAGTCGAACTACATGCCCTACGCCATGTCGGTCATCGTCTCGCGCGCCATCCCGGAGATCGACGGCTTCAAGCCGTCGCACCGCAAGCTGCTCTATACCATGTATGAGATGGGGCTTCTCACCAAGCCCCGCACAAAATCCGCCAATATCGTCGGCCAGACGATGAAGCTGAACCCGCACGGCGACGCCGCGATCTATGAGACCATGGTGCGCCTGGCACGCGGCAACGAGACGCTTCTGCACCCGTTCGTCGACTCGAAGGGCAACTTCGGCAAGGTCTACTCGCGCGACATGGCGTATGCCGCGTCCCGCTATACCGAGGCGAAGCTCGACCCCATCTGTGCCGAGCTGTTCGCGGATATTGACAGCGACACCGTCGATTTTGCCGACAACTACGACAGCACCATGAAAGAACCCACGCTGCTGCCGACCACGTTCCCGAACGTGCTCGTGTCGGCGAATATGGGCATTGCCGTGGGTATGGCGTCGAATATTTGCAGCTTTAACCTGCGCGAGGTGTGCCAGACGGCGATCGCGCTCATCGAAAACCCCGACGCGGACCTGCTGGAGACGCTGCCCGCGCCGGACTTCCCCACGGGCGGCGAAATTCTCTACGACCCGGCGCAGATGCTCGCCATCTACAACTCCGGGCGCGGCTCGTTCCGTATCCGCGCGCGCTGGCGGTATCTCAAAGAGGGGAACATGATCGAAATTTACGAGATCCCCTACACCACCGCCACCGAGATCATCATGGACAAGGTCGCAGAGCTCATCAAAGCCGGGAAAATTCGCGAGATCGCCGATATGCGCGACGAGACGGATCTGAACGGTCTGAAGCTCACCATTGATCTGAAGCGCGGCGCAGAGCCGGACAAGCTCATGCAGAAGCTCTTCCGCATGACGCCGCTTCAGGACTCGTTCGGCTGCAACTTCAACATCCTCATCGCCGGTATGCCGCGCGTGATGGGCGTGCGCGAAATTCTCAGCGAGTGGACGGCATGGCGCGCCGGCTGCATCCGCAGGCGTGTGTATTTCCAACTGCAAAAGAAGAAAGACCGGCTTCATCTCTTAAAAGGTCTCGGCAAAATTTTGCTGGATATTGACAAAGCCATTGCCATCATCCGTGAGACGGAGCTGGACGCCGAGGTCGTGCCGAATCTGATGATCGGCTTCGGCATCGACCAGACGCAGGCGGAGTTCGTGGCGGAGATCAAGCTGCGCAACATCAACAAGGAATACATCCTGAAAAAAATACAGGAGACGGACACGCTGGAGCGGGAGATCGAGGATCTGGAGCAGACGCTCGGAAGCGAGCGGCGCATCCGCAGGATCATCGTGACGGAGCTGCGGCGCGTGGCGGAAAAATATGCCCAGCCGCGCAAGACGCTCCTTGCCTACGACGCGGACGAGAGCGCCCCGGAGGAGGACGACGAGCCGGATTACCCGGTGACAGTGTTTATCTCCCGCGAGGGCTACTGCAAGAAGATCACGCCGCAGTCGCTGCGGATGTCCGGCGAGCAGAAGTATAAGGAGGGCGACGGGGCGCTGCTCACGCAGGAGACGACGAACCACGCGGAGCTGCTGGTGTTCACCGACAAATGTCAGGTATATAAGTGCAGGCTTTCAGACTTTGCTGACGGTAAGGCATCGACCCTGGGCGATTATCTGCCCGGCAAGCTCGGCTTTGACGAGGGCGAGAGCTTCCTGACGGCGTGCCTGCCGGGGGACTACCACGGCGCGATCTTGTTCGTGTATGAAAACGGTAAGGCGGCAAAGGTGGAGTTGTCGGGCTATGACACCAAATCCAACCGCCGCAAGCTCACCGGCGCGTATTCCGATAAGAGCCCGCTCAAGTCGGTCATTTTGCTGCCGGAGGAGCGGGAGGTGGCGGTATACTCCACCGAGGGACGCGTGGTCGTGTTCTCTACGGCGCAGCTCGCGCCCAAAACGACGCGCGCCACGCAGGGCGTCGCCGTGATGACGCTCAAGCGCAAGGCGCTCGTCGATCATGCGCTGCCGCTGGAGCAGACGTCCATCGTAAATCCCGCGCGCTACCGCTCGCGCACGCTCCCGGTGGCGGGTGCGCTGCTGCGCGCGGAGGATATGGAAGAAAAGCAGATCACACTGGAATTGTAACGACAGGGGGGATGCTGGCTTGAACGGAAAAACCATCTGGCGCGAGGTGCGCTTTCTGGGGCTTATTTTGTTTGGCAGCGTCTGCTACGCGATCGGCTTTGACCTGTTTCTGATGCTGCATCAGGTCAACGCCGGCGGCGTGAGCGGCGCGTCGATGCTCATCTGTGCGGCGCTCGGCTGGGACGGCGGCGTGGGTATCCTGACACTCGGCATCAACGTCCCGCTGTTTCTGCTCGGCTACCGCTATCTCGGCAAGCGCTTTTTTGCCGGTTCGATCGTGGGTACGATCGCGACCTCGGCGTTCATTGAGCTGTTTGCACGCATCCCAGCCCCGCAGACCGATATTATGCTGGGCGTGCTGTACGGCGGCGTGCTGGTGGGCTTGGGGCTCGGCGTGGTGTTTTACGCCGGGGCGTCCACGGGCGGTGTTGACATCATCGCAAGTCTGCTGCGCAAAAAATTCCGCAGCATTTCCGTCGGCAATCTCATGCTGGCGGTGGACAGCGCCGTCATCATCCTTACGGGCGTGGTGTACCGTGACATCAACAAGACGCTCTACAGCGCCCTGACGCTGTTTCTCTGCACCACGGTGCTCGACGCGGTCATCTTCGGTCTCAACGATTCGACCGTGGCGCTCATCATTTCGGACAGCTACGCCGTCATCGCGCGGGAAATTGAAGACAAGCTCGCCCGCGGCGTGACGATGCTCAGCGGCTACGGCGGCTACACAGGCGCGGAAAAAATGGTGCTGCTCGTCGCCGTGCGCAAGCAGCAGACCACCCAGCTCAAAATGCTCGTCGAGCGGATCGACCCGGAGGCGTTCCTTATTTTGCAGCGGTCGCATCAGGTGCTCGGCAACGGCTTTGGGCGGTATTCCGACAATGTTTAGGCGAGGGATGAAGCGGCGGCTGGCAGTGCTGCTTGCCGCGGCGGCGCTGGCGCTCAGCGCGTGCAGCGCGGCGGTACCGTCGGAGTATGTACAGGTGCGCGCGCACAGCGAAACGGCGGAAAAGCCGCGCTCCGATGCGCTGACGGCGGAGAATTACGCGCAGCTCAAAAGCGTCATCCGCAGCTTTGTGGAGGGCAGCGTCGAGCACGGCATCATTCGCGTGTACAGCTACGACGGCGACGTGGAGCAGGATCTTGCCGACGCGGCGCGCGCCGTCTGGCGGGACGATCCGCTCGGCGCGTATGCCGTGGATTATCTGACGTATTCGTGCTCACTGATCGTGTCGTATTATGAGCTGCGGGTGGATATTACCTACCGCCGCACTCCGGCGCAGCTCGCGCGGCTGGAGTATCTGTCGTCCAGCATGGGCGGCGACCTGAAAAAGCGCTTAGAGCGCGCGGCGGAGCGCTATGAGGACACGCTGGCGATCTATTTTTCCTACTACACCCCCTGTGATTTTGAGCAGCTCGTGCGCGCGTGCTATGACGCGAAGCCGGGCGCGATCATGTCCATGCCCGATATGACCGTCACGTTCTACCCCGACAGCGGCGCAGCGCGCATCGTGGAGCTGACGTTCGCCTATCCCGCCGACGCGGCGGCGATGCGGCAGATGGAAAAAGCCGTGAGCGAGACGGTCAGCGCGGCGGCGGTCTATACCCGCTATTGCAATACCGAGACGGATCGTGCGCAGCTTTTCTACACATTTTTGACCGAGCGCTTCCCGTATACGCAGCAGGACTCGCGCACGCCGGTGTACTCGCTTTTGTGCGAGGGCACGGCGACGAGCGAGGGCGCGGCAAAATGCTGGCAGATGCTCTGCGATGAGACGGATATTCCCTGCCGCACCGTGCAGGGTCTGCGCAGCGGCGAGAGCTACTGGTGGAACGTGGTACAGCTTGACGGCAGATGGTATCACATAGACCTGCTGCGCGACCTGATGGACGGCGTCGGCGTGCGCACATACAGCGACGCGGCGATGGATGATTATTACTGGGATGCCTCGGCGTATCCCGCCTGCCCGGAGTATGACGAGCCGGAAGAAGAACAGCAGCCGGACGGTGAACAGCCTGCGCCCGAAGATCCCGAACAGCCCGACGGGGAACAGCCCGCGGATGAGCCGACACCCGATACCGAGCAGCCCGCGCCGGACACGAGCGAGGCGGAGCAGACCTCCCGCGTCCTGACGCCGGACATCATTACGCCGCGCTGAGAAAAAATTTGAAACAGGACTTGACAAAAGCAGGTTTTTTGATATAATCATACCTGCATTTGTCATGCGGGTGTAGCTCATCCGGTAGAGCGCCACCTTGCCAAGGTGGAGGTAGCGAGTTCGAGCCTCGTCACCCGCTCCAAAAAAAGACACGACCGTTTGGTCGTGTCTTTTTTGCTTGGTTCTGACAATATGGCGACGGAGTAAGTTGTTATACTAGAATCTGTTAAAAAGCTTGAAGAGCTTTTTATAGCGCCAACGGCGCGTCAGATTCTGCATGAGACAGCGCAGCGTGCATTCGCACGATGCGAGTGTGCGTAGCACACGGGATTCTTGATTAAATATTTTAATCAAGAATCAGTATTAGTCGTAATGTAGGGGAGGGGCAAGCCCCGCCCCTACGGTACGACGAAACGCGGGGCTTTACAAAAACTCCCGAAAATGTTCCTCAAACAGCGCCGTTCCGGCTGCCTTGAGCGCGGTGCAGTAGGCGGTGTATGCCTCCAGCAGTGCCTGCGCTTCCGGCGTGAGCGTTGCGCCGCCGCCGTGGCGGCCGCCGGTGGTGGTGTGCAGGAGCTTAAAGCCCAATTCTTCCTCGGACGCTTTGAGGATCGTCCAGGCTTTGGAGTATGCCATGCTCATGCTGGCGGCGGCGGAACGCAGGGAGTGGTGCTCTTCGATGCTTTTGAGCAGCGCGGCGACGCCCGGTCCAAAGCATTTTTCTTCCCGAAAGATCCGGACGGAGATCACGGGGCGTAATGTCCTTTTCATGTGTTCGATTATAGCGTATTTTTGCCCGCGCGGCAAGGGCTGCGGCGGGATTTCTTGACGTTTTGCGCGCGGCGTGCTATTTTAAAGCCAGAAAACAAAGGAGGTCACGCAATGGAGCTGGCAAAGCTGCTGCAAATACAGCCCGGCGTGACGGCGCTCATCGGTTCGGGCGGCAAAACGTCCACGATGCTGGCTCTGGCTGACGAGCTGGGGCGCACGGCGCGCGTGATCGTCTGTACGAGCACCCGCATCCTGCCGCCGGAGGGGCTGCCGCTGCTGATGCAGGCGGACGCGGCGCGTGCGCCGGAGGTCCTGGGCGCGCACGGCGTGGTGTGCATCGGGCAGGCGGCGGAAAAGGGCAAGCTCGCCGCGCCGGAGGCATCCTTTGCACAGCTCGCGCAGTGGGCGGACTATGTGCTCGTGGAGGCGGACGGCTCGAAGCGCCTGCCGGTCAAGGCACACGAGAGCTATGAGCCGGTCGTCCCGCCGGAGGCGAACCAGACGATCGCCCTGTTTGGGCTGTCGGGGCTGGGCAAGCCCATCCGCGAGGTCGCGCACCGCGCGGAGCTTTACGCGAAGAATCTGGGCGTTTCGCCCGATACGATCCTCACGCCACAGCTCGCGGCGGCGCACCTGAATCTGGAGGCGCTGCACACGCGCGTGCTGCTCAATCAGGCGGACATACCCGGCGGGCGGGAGCTTGCGCGGGCGATGGCGGAGGAACTACAGACGCCGGTGTGCATGGCGTCACTGAGAGAGGAGTGGGCAGAATGCTTGTCCTGATCCGGGGCGCGGGCGACCTTGCCAGCGGCATTGCGCTGCGGCTGTGGCGCTCACATATCAAGGTCGTGATGACCGACCTGCCGCAGCCGACCGCCATCCGGCGGACGGTGTGCTTTTCGCAGGCGATCGTCTATGGCAAAACGCAGGTCGAGGGCGTGACGGCGGCGCGCGCCGAAACGCCAGCAGACGTTGAGAGCGCGCTGGCGGCGGGGAATATCCCCGTGCTGGCGGACGAGACGATGCAGTGCCTGCGCTGGCTGCACCCGGACGCTCTGGTGGACGCGGTGCTGGCAAAGCGCAACCTCGGCACGAGGATCACCGACGCACCGCTCGTGATCGGCGTCGGTCCGGGCTTTACGGCGGGGAAGGACTGCCATTGCGTGATCGAGACGATGCGCGGGCATACGCTCGGCAGAGTCATCCGCGCGGGCGCGGCGATCCCGAACACGAACATTCCCGGTCTCATTGGCGGCTACGCCGGCGAGCGCGTGCTGCGCGCGCCGAGGGCGGGCGTTTTTGAGCAGAGGCTGGACATCGGCGCGATGGTGCAGGCGGGCGACATTGCCGGAATTGTGGACGGCGAGCCGATGCGCTGCACGATCGCGGGCGTTCTGCGCGGCATCCTGCCGGACGGCACGCCGGTGCACAAGGGCATGAAATCGGGCGACGTTGACCCGCGCGGTGACGTCTCGGCGTGCTACACTGCGTCGGACAAAGCCATCGCCATCGGCGGCGGCGTTTTGCAGGCGATCCTGGAATATACGGGCGTTTTGAAGGAGAGATAACATGGCGGAATCGGAGGTCAAGCTGACAAAGCTGGCAAAGTGTGCCGGGTGCGGCGCAAAGGTCGGCGCGGGCGTGCTGGCGCAGCTTTTGGAGGGCATCCGCGTGCATAGCGACCCAAATCTGCTCGTCGGCTTTGATAAGAGCGACGACGCGTCGGTTTACCGTGTGTCGGACGAGCTGGCGCTGGTGCAGACGGTGGACTTTTTCCCGCCCATCGCCGACGACCCGTACACGTTCGGGCAGATCGCGGCGACGAACGCGCTGTCGGACGTGTACGCCATGGGCGGCGAGCCGAAGCTGTGCCTCAACATCATGGCGATCCCCGAAACTATGCCGCGCGAGGCGGTGCACGCGCTGCTGCGCGGCGGCTATGATAAGGTCTACGAGGCGGGCGCACTCATCACCGGCGGGCACTCGATCTTGGACGACGAGCCAAAATACGGGCTTGCCGTCACGGGCTTTGTGCATCCCGACCGCGTGCTCACGAACGCCGGGGCAAAGCCGGGCGACGTGCTGTTTCTCACCAAGCCCATCGGCATCGGCGTGCTGACCACGGCGGGCAAGGCGGGGCTTTTGAGCGCGGACGATCAGGCGCTGTGCATAAAGCTCATGACCACGCTCAACAAAGCCGCGCGTGACGTGATGGTCAAATACCGCGTGCACGCGTGCACGGATGTGACGGGCTTTGGGCTGCTGGGGCACGGCAGCGAGCTGGCGCAGGGAAGCGATGTGCAGCTCGTTATTCGCACGGCGGACGTGCCGGTGCTGGATCATGCGCTGGATTTTGCCCGCGACGGTATTCTCCCGGCGGGGATGTACCGAAACCGCGCCTTTGCCGAGCACACGGTGGATGCGGGCGAAGCGTCCCGCGCGCTTCAGGATATTTTCTATGACCCGCAGACGGCGGGCGGGCTGCTGCTGGCGGTCGAGCCCGCCGACGCGGACGCGCTGGAGCGCGAGCTGCTGGCGGCGCTGCCCTATGCGCGGCGCATCGGCACGGCGCAGGCGTATGCCGGCGGCGCGCGCATCCGGCTGGTGTGAGGTGCGATATGCTGCGATATATCATGGACCCGGCGGACGAGCTGCGGCTGGCGGATGGCGTGATCTTAGTTTTCAGCGGCGCGCGGATGATGACGTTTGAGGTCGGCAGCGTGCGCACAGCGGACACGGTGCGCAAAATGCCGGTCGATAAGACCGTGCAGGACGCGCTGCGGCTCGTCGCCGAGGATTCACTGCTGGGGCGGACGTATGAGCTGTTCGTGCCGGAACGTCACCGCGATTTTGCATCGTTTTCCGCCGCGCTCACAGCGGCGCGCCCGGATCTGAACGCCGCGCAGGAGGGCAAATTCACCCCGCCCGCGTGCGATCAAAACGGGCATCACAGTGACTGACGTATCGTTTGCATGATTTTTGCGCACCCTATCTGAAAAGGGGGAATACGCATGAAACGCAAACGGCGCGAGCGCGCAAGCACAGTCGTGGAGAGCATCGTCCACCAGCCCGCGAGCGACACCGACCCGCAGGGGAGCTGGACGGGCCGCCCGGAGGAGGAATCCGAGACCCCGGTGCAGGACGCGGACGACCTTTAACCTTACAAGCCACCCGCTGGCGGCGGGTGTCCATAGCAATACCAGAAACGGAGGAACATACCATGACAAAAACCATTTTGGGCATCGAAGGAATGCAGTGCGGGATGTGCGAAGCACACGTCAACGACGCGATCCGCAACAATTTCGCAGTGAAAAAGGTCACATCCTCGCACGCAAAGAGCTGTACCGAGATCCTCAGCGAGCAGCCGCTTGACGAGCAGAAGCTGCGCGAGGTGATCGGCAAGACCGGCTACGAGCTCAAGGGCATCACGTCCGAGCCGTATGAGAAAAAGGGTCTGTTCCATCGGTAAAACGATCATATCCCCATCCGGCTTGCCGGATGGGGATATTTTTTACATGGGACTACAAAAGCGGGAGGAAATATGTTATACTAACTATAGTTACGGTAAAAGGGGAGATTTGGCAATGAGCCGGGCAGACGAGATCTATATTCAGACTTGCAGACAAATTTTAGACCACGGCGTGTGGGATACTGACCGCCCTGTCCGTCCGCATTGGGAGGACGGCGCACCGGCGCACACCATCAAGCAGTTCTGCGTGGTGAACCGCTATGACCTGCGGGAGGAATTTCCCATCATGACGCTGCGCAGGACGTATTATAAGTCCTGCATCCAGGAGCTTTTGTGGATCTGGCAGAAAAAATCCAACAAAATTTCCGAGCTCGGCAGTCATATCTGGGACAGTTGGGCAGGTCCTGACGGCACGATCGGCAAAGCCTACGGCTATCAGCTCGGCGTCAAGCACATCTACCCGGAGGGCGAGTTCGATCAGGTGGATCGCGTGCTCTACGACCTCAAGCACAACCCCGCCTCGCGCCGCATCCTCACAAATATTTATAACCACCACGACCTGCACGAGATGGGGCTTGCGCCGTGCGCGTACTCCATGACGTTCAACGTCAGCGGCAATACGCTGAACGCCATCTTAAATCAGCGCAGTCAGGATATGCTCACGGCAAACAACTGGAACGTGGTGCAGTATGCCGTGCTGGTGCACATGATGGCGCAGGTGTCGGGCTTGCAGGTTGGGGAGCTGGTGCACGTCATCGCCGACTGCCATATCTACGACCGCCATGTGCCGCTGGTGGAGAAAATGCTGAAAAATCCGCAGTACGCCGCGCCGACGTTCTTGATGGACAAGTCGATCACGAATTTCTACGACTTCACGGTGGACAGCTTCCGCATGGAAAACTATCAGTACGCAGATTTTTCCGACCCCATCCCGGTGGCGATCTGAGGTGGCGGTATGGAGCTGATCGTAAACGTAACGGAAAACTGGGGCATCGGTCTGCGCGACCGGCTGCTCGTTTCCATTTCGGCGGACTTAAAACGCTTTCGTGCGCTCACCACGGGCAAGACCGTCATTTTAGGCAGGCGCACGCTGGCGACCTTTCCGGGTGGGAAGCCGCTTAAAAACCGAGAGAACATCGTGCTGACGCATGACGCGGGCTTTGCGGCGGAGGGCGCGCTGGTGGCGCACGATCTTGCGGAGCTGTTTGCGCTTTTGCACGGAAAAAATACGGACGATGTGTGCGTCATCGGCGGGGCGAGCGTGTATGAGCAGCTCCTGCCGTACTGCGCGCGCGCCCGCGTGACCAAAACGCAGCTCACGCCGGAGGCGGACCGCTTTTTCCCAAATCTGGACAAGCTGGAAAACTGGCAGATCGAGCACGAAACCTCACCGCAGGAGGAAAACGGCGTGCGCTTCTCATATATTGATTATGTAAACCTGTCGCCCCGCCCGCTGGCGTGACGGCAGAGGATGAAGGAACGAAGGACTATGGAACAGGTAACATTTCAGGATCTCGGGCTCTCGCCGCAGATCTTACAGGCATTGGAGCAGAAGGGCTACGGCTACCCCACGCGCATTCAGGCGGAGGCGATCGGACCGCTGATGCAGTGGAAGGACGTCATCGCCAAGGCTCCCACGGGCACGGGCAAGACGTTTGCCTTCGGCATCCCGATGATCGAGCACATCGACGCCGCGTCGGAGGATTTGCAGGGGCTCATTTTAGCGCCCACGCGCGAGCTTGCCATTCAAATTTGTGACGAGCTGCGCGGACTTTTGAAATTCTATAAGGACATCCGCGTGGCGGTCGTGTACGGCGGGGCGAAGATCGAGGGGCAGATCAGCCAGCTCAAAAAGCACCCGCAGATCGTCGTGGCGACGCCGGGGCGGCTCATGGATCACTACAACCGCAAAACGCTGCGGCTGGACAAGGTCAAGACCGTCATCCTCGACGAGGCCGACCGTATGCTCGACATGGGCTTTTTTGACGATGTGACGAAGATCATCGAAAAGATCAAAAACCGCAAGAATCTCGGGCTGTTTTCCGCCACCATCTCGCAGGAGGTCATGACGGTGTCGTGGATGTATCAGCGCGACGAGGTGGAGATCACCGTCCCCGCCGATCAGGAAAACCGCCCCGATATTGACCAGTATTCCATCACCGTCCCGCCGCTGGAGAAAATCGGCATCGTGCTCAAGCTGCTGCGCACGATGCAGCCGGCGCGGTGTATCATTTTCTGCAACACCAAGGCGATGTGCCAGCGCTTGTCGGACGATCTGCGCCGCGCGGGTGCAGACGCCGATTGCCTGCACGGCGATATTCGGCAGGCGACGCGCGAAAAGACCATGCGCACGTTCAAGGACGGCAAGCTCGCCGTGCTCATCGCAACAGACGTCGCCTCGCGCGGCATCGACGTGGACGATGTGGACATGGTCATCAACTACGACGTGCCGGAGGAGAACGAGTATTACATCCACCGCATCGGCAGGACCGGGCGCGCGAAGAAAAAGGGCATCGCCATCTCCATCATCGGCACGTTCCCGGAGCAGGCAAAGCTCGACGAGATCGCCAAATATTCGCACTATCAGGTGCAGAAGGTCAAATTCCTGGACGACGGCACGCTGGTGGCGGAAGAGCCGAAAAAGCCTGCCGCGCCCCCGGCACGAGGCAGAAGGAGATTCCGTTGACCGCCGCGGAGCGGGGCTTGCTGCTGCTCTGCTGCCCGCTGGGTGAGGCGGACGCGCAGGTCTTAACGATGGCGCAGTTCCGCACGCTCTCCGTCCGCGCGCACGCGCAGACCTCCCGCCCCGCAGACCCCCTGCGGGAGCTGACGGCGCGGGATGTGCAGGCGCTTGGCTACGGAGCAGACGCGGCGGCGCGCATCGCGGGGCTGCTCGCGCGCGAGCGGCGGCTGGAGGAGTATCTGACCGCGATGCACCGGCACGGCTTTGACGCGGTGACACGCATCAGCCCGGCGTATCCGCCCGCGATCTCCGAAAAAATGGGCATGAGCGCCCCACCGGTCCTGTTTACGCTGGGCGATCAGGCGCTGCTTCAGCGGCGCTGCGTCGCGCTGGTCGGCTCGCGTGCACTGCAAGCGTCCGGGCGGCGCTTTGCCGAAACGACAGGTCGCTTGGCGGCGGAGGAGGGCTATGTGCTTGCCTCCGGCGGCGCGAACGGCGCGGACAGCGCCGCGCAGGCGGCGTGTCTGGCATCTGGCGGCAGCGTGATCGTGTTTACGGCGGGCAGACTTCTTGACTGCGCGGCGCACGCGCGCGTTCTGTATGTGAGCGAGGGTGGCTGCGAGCTGCCGTTTTCCACGCCGCGCGCCATGAGCCGCAACCATCTCATCCACGCCATGGGTGAAAAAACGCTCGTTGCGCAGTGCGCCTGCGGTGCGGGCGGCACATGGCACGGGACGCTTGACAATCTGCGCGCGGGCTGGTCGCCGGTGTTCGTGAATGACGACGGCTCAGACGGCGCGCAGGCGCTCTGCGCCCGCGGCGCCCAGCCGGTGCGCGAGCTGAAAACACTGGCGGAATTGCAGCCCGAACAGCTTCAATTCCCAGTCTAAGGGCAAATTTGATAAAATCGCGGGCGAGGGAATGTCCTACGCCCGCTTTTTGTGAAATTTATCAGTAGCATTTCAGTTGATAATCGCGTATAATGTCTACAACGCAGAAGTGAAAGGAGGGTCGCGGTTTTACCGCCACAAGCGCCGTGTTCCTGCAATCGGATCGGCAGGATGACGAGGAAGCGTGTGATCGAACGGATCGGCGGATGCACGCTCGTGCCGCCCGGGCGCGTGACGCAGCCGACAAAGCCCGCGGGTGACCGCGGGACAAAACGACTGTGACCGGGAAGCAGACAAACGGACTGCGTGTTTGCCTGAAAATTTTCAGGAGGACAATTTTATATGTGTGGTATCGTTGGATACGTCGGCAAGGAGCAGGCTGCGCCCATTTTGCTGGAGGGGCTGTCGCGGCTGGAATACCGCGGCTATGACTCGGCGGGCATCTGCGTGAGCGCGGACGGGCGCTTGCAGCTCTCCAAATCGAAGGGGCGGCTGCAAAACCTGATCGAAAAGACCGAAAACGGCGCGCTGCTGCCCGGAACGCTCGGCATCGGGCACACCCGCTGGGCGACGCACGGCGAGCCGAATGACGTGAACTCCCATCCGCACCTGAGCCAGGGCGGCAAGATCGCGCTGGTGCACAACGGCATCATTGAAAATTATCTGGAGCTGCGGCAGTTTTTGCAGACGAAGGGCGTAAAATTTGCGTCCGAGACCGACAGCGAGGTCGTGGCGCAGCTATTGGAGTTCTATTATCACGAAACGAAGAGCGTTTTTGACGCGCTGTACATGGTCCTGCACCGCATCGAGGGCGCATATGCCCTCGGCATTCTCTGCGCCGACGAGCCGGACCGCATCTACGCCGCCCGCAAGGACGCGCCGCTGCTGCTCGGCTTTGGCGAGGGATGCAATTTCATCGCCTCGGACGTGACGGCGCTGGTAAAGCATACGCGCACTGTCGCGTATATGGAGGACGGCGAGGTCGCCGTGCTCACGCGCGACTCTATCCGCGTGTTTGACGCGATGGAGCAGGAGGTGCAGAAGGAGCGGCACTTCGTCGATTGGGAGATCTCGGCGGCGGAAAAGGGCGGCTATCCGCACTTTATGCTCAAGGAGATCATGGAAGAGCCGGACGCCATCCGCCGCACCATCAGCCCGCGGCTCAAGGGCGGGCGCATCGCACTCGACGACCTGACGCTCACGCGGCAGGAGCTGGAGGCGTTCTCGCGCATCTGCATCATCGCCTGCGGTTCGTCGTATCACGTCGGCGTGATCGGCAAATACAACATCGAAAAGCTCGCGCGCATCCCCGTGGAGGTCACGCTTGCGTCTGAGTTCCGCTACTGCGACCCGCTGGTGGACGAAAAAACGCTCGTGCTCGTCATCAGCCAGTCCGGCGAGACGCTCGACACCATGGCCGCCATGCGCGAGGCAAAGGCGCGCGGCGCGCGGGTGCTGTCCATCGTGAATGTGGTCGGCAGCTCCATCGCGCGGGAGTCGGACGATGTGTTCTATACCTGGGCAGGTCCTGAGATCGCCGTGGCGACGACCAAGGCGTTTTCCACGCAGCTCGTGCTGCTGGATATGCTCGCGCTGTACTTTGCCGATCTGCTCGGGCGCATTGCGCCGGAGCGCTATCAGGCGCTGGTGGATGAGATCTCGCGCCTGCCGGAAAAAATGGAGGCCATTTTGCAGGACTGCAAGAGCATCCAGCACTTTGCCAGCCAGTATTTTAATCACGACTCCATCTTCTTCATCGGACGCAATCTGGATTACGCGCTGGGGCTGGAGGGGTCGCTCAAGCTCAAGGAAATTTCCTATATCCACTCGGAGGCGTACGCCTCGGGCGAACTCAAGCACGGCACGATCTCGCTCGTGGAGCAGGGAACGCTCGTGGTGGCGCTGAGCACCTATTCGCCGCTGTTTGACAAGGCGATGAGCAATGTCGTGGAGGTCAAGGCGCGCGGCGCGCAGGTGCTGGCGCTCACGACGGCGCGGCATCGCGCCGAGATGGAAAAGAACGCCGACGCCATCCTCACCATCCCCGAGACGGAGGATATGTTCCTGCCGTCACTGGGCGTTTTGCCGCTGCAATTATTCGCCTACTATATGGCGCTCCAGCGCGGCTGTGATATTGATAAGCCCAGAAACCTCGCAAAAAGCGTCACTGTGGAATGAAAAATTGCCCCCGGTCACCGACCGGGGGCAATTTTTACGGCTCTTTTTTCGGCAGGAGCGTCAGCTCCGGCTCGCTCTGCGAAAGGTACAGCTCCTCGCACGCCTGCTGCACCGCAATGATCTGCGCCTGCGCGCTCTCCAATTCCCGCAGCGCCGCCTCCGACGCACGGATCATGGTCAGGTACATCTGCTGATAATCGGGCATGGGCTTCGCCTCCAAATCGTCTATGTATAGCCTAATAGTAGCATACATAGCCTACTATGTCTATATAATTTCGGTATCTTTTTCATAGAAAGATGAAAGGGATGACCGTTATGGACACGATCACGGCGGTGAAGAATCGGATTTTGCAGCTTTGCGGGGAGCGGGACATCAGCATCAACCGGCTGGCGACGCTCAGCGCGCTGCCGCCGTCGAGCGTGAAAAATATCCTGTACGGCAAAAGCCAGAACCCGAAGCTGCTGACCATCAAGCTCATCTGCGACGGACTCGGTATCACCCTCGGCGAGTTTTTCGCCACGCCGGAGTTTGACGCGCTGGAACAGGAAATACAGTAGGGTGAGCGAATGCGAAAACGGAAATTGGCGCTCGGCGACCGCAATCTGGTCGGAGCGCGGGTCACGCAGGCGCGACTGGCGCGCGGCATGAAGCAGACAGAGCTGCTGGCACAGCTTCAGCTCGCTGGGGTCGATCTGAGTGTCCCCGCGCTGTCGCTGCTGGAAGGGCAGAAGCGCCCGGTCAGCGACATAGAGCTGAACGCACTGGCTGATATTCTCAAGGTCAGCCCCGACTGGCTGCTGGGGCGCACGGAGGAAATGGAGTAGAGGATGGCGATCAAGGATGCCGTGGCGGCGCGGGTGTTGGCGCTTTGCCGCGAGCGGGGTATTCGCCCGAATGAGCTTGCGAACCGCGCGGGCGTAACGGCGTCTACGGTGTACAGCCTGCTGGACGCCCGGCGGCGCGATGTTTCAGTCGTGACCGTGAAAAAGCTCTGCGACGGCTTGGATATTACGATCGGGGAGTTTTTTACGAGTGCGGAATTTGACGCGCTGGAACAGGAGATCGTATAAAACGCGACCGGGAGGGGTGAGCCCTCCCGGTTTTTGCAATATGAGCGGATCTGCGGAAGTCCCTTGGCTCTCCCTTTGGGAGAGCTGTCGCCGCAGGCGACTGAGAGGGTCGGTGGGGTTGTTGCTGCCCCTCTCCGTCCTCGCTGTGCTCGGACACCTCTCCCAAAGGGAGAGGCAAGGGGGCGTACCACACCGACAGGTTTGCGAAAGTCCAAGGCTTCCCCATGTGGGGAAGCTGTCACCGAAGGTGACTGATGAGGAGACGGGTTCTTATTTTTGAGCTGCATCGCGTTTTTGAGCCGAACCGTGGCAGCATCTCAGAACGTACACCCCTTCTCCTCATCCGTCTCGCTGCGCGAGCCACCTGTCCCTACCCCCTTTGTCCCTTCGGGACATTTCCCCCTGATAGGGGGAATCTGCCCCACATGGGGAAGGCATGGGCTTGCTGCTTAATCAATGCTCTCGCCAGCGATCACGGGCTTGGCATCCTGCGGGATGGGGCAGGTGTAGGTGCTGCCGAGGGCGTGAAACTCGTCCTGCGCGGCTTTGAGGACGGCGGGCTTGGTGAACAGATCCCACGCCGTGGCAGCGAGGACCTTCGCCGCCAGCAGCATCCCCTTGTGCGCGATGGAGCTTTTGCCGCAGCTCACCTCCTGCCAACTGTGCCCCGGCGTGCCGTTGGGGACAGTGGCAGCGTGGATCTGCACGGTGGGCGTCTGGCGGCTCACGTCGCCGACGTCGGTCGAGCCGGGCTCGATGGCGCTCGAATGATACAGCGGCATGAGAAATTCGTTGAGCGCGCAGGCGTTATCCTGCGTCTGTTCGCGCACAAAGCGGGCGATCCTTGCGTCGTGCAGCGTGGCAAAGCCGGGCAGCTTTGCCTTTTCATGCGTCCGGGAGAGCTTTTCGGCAAACGCGCGCTCCTCCGGCGTATACTCCGGCAGCCGGACGGCGGCAAAATTTTCGTATGCCAGCTTTTCCAGCGTTTCATTCGGCAGCGTGTCCGCTGTGCCGTCGATGAAGCGGCGGGCGACAGTCGTATCCGTCATCATCGCCGCGCCCTGCGCGATGCGGTCCACACGCTCGGCGAGCTTGAGGATATTCGGCACGTTGTCTGCGCGGAGCATATACAGCGCCTGCGCGCGTGGCTGCACGACGTTGGGAGATAGACCGCCGGCGTCGGTGATGGCGTAGTGTACGCCGTGATGGGGCGGGATGTGCTCACGCAAAAACTGCGCGCCCACGTTCATCAGCTCCACCGCGTCCAGTGCGCTGCGCCCCATGTATGGGCAGCCCGCCGCGTGCGCCGCGACGCCGGTGAATTTGTACTCCACCTGATAGGAGGCAAGGCAGGTGCCGGTCACGACCTCGTTGACGTCCTCGGGGTGCCAGGTGAGCGCGGCGTCAAGCCCCTTGAACACGCCCTCGCGCGCCATGAACGCCTTGCCCGCGCCGCCCTCCTCGCCGGGGCAGCCATAGAAGATGACCGTGCCGCTGCCGTCCGGGAGCTTGCTCAGCGCGTCTTTGACTGCGGCGGCAGCCGCCAGCGCGCCCGCGCCGAGCAGATTATGCCCGCAGCCGTGCCCCGCGCCGCCGGGGACACACGCCTTGCGCTCCAGCGCGCCCGCCTCCTGCGAGAGGCTGTCCAGCGCGTCGTATTCGCCCAAAAAGCCGATGACGGGCTTTCCCGAGCCGAACGTGCCGGAAAAAGCCGTCGGCACGCCCGCGATGCCGGTCTCGACGGCAAAGCCGAGCGATCTTAATGCCGCGCAGTAGCGCTCCATCGCCCCGTATTCGCGCAGTGACAGCTCCGGGTGCTCCCAGATGTCGTCACTGAGCTGCGTGAAAATGGCGGCGTTTTTGTCGAGATACGAAAATAAAGTCTGTTTTTCCATAAAACCCTCCAAAAAAGAAGGCGTCCGCGCCCATGCGCAGACGCCTTTTGATGTAGCCCTATAACACCTTCGCGAGAAAATCCTGAAGCCGTTCGCTCTGCGGGTGGTCGAAAATATCCGTAGGCGAGCCCTGCTCGACGAGCTTGCCGTCTGCCATGAACAGCACCCGGTTGCCGACCTCTTTGGCGAAGCCCATTTCGTGCGTGACCACGACCATCGTCATGCCGCCCAGCGCCAGCTCCTTCATGACCTCCAGCACCTCGCCGACCATCTCGGGGTCGAGCGCGCTCGTCGGCTCGTCAAAGAGCATGACCTCGGGCTCCATCATCAGCGCGCGCACGATGGCGACACGCTGCTTCTGCCCGCCGGAGAGCTGGATGGGGTAGGCGTCGGCACGGTCGGCAAGCCCGACGCGCGCCAGCAGCCCCAGCGCCTTCTGCTCCGCCTCGGCTTTGTTCATGTGCTTGACCTGCACGGGCGCGAGGGTCATATTGTCGAGGATCGTCATATGCGGGAAGAGGTTGAAGTGCTGGAACACCATGCCCATCTTTTGCCGGTGCTGGTCGATGTTCAGCTTGTGCAGCCTGCCGTCCGCGCCCTTCTCACGCTTTTTGGTGATGTCCACGCCGTCAAAGACGATGCTGCCGCCGGTGGGCTGCTCCAGCAGGTTGAGCGAGCGCAGGAACGTCGATTTGCCGCTGCCGGACGGACCGATGACGACCATCACATCGCCGCGGTCAATGTCCACGCTCACGCCGTCGAGCGCCTTGATCGCGCCGCGGTTATAATACTTTTTGAGGTCCTTGACCTCGATCAGCTTCTGGCTCATTTCGTCTCCTCCTCGGTCGGGATCATGACGACGGGCTGCGCACCTGCACCGGCAAAGCCCAGTTTGCGCTTGCGCTCGCGCGGATGCGAGCCGGTATTGCCGCTGCGGCGGTCGCCCGCGCTCATTTTCTTTTCAAAGTGCGCGATGATCTTGGACGTCGGGAACGTCAGGCAGAAGTACAGCGCCGTGGCGATGACCAGCGGCTCGGCGATGACGAATGTCGCGCCCTTCACGGCGGCGACGGCGCTCATGATGTCCTGCACGCCGATGGTATAGCAGATGGACGATTCCTTGATGATGGTGACGAACTCATTGGCGATGGCGGGCAGGATGTTTTTGATCGCCTGCGGCAGGATGATGAAGCGCATCGTCTTGAGCTGGCTCATGCCAAGGCTGCGGGCGGCTTCGGTCTGCCCGCCGTCGATCGACTGGATGCCGGAGCGGATGATCTCGGACAGATACGCGCCGGAGTTGAGCGCCAGCGCCACCACGCCCGGGAAGAAGCGGTCAAAGCGGATGAAGCCGAAGAGCTTGAAGCCCGGCAGCACGCTCACGTTTGCGAACACAACGTAGTAGATCACAAAGAGCTGCACCAGCATCGGCGTGGCGCGGAACAGCTCCACATACGCTGTTGCGATGAATTTGATGGGGTTAAAGCGGCTCAGGGCGTACCAGAAGCCCTCCCGGTTTTGCAGCCTCCGCTGCGCATCCGTAGAGAGAAACCGGAACACGTTCAGATCGGACAGGCGCGCCACAGCCAAAATCAGCGCCAGAATGAAGCCGAAGATGACCGTCAGCGCGGAGAGCGAGACGGTGCACGCCACGCCCTGCCAGAACAGGTCCATATAGCGGAATACTTTTTCGAATTTTACAGCGGAAAGCATCGGTTTTCCCCTTTCATTGAAAGCGCCCGCGATCCTCCCAGCCGCGCGGGTGGGAGGATCGGGTCGGAGATACTATCAGTTTACAGCTCAGCCCTCGTAGTTGTCAAGCAGACCCTCGTAGACGCTGCCGCTGGCAAGCTCGTTCGCCTCGGCGACGAAGCTGTCCATGCTGCCGTCCGCCAGCGCGGCGGCGATGGCTTCGTTGACACCGGCAAGCAGCTCGCTGTTGCCCTTGACAACGCCGATGGAAGAACCGGCGACGTCATACGGGACCTCCAGCGCCACGCACAGCTCGGGGTAGTTCTTGGCGTAGCTCTCGGCAACGGCGGTCTCGATGTAAGCGCCGTCCAGCTTACCGCCGATCAGCTCGGCGATGATGTCGGTGACCTTGGTCAGCAGAACGATGTCGGCATCGGGGCTGTTTTCCTCAGCCAGATTCACCTGAATGGAGCCCGTCTGCGCGCCGATGGAGAGGGAAGCGTCGTTGGTGGCTGCCAGATCGGGGAACTTGTCGGCGTTCGCCTGCAGGCAGACGAAGGACTGACCGCCGATGTAGTAGAGGTCGGAGAACTCCATCGCATCGGCACGCTCGGGATCGGGGGACAGACCCGCCATGCCAAGATCGACCGTGCCGTTTGCCAGCTCGGCGAGCACGCCGTCAAAGTCCATCGGGATGATCTCAAGCTCCAGACCGAGGTAATCGGCGACGTACTGCGCCAGCGCCGGGTCAAAGCCCGCGAGCTTCGGCTCGCCGTTTTCGTCGATGGCGTAGAACTCATACGGAGCAAAGTCCGGCGAGGTGGCGACGGTCAGCTTGCCGGGGTTCACGGTGGAGATGGTGGGAGCGGCCTCCTCGGCAGCCGGGGCTTCGTCAGCCGCGGGGGTCTCAGTCGCGGCAGGGGTCTCGGTCGCCGCAGGGGTCTCGGTGGTGGTGGACTTGCCGGCGCAAGCCGCCAGACTCAGTACCATGCACAGGCACAGCAGAATTGCAAGCAGTTTTTTCATTTTCGTTTCCTCCATTTGATCTGCCCTCTGTCGTGGGGCGTTCTTTATGGTGCTAAGTATACACACTTGATGAATAAAAATCAACCCTAAATTTGAAAAATATTGCACAACGATCTGCGCTTTTTTCAAAAATGATGCGGTCAAACTGCACATAATGGGCAGTATTTCGCAGAAATACAGAATAAAAAATGAATATATGCAAATTTTGCATTTGCATATATTCATTAAAATTTGGATATTCAGAGCGCGTTCTGATTGTAGCTTGCCAAAAACTGCTGCGTGCGCGCGTTTTGCGGATGCTCGATGACGTCATGCGCCGGCCCCTGCTCCACGATCACGCCGCCGTCCATAAAGATCGCGCGGTCGGCGACGTCGCGGGCGAACGCCATCTCGTGCGTGACGACGATCATCGTCATGTGCTGGTCGGCAAGCGCGCGGATGACGCGCAGTACCTCACCCGTCAGCTCCGGGTCGAGCGCGCTTGTCGGCTCGTCAAAGCACAGCACATCGGGCTTCAGCGCCAGCGCCCGCGCGATGGCGACGCGCTGCTGCTGCCCGCCGGAGAGCTGGTGCGGGTAGAGAGACATCTTGTCCTTTAACCCCACCTGCGTCAGCAGCTCCTCCGCGTGCGCGCGGAGCTGCGCGAGAACGGCTTTTTTGTTCTGCTTGAAATCCGGCTGCGCCTTTGCCAGCAGCTCGCTGGCGAGCATCACATTTTCCAGCGCCGTATACTGCGGGAAGAGATTGAAATTCTGGAACACCAGCCCGAAATGCAGCCGCTTGGTGCGGATCTCGGACTCGCGCCGCGTGGCGGGGTCGGCGGCGTCGAACAGTGTTTCACCGTTCACCAGGATTTGCCCCTTGTCGGGCGTTTCCAAAAAGTTCAGGCAGCGCAGGAGCGTCGTTTTGCCGCTGCCGGATGAGCCGATGATGGCGACGCATTCGCCCTGTTCCAGCGAAAAGCTCACGCCGCGCAGCACCTGTGTGCTGCGGTCAAACTGCTTGTGCAGGTCGCGGACCTCCAGTACAGACATATTCCTTCCTCCTTACGCCTTAAAATAGTCGAGCTTGCGCTCCAGCGCGCCGAGCGCGAGCGTCAGCACGCCGCTGAAGATCAGGTAATACACGCCGGTAAAGAACAGCGGCCAGATCGCGCCGGAAATGCCGTTGCTGCCCTTCATGAACGCCTGACCTGCCCAGATGACCTCCTGCAAAGCAATAATGCGGGCGAGGGACGTGTCCTTGACCAGCGTGATGATCTCGTTGGACATCGGCGGCACGATGCGCTTGATCATTTGCAGCAGCGTGACCTTGAAGAAGATCTGCCCCTTCGTCATGCCGAGCACCTGCCCCGCCTCCTGCTGACCCTTGGGCACGCCCTGGATGCCGCCGCGGTAAATTTCGGAGAAATAGCAGGCGTAATTAAACACGAACGCGATGGCGGAGGCAAGGAAGCGCCCCGTCTCGCCGCTGCCCCAGATGTTTTTGCCCAGCACCAGACCGGGGAAGAAAAACAGGATCAGGAGCTGGAGCATCAGCGGCGTGCCGCGGATGACCCAGATGACCAGCCGCACGAGATAGCGCAGCGGGCGAAAGCGCGACATCGAGCCGAAGGAGATGATGAGCCCCAGCGGGATCGCGCCGATGAGCGTGACGGCAAACAGCTTGAGCGTCTGCAAAAAGCCGGCATTCAGCGCCTGCAATACGATCGGAAATTGTTCGGAAAACGTCATAGGATGTACCGCCTGTATTCTAAAATATAGTCATTATATCGTGAGAGGAAATGGGGAGATAGACAGGCGTTCCCCGGCGGAGACCGCCGGGGAGCGCGGGGGAGGTATATGATGGCTTGCGGAAGTTTTCAGGTTATTGAGCAATGAGCGCTGCCTGAATACCATACGTTTCTGCACAGGCGGTCATGCTGCCGTCGGCGTAGGCGCTCTTGAAGAAGTCGTTCAGCGCTGCTGCCAGATCAGAGCCCTTGCGGAAGCCGACGCCGTACTGCTCGCCCTCTTCGGCGTTCAGGCTGAAGGTGTAGCTCAGGTTTTCGTAGCTCGTGCCTGCGCCCACCATTGCGCCCGCCATCAGCGAGTCGATGACTGCCGCGTCGCACGTCCCGGCGGCGACTTCCATCAGCGCGGTCGCCTGATCCTTGACCTCGGTGAAGGTGAAGCCCTGCTTTTCGACCTCTGCCTGACCGGCAGAGCCGGATTCCACGGCGAACGTCAGGTCCTTGCACGCGTCTACGCTGGTGTAGTCAGCAGCCTTGTCGGCGGGAACGATAACGACCTGAGAGTTGTTGCAGTAGGCGTTGGAGGTCTCCATGGAGGATGTGACCTCAGAGGTGAGCGTCATGCCGTTCCACACGCAGTCGATGGTCTTGCTGTCGAGCTCCAGAATTTTGTTGTCCCAGTCGATCTCAACGAACTCGGCTTCCACGCCGAGGGACTTTGCAAACGCCTTTGCCATGTCGGCGTCAAAGCCGATCCATTCGCCGTTTTCCTGATAGTCCATGGGGGCGAAGTCGGTGATGCCGACGACGAGCTTGCCCTTGCCGACGACGTAGTCCTTGTCGGTCTCGGCGGCTTCCTCAGAAGCAGCGGGCGTTTCGGCGGCTGCGGGGGTCTCGGACGCCGGCTTGCCTGCGCAGGCGGCCATGGATGCGAGCATCAGAACTGCCAGCATGATAGCGATGATCTTTTTCATTTTCATTTCCTCCTTGATGGTCATTGCGGTGGTTTTTGTGTGGGAAGTAGCTCATTGACTGCTTCGTTATCATGGTGATACTTTACCATGATAATGTGATAATGTAAAGAAACAATATTGCATAAAAATATGCACCCGGTTTTGACGGCAGTGCACATTTTGCACAATGCCGACCAAACCGGGTGCTATTTCAGCGTTTTTCAGATGTCGAACACGCCGAGAATGATGATGCCAGCCACCACGAGCGCGATCATCGCGTAGTGCTTCCACGACAGCTTTTCCTTCAGGAACAGCCGGCTCCACACCACCGACGCCACGCAGTATGCCGAGATGATCGGCGCGGAGAGCGCGACGTGCGCCTTGTCGCCGATGGCGTAGATGTACGAGAACTGACCGGCGGTCTCAAAGATCGCACCGATGTACTTCGGCGCTTCCATCTTCGGCACGAGCTTATCCTTTTTGATGATCACCACATAAATAAAGCTCAGAACGCCCGCCGCTAAAAACGTCAGCTCATACGCCGCGTTTGCAGAGTCCTCGTTGAGCGTTTCGAGCACGAGCGAGTCGGCAAACGTCCCCGCCGCGTCCAGCAAGCAGTATGCGATGGGCAGGCACAGCGCCAGCCACGACTTGGCGTATTTGTAATTGGATGCCTCCTGCCGCGCGGCGCGCAGCGCATCGTCCTCGTGCGCCTCCACGATGCCCAGTCCGATCACGCCCGCGCACACCAGCGCCACCGCGCCGATGACGAGCACGCGTGTCGAGCCCGTGATGTCCTCGTCCAGACTGCCGGAGAGCAGGCTCATGACCGCCACCAGCGCGCCGGAGGCGTTGCAGATGGGCGACGAGATGGACAGCTCAATGTAGCGCAGACCGATATAGCCCAGCGTCATCGAGCCGATGTACAGCAGCGACACCGGCAGATATGTCCAGATGACCTGCCACGTTACGACCGCGCCGCCGATAAAAATCTCATATGCCGCGTGCAGACCCATCACAACGCCCACGGCGATGACCATTTTCAAATGTCCCAGCTTGTCAGAGGCGTCCCGGCAGCCGATCTTGGAGAACAGGTCCGAGCCGCTCCAGCAGAGGAGGGTGATAATTGATAACCAAAACCACATAACTTTGTATTTTCGTCAGCACCGCCACACCTTTGGACGCCGCTCACTTGCATCTTTTGTGCCATACTGCGGAAAAATCCTCGCAAATCCGTCAGGATTCGCTGCGGCTTTTCCTTGCCTGACGCAAAATCTGCGGCGCGATCGGCATCCAAATTTGTGTCGGAACTGACGGTACTCCTTTCCTTTTTAATTTCGCTGTTTTGTCAGTTCGGCAGGCTTGCCAGATCTGCTTCGACCAATTTTTGCAGGCTCATCAGGATGCCGAGCTTGGCGTGATACCACGTCAGACCGCCCTGAAAATAGACGGCGTAGGGCGGGCGGATCGGTCCGTCGGCGGACAGCTCGATGGATGAGCCCTGCACGAACGCGCCCGCCGCCATCACGACCTCGGAATCATAGCCGGGCATCGCCCACGGCACGGGCGTGACGTAGCTGTCCACCGGCGCGGCCGCCTGAATGCCGCGGCAGAAGGCGAGCATCCGCTCGGCAGAGTCCAGCGTGACTGCCTGAATGATGTCGTGACGCGACTCTATTGCATTCGGGACGCACGAAAAGCCCAGCTTTTCGTACACATTCGCGGCGAATACCGCGCCCTTGAGCGCGCCGGCGACCACCGTGGGCGCGAGGAAGAAGCCCTGATACATGGACGGCAGCAAGCCGAGATTCGCGCCGACCTCCTGCCCCAGCCCCGGCGCGGAGAGGCGGTAGGCGCAGCGCTCAATGCACGCCGCCGTGCCGCAGATATAGCCGCCGATGGGCGCAAGCCCGCCGCCGGGATTTTTGATGAGGCTGCCCACGATCATATCCGCGCCCACGTCGGACGGCTCGCCGCGCTCGACAAATTCGCCGTAGCAGTTATCGACCATGCACAGAGCGTCGGGCTTGCACTGCTTGCAGAACGCGATGAGCTGCCCGATCTTTTCCACCGAAAACGACGGGCGCGTGGCGTAGCCCTTGGAGCGCTGGATGGTGATGAGCTTTGTCTTGTCCGTGATGGCGGCGCGGATGCCGTCATAGTCGAACGACCCGTCCGGCAGCAGATCGACCTGCCGGTAGGAAACGCCGTATTCCTTCAGCGAGCATTTGGACGGGCGGATGCCGATGACCTCCTCCAGCGTGTCATACGGCGCACCGACGGGGCTGAGCAGCTCGTCGCCGGGCAGCAGGTTTGCGCTGAGCGCCACCGCCAGGGCGTGCGTGCCGCAGGTGATCTGCGGGCGCACGAGCGCCGCCTCCGTGCCGAATGCCGCGGCGTAGACGCGCTCCAGCTTTTCACGCCCCAGATCGTCGTAGCCATAGCCCGTGGTGGCGGCAAAGCACGTCGCGTCCACGCGGTTTTGGTGCATGGCGCGCAGGACCTTTGCCTGATTGTATTCCGCCGTGCGGTCGATGGCGGCAAAGCGGTCTTGCAGTCCCTCCAAAATCCGCTCGCCGTATTCCCAGACCGCGCGGCTCACGCCGAGCGAGGCGTACATTTCATATAGTTCCATGGTTCATCCCTCGTTTCTCTCCAGATCCTCAAATACCTGCGCCGCCGCGTCACGGATGACGTCGGGGCGCGTGACGATGATGCCGCTGCGTTCGTCGCCCAAGATCAGCAGCGTATCGCCGGGTTTGACGTCAAACAGTGTGCGTGCGTCCTTGGGAATGACGATCTGCCCCTTTTCGCCGACCTTCGCCGTACCGAAAATATGGTAGCCGCCCGCGCGCCCCAGCAGATGCTTGCCAACTGCCATGTGCATCCCTCCCAGTAGGGTGAAAATCATACTTGTATAACTTACAGCAGCGAATGAGATTTGTCAATAAAAATCCTGCGGGCTTTGCAGCGCCGCAGGATCATTTTTATTGTTTTGCTTTTTCGCGCATACTGCGCGGCAGCCACCATTTTTTTGCCTGGACGATCAAAAACAGAATGCCGCGGATGGCAAGCTCGATGCTCATGGCGATCCACGCGCCCGGCAGCGCCAGATGCTTTGTCAGCAGCACCGTCAGCGGCACGCGCACGCCCCACATACTCACAAAATTGAGCACCGAACTGAGCAGTGAATCGCCCGCGCCCTGAAAAACGCCGGTCGCGACGATGGACGCACCGAAAAACGGCTCGGCGAACACCACGATGCGCAGCACCTGCACCGCCAGCGCAGCGGCGAGCGCGTCCGGCGTGAGGATGCCGATGATCGCTGGCGCGAGGAAATACATCGCTCCCGCCGCCAACCCCATCACGCCCATGCCCAGCAGCACCGTCACCCAGCCGAGCCTGGTCACGAGGTCGCGGCGCTTCGCGCCCACGCTCTGCCCGATGAGCGTGACGGCGGCGCTCTGCACGCCGTAGCCCGGCATATAGCACAGCGCCTCCGCCGTTACGGCAAACGAGTTGGCGGCGATGGACGTTGTGCCGAGCGGCGCGATGATGCCGGTCGTGGCGATCTGCCCGCCGGACATGACCGCCTGCTCCAGCGCCACCGGCACAGCGAGCTGCACAGCGCGTTTAAGTTGCTGCGGTACAAGGCGCAGCCGCTCGTCCCGCCGCAGCCTCAGCATCGGGCTGCGCAGCAGCAGCGCCGCGCACAGCAGCAGCGCAACGACCGCCTCCGCCAGCGCCGTACCCAGCGCCGCGCCCATCACGCCAAGCCCCGCGCCGGGAACGGTGAACCCGCCAAGCTGCCGGGTGGGAAAGATGAGGAAAAAGTTGAACACGACGTCCAGCGGGCACATGAGAATGAGCAGCACGCTGGGCGTGCGCATATTGACGCTCGCCTGAAGCAGCCCCGCTGCCAGCCGGTTCAGCTGGAAAAGCGGCAGCGCCAGCGAAAATACGAGGAAATAGGACGCTGCGTCTGCCCAGATAGCGGCATCCGCGCCGAGCCAGCGGGGAAGCGCCCCGGAGAGCGCGACGCCGATGGCGGCGAGCAGCAGCCCGAACGCGAGCCCCGAGACGATCGACTGCCGCACGAGATTGCGCGCGTCGCGCTCATCGCCCGCGCCGATGCGCTGCGCCGTCTGCACGCAGAAGCCGACCATCAGCGCCCGGCACAGCCCGCCGAACAGCCAGGTTGTGGACGCGACCAGCCCGATGGCGGCAGAGGCATTCGTGCCGAGCGAGCCGACCATGGACGTGTCGATATACTGCATGATGATGGAGGAGACCTGCGCCAGAATGGCGGGCACGCTGAGCTGCGCCACCAGCCCGATCTGCTGCCGCAGCGAAAGCCTCCGCCCCGCCCGCAACGCGCCTAGAAGATCCTGTTTCATGGGCGGTCTCCTTTCAAATTGAAGTAGATAGTAGTGAAAAGTGAAGAAGTGTGTTTGCTTTAAGGCAGCGGCGGCTTGCAGAAGTTCCTTGGCTCTCCCTTTGGGAGAGCTGTCGCCGAAGGCGACGGAGAGGGTACTTGGCGCTCCCTCTGGGAGAGCTGTCAGCGGAGCTGACTGAGAGGGTCTTCATTACTTGCCCTCTCCGTCCTCGCTGCGCTCGGACACCTCTCCAAAAGGGAGAGGCAAGGGCGCGCGCCATTTCGCGGGAGGTTCGTGCAAAACCTGCAGGCGCAGCGCGCGGGCGGGGCAAGCCCCGCCCTTACGCTACGATGAAACGCGTTACATCTCAAAAATAAGGACCCTTCCCCTCATCAGTCGGCTTCGCCGACAGCTTCCACCCGAGGGGAAGCCTTGGGATGGTGTGTAAAAAATGGGAGGGGCAGTGCCCCTCCCGGATCTTTCTTGCTCTTACTTCGTGCCAAAAATGCGGTCGCCGGCGTCGCCGAGACCGGGCACGATGTAGCCGTGCTCGTTCAGGCACTCATCGACTGCGCCGCAGTAGATCTCCACGTTCGGGTGGTTCTTTTCGATGAGCTGGATGCCGACGGGCGCGGCGACCAGCACCATGAGCTTGATATTCGTGCAGCCGCGCTTTTCCATTTCGGTGATGGCGGCGTCCGCCGAGCCGCCGGTGGCGAGCATCGGATCGACGATCATGACCTCGCGCTCGGCGATGTCCTTGGGCATTTTGCAGAAATAGACGTGCGGCTCAAGCGTTTCCTCATCGCGGTACATACCGATGTGACCGACACGCGCCGACGGCATCATGCGCAGCACGCCGTCCACCAGACCGAGACCCGCGCGCAGGATGGGCACGACGGCGATCTTTTTGCCGGCGAGCGTCGGGAGCATCGCCTTGCACAGCGGCGTTTCGACCTCCTTGGTGGTCAGCGGCAGGTCGCGCATCGCCTCATAGGTGATGAACATACCGACCTCGGAGACAAGCTCGCGGAAGTCCTTGACGCTGGTGTTCTTGTCGCGCATGATGGTGAGCTTGTGCGCAACGAGCGGGTGGTCCATAATGTGTACGTTCGGTCCGAATTGATTCTGGCTCATGTGAAACTCCCTTTCCGTCTATTCATTTTTCAGTGCTTCCATGCGCGCACGCTCTGCCTGCGACAGGCGCAGATAGTTCGGCGTGAGCGCGGCGGCGTCGCCGGGGTCTCCGGCGTTTGCCATTCGCTGCGCGCACAGCGCAACGCCGGCGGCACGCTGGTGACGCAGGTGTTCCGGCAGCAGGCGCAGCACCGGGATATTTTGTCCGAGTGCATTATAGCACAAAGCCGCGCCATCGCCAACCAGAAAAACAGGTTTTTCGAGTTTTTTCAGAAAAGCGCCCAATTCCTCTACGCTGATGGCGCAGTCTTCCAGCAAAACGGACAGGTCGCCATTCTCGACAGTGTATACCGCCGTGTAGACCTGCTGCCGCCGCGCGTCCATGCAGGCGCACCACACGCCGTCGCACGCCGCCGCGCCGCGCACCATCGCCTCCAGCGTGGAAACGCCGTAACACGGAATCTGCCGCCCCCAGCAAAAGCCCTTTGCCGCCGCCACGCCGATGCGCACGCCCGTAAAGCTGCCCGGACCTGCCGCGACGCCCACGGCGTCGATGGCCTCGACCGTCAGGTCACAATTTTGAAGTAATTCCTCCGCAAGCTGCAAAAGCGTCCGGCTGTGCGTTAGACCGTTGTTGAGAAATGCCTCGCCCAAAAGCTGCCCGTCGGAGAGCAGCGCGGCGCTCGCTGCCTTGGCAGAGGATTCAAAGGCTAAGATGTTCAAGCGGCTTCCCTCCCGTGATGGTGATGCGGCGGCAGTCGTCGCCGTCCGGCACGCGGTCGATGCGCACGGTGATGGGCGCTTCCAGCGCGTCCTGTACGTTTTCGCTCCACTCCACGGCGCACACGCCACCGCGCGCGAGATAATCCTCCCAGCCGATGTCAAACAGCTCCTCGCTGCTTCCCAGCCGGTACATATCAAAATGGAACAGCGGCAGCCGCCCCGTGAGATATTCGTTGACGATGGTGTACGTCGGGCTGGTGACGGCGTCCGTCACGCCGAGCCCCTCGGCAAGTCCGCGCGTAAAGGCGGTCTTGCCCGCGCCGAGGTCGCCCAGAAACGCGATGACCTCGCCGCCGCAAAGCGTTTTTGCCAGCGCCGCGCCCACGCGCTGCGTCTCGTCCGGGCTGTGTGTCAGAAATTCCATGCTTCCACCCTCTTTTCCCGCTTATCCTATCACAGTTTTCCCCAATATGCAAAGAAACTTTACAGAAAGCCGTTTGTCTGCTACAATATACCCTATCGAATTTTGCATTTGGAAAGGAGGCGGGGCGATGCAGGCGATCTTTCGCGCCATCCGCGAGTTTACGCGCAAGGCGGATATGGTGCTGCTGCTGCTGTGCGTGACGGCGACGATCTTTGGCATCGTCATCATCTCCAGCGCCACCGATTATCTGGGCAGCGCCCGGTATGTACGCATCCAGACGTTCTCGCTCATCCTCGGTATCATTCTCTACGTTCTGCTCACACTGCTCGATGTGGACATCATCGCCGAGCGGCGCGAGCTGCTGCTGGTGTTCTGTGTGCTGTTCATCGGGATGCTCCGCTTTTTCGGCGTTGAGGGTCAGACCGGCAACAAGAGCTGGCTGGCGTTCAAGTTCCTGCCGTTTAATATCCAGCCTGCGGAGATCTGCAAGGTCCTGTATATCATTATCCTTGCCAAAACGATGGCGGTCAAGCAGAACAAGCTCTCCTCGCCGCTCGTTGTGGCGCAGATCGCGGGCATTACGGCGCTGCTGGCGGGGCTCATCATCGTGGTGTCGTATGACGACGGCGTGGCACTCAACTATCTGCTCATTTTCGTCATCATGGCGTTTGTCGGCGGCGTGAACATCATCTGGTTTCTTGCCGGCGCGGGCGCGCTGCTGGTGCTCTCGCCCATCATCTGGACGCGCTTTTTTGACACCTATCAGCGCCAGCGTATCCTTGTTCTGTTCGATCCCACGGTCGATCCCAGCGCGCAGAGCGTCCGCTGGCAGATGAACCGCAGCCTGCGGATGCTGCAAAACGGCGGCGTCGCCGGGCAGGGGCTGGGAAAGGGCACGATGGTGCAGGCGGGCCTGCTGCCCGCGCAGCACACCGACTTCATTTTCGCCTCCGCGGGCGAGGAGCTGGGGATGCTCGGCTGCCTTGCGATCTTGCTGCTGCTGGCGGCGATCATCGCGCGCTGCGTGTATGTGGGCGTCAAATCCGGCAATTATATGAACCGGCTCATCTGCGTGGGCATCGCGGGTATGCTGCTGTCGCAGATTGCGGTCAACGTGGGTATGTGCTTGGGCGTGTTCCCGGTCGTGGGTCTGACGCTGCCGTTCTTCTCCTACGGCGGCAGCTCGATCGTGACGATGTTTGCCGCGATGGGCTTTGTCTCCGGCATCAATATGCGCCCCGCGCCCGATTCCAACGCGCGTTACATTCGACCTCGTTATTAAAGATTAAAGCAAGAATTTTTCCGGCATGGCTGGTCAAAGACCGCCATGCCGGAATTTTTTTGCATAATTGCCCGCGGATAGCAAACACTACCACTGCGAACCATTTACAGTCAGGAGGTAATCCCTTTGAAAAAAACCATGCTTTCCCGTGCGCTGGCGCTGCTGCTCGTGCTTGCGCTGTGCGCGCTCCCGGCGCTCGCCGCGCCGATCAGTCTGGCGCAAAGCAGCGTCTACTGCCTGTCGCAGAGCGATTTTCCGCAGCAGGAGGAGTTTGCGGACGGCGGCATTTTCGTCTCGTCCGTGCCGTCGGAAGGTGTGTGCCGCATCGTCTACGGCAGCAGGACCATCTGCGCCGGGGACGTGCTGCCCGCCTCCGCGCTCGACGCTTTGGAAATTCGACCCGAGGCGGATCTTAAAATGGACTGCGCGCTCGTCTATCGCCCCATCAGCGCAGACGGCGTGGGGCTGCCGCAGCAGCTCTCGTTCCGCCTGACCGGCAGCAAAAATACCGCGCCGCTGGCGCGCGGGAGCGAGTTTGAGACGTATAAAAACGTCGCCAATACCGGCACGCTGAACGTCAGCGACGCCGAGGGCGACGCGCTGGAATATACCCTCGTCCGCGCGCCGAAGCGCGGCAGCGTCGAGCTGTATGACGACGGTACGTTCCTCTATACGCCCAAGGAGAATAAGGTCGGGCGCGACAGCTTTGTCTTTACCGCGACCGACGCCGCGGGGAATGTCTCCGACGAGGCGACGGTGCGCGTGCGCATCGTGAAGCCCACCGACGCCGCGACGTATGCGGATCTGCGCGGAAAAGACGGCGAATACGCCGCCATGTGGCTGAAGGAGACGGGCGCGTTCTGCGGCGAGCGCGTGGCGGGCACGCTCTGCTTTGGCGCGGAAAAGAGCGTCAGCCGCGGCGAATTTCTTGCCGCCGCGATGCACGTTTTCGGGCGTGAGCCGGACGATGCGGCGCTGACCTCCGGCTTTGCCGATGAGGAGCAGGCGGCATCGTGGCTGCGCCCGTACCTCACGAGCGCGCTGCGCGCGGGCGTCATCGGCGGCACGCCGAGCGATGACGGGCTGCTCTTCCGCCCGGCGGCGGAGCTGACGCGCGCGGAAGCGGCGGTGATCGTGGCAAAGCTCCTTGAGCTGCCGCAGGACACGGCGCAGACGGTCTCGACCATTCAGCCGGACGAGGATGCAGTGCCCGTCTGGGCAAGGTCTGCCGCCGCCGCCCTGCAAACCGCCGGCATGAGTCTGGATGTCGCCCAAACAGGCGGCATCACCAGACTGGAGGCCGCGCAGCTTCTCTATGAGGCGGCAATGGTGGAGTGAGCACGAAAAGTTGTGATGATGCGTAGGGGAGGGGCTCTGCCACTCCCGTGCGGTGCGGCGGTGCAAATTTCGACGCACCGATGCGGAACGGTATGCACCCGTAGGGGCGTCCGCCCCTACACAGAATTATTCATGATTCATAAGCGAAAACCGGGAGGGGAAAATCCCCTCCCGGCTGAACTTTATTGCAAAACCTTCATTGACAGCTCCGTCACGCCATACAGCACCGGCTGGTGAACCAGATAGATCAGCAGCGAGTGGCGACCGCAGAAGCGGAAAAAGCGCGCGATGGTGCTTTCGGAAAAGCTCCCGGGCAGGCGCGTTTTTTTCTCGCGGTACGCCATGCGCCCGATGCCGATGCCGAGCAGAAAATACCCGAGCTGCGGCAGCAGCGGGAAATAATCGCTGGAAAAAAACGTGTCCGTCGTCAGCCCCAGCGGGAACAGCCACGCCGCCTGCACGCGCACATCGCGCACGAGATAGCCGGCGACGATCAAACACAGCGCCAGCGGGAACACCGCGCCCGTCGGCAGCTTTTTAAGCAGCGGGTAGAGCATCATGCAAACGCCCAGCAGATGCAGTACGCCGAACTGGACGATCACGTCTTTACTCGCAAACCCCAGCTTGTACATCCCGAACGTTACGAGCGTAATGAGCATCCCGCAGCCGAACACGATCAGCCCCCGGCGGAAGCTGCGGCTGCCGAGCGTGGCGCAGCAGCCGGACAGGACGACGAAGATCGCCCCGCCGTACTCCTGAATAAACGTGTACCACGCCGGGAGCGTCAGCTCCGCGCCTGCGAAAAAGCTCAGGTCAAAGATGAAATGCACCGCGATCACGCACAAAATGCAGAATCCGCGCAGCGCGTCCAGCTCCCAGATACGTCCCTTTTGTTCCATACGGTTTCCCCTTAAAAATTGGGCGGGGCAATGCCCCGCCCACGGTATGTTCAGTCCTGAGCGACACTCTGCCGCTCGTTTTCTTCCTCCTCCAGCACGCGGTAGGCGACCTTGCCGACCAGCGTTTTCGGCAGCTCCGCGCGGAACTCGATGTCATACGGCATGGCGTACTTGGCGATGTGCCCGCGGCAGTATTCCAGAATTTCGTCGCGGATGGCATCTGACGGCTCATAGTCGGGCTTCAGCACCACGAACGCCTTGACCTTCTGCATCTTATACGGGTCTTTCACACCGATCACGCACGACAGCAGCACCTTTTCGTGCCCGTCGATGACGTTTTCGAGCTGACCGGGATAGACGTTATAGCCGGAGGTCACGATCATGCGCTTGATGCGCTGCGAGAAATACACAAAGCCGTCCTCGTCCATCTTACCGAGATCGCCGGAGTGCATCCACACGCGCCCGTCGGCGTGGCGGCGGAGGGTATGGTCAGTCTCCTCGGGGTTATCCATGTAGCACATCATGACGGACGGACCGCTGATGCAGATCTCGCCCTCGACGTTGGCATCGACCTCCTCGGTCGTGCCGGTCTTGACGATCTTGTAGTAGGTATCCGGGAACGGCACGCCGATCGAGCCGACGCGGTTATAGTCCTTCGGCGTCAGGCAGCTCGCCGTGACGCACTCGGTCAGACCATAGCCCTGCCGGATCTGGACCTCGGCGTTGTGCTCCTTGAGGAACGCATCGACCTTCTTTTTCAGCTCCACGGACAGGCTGTCGCCGCCGCAGAACACACCCTTGAGGCACGACAGGTCGGCACTTTCCAGATTCTCCGCGCGCAGCAGCGCCTCAAAGAGCGTGGGAACGCCCGGGATGATGTTCGGCTGCTTTTTGATGAGCAGCTCGGCATATGTTTTGACATTGAACTGCGGGACAAGGATGCACGTCGCGCCGCCGATGAGCGCCGTGTGGATGCCGATGCCAAGCCCGAAGCCGTGGAACACGGGCATGACGGAGAGCATCTTCATGCCGTTGATGGGCGCGAAGCCGGACGCGGCGATGGTCTGAAGCCCGCACGCGTTAAAGTTGAGATTGCTGAGCATGATGCCCTTGGTCGTGCCGGTCGTGCCGCCGGAGTAGAGGATGGAGGCGCAGTCGGTGAACCTGCCGAACTCCTTGGGCAGCGGCAGATCGCGCTTGCGCCCCACGCGCATAAACTCGTTCCACAGCACATAGTTGCCCTTTTTGGGAAGCGGGGGGATCTTGCGCCCCTTTGTGAGCGCAAAGCCGACCGCCAGCACCGGCGGCAGCTCGTCCACGATGCGCGCCACGAGCAGCATGGTGTCTTTGTTTGCAAGCTCCGGCAGAATGCCCGCGACCTTGCCGTAGAACTGGTCGAGCGTCAAGATCGCCTTGGACTTGGAAAAATCAAGGTAGAATTTGATCTCGCTTGCCGCCGAGAGCGGGTGGATCATGTTCGATACCGCGCCGATGCGGTTGAGCGCATAGAAGCTGTCGAGCGCCTGCGGGCAGTTCGGCATACAGATCGTCACACGGTCGCCCTTGCCGATGCCCATTGCGAGATACGCCTTTGCCGTGCGGTCGATCCGCTCCATAAACTCGGCAAACGTCGTTTTTTTGCCCATGAACTCATAGGCGATATTTTTCGGATATTTGTCCGCAGCGGCGCGGACCATTTCATAGATGGTTTTTTTCGGGTAGTCCAGATGCGCCGGCGTGCTGTCGTAGTATTTGAGCCACGGCGCAGACGAAGAGATTCCCATTCCTTGTCATCCTTTCTTTTTGGGAACATCCCTGCGCAACAGCGCCTGCGGGCTTCGCCGGATCTTTCGCCCCCAACTCTTCCGTTTGAAAGATTTGAAATACACAAAGTATTCCTGCATCTTTCAAACGTCGATTTGGGGCAAAATCTCTCGCCGAATCCTCTTGCCGCTATTGTGCAGCGATGTTCATTTGTCGCAATGCCCGGTAGAATTTGCTATTTGTTACACACACCCGATAGAGTCTGCCCATTACACACACCCGGCAGAATATCCCTATCCTTCGCAGTATACTACGTTTCCTCGTGATTGGCAAGTCTCAGCGGTTCAGCAGCCGCGCGATGGGGGGGCGGTAGACCTTCATTGCACCCACGGGGCAAAATTCCTGGCAGCAGAAGCAGTGGATGCACGCCTTGCGGTCGATGCGCGGCAGCTTTTGCTGCATTCGGATCGCCTTGGCGGGGCAGATACGCGCGCATTTGGCACAGCCGATGCACGTCTTTTTCTGCGGCAGGGGCTTTGGCGTAAAGAATGCCCGCATCGCCGTGTTTTCCAGCCGGCCGAGCAGCCTGCCGTCCTGCCCGAAAAAGACGGTCCCCTGCGCTTTTGGCGCCTGAAAATCCGGCACAAGGAACGCGCTCAGGTCGCCTGTGATGTGCAAATCCTCGACCTTCTCCGGGCACAGCCCGCGCTGCACCGCCGCGCGGAGCGTGGGGACATCGCCCGCCGTCATGCCCAGCATTGCGGCGCAGGCAAGATCGAGCTTGTGCGCGCTTGCCGATGCCGCCAGCACGCCGATCTTCCTCGGCGTGCCCTGCGTCGGACCGTTTCCCTCCATGCCCACCACCGCGTCGCAGATGCAAAGCCGCGGGGCGAAATACTCGGCTAAGTCTACCAGCATCCCGGCAAAATCCTCCGCCTTGGGGTACTGATAGTGATACTCCGGCTTCATCGTGCCGGGGATCACGCCAAAAAAGTTCTTGACAGCGTTCGTCATGCCCATCATGCCGTGGCTTTTGAGCTTGCAGAAGTCGATGATGGCGTCCGCGCTGTCTAAGTAAGCGGTGTAGGTGAAATGCCGCGCCACGGCGGCGTTGGGGTTTTCAACGCTCTTCTGCGAAAAATCCATGTTCAGCGCCGCACCCGCCGCCTCGCACTGCCGCATCCCGGCGGCGTCATAGACGTGCGTCAGATGTGCGGCGTTATACAGCCCTCCGGGGCTGTCACCGAGCACAACGGACGCGCCGCGCGCCTTCAGCAGCTCGATGAGCGCGCACAGCAGCTCCGGGTGCGTGGTAGCGGCTTCCTCCGGCTTCATCGCGGAGACGAGATTGACCTTAATGACGATGCGCATCCCGGGGCTGACCCAATCCAGCCCCCCCAGCGGTGCAAGCACCTGCTCCATTGCGCGGCGGCACTCCGCCGGGTCATAGCTCCCGCAGGCGACGATGCTGACATCCGATTGCATGGCGATCCCTCCTGAATCAAACTGCCTTTTACTATACCATATCAGCCCCATAATTTCAAACCATTCGCACAGCTTTACAAAAGGATCTCAATACGGTATAATAGAATGTCAGATCCAAACGAAAAGGGGGCAGAACGCGATGCCGGAAACCCCGCGCCAGCCGGACGAGCGCGAGCTCGACGCGCTGCTGGACGACGTCAAACAGCTTCTCGGCGATGAGCCGGAGAGCAAGCCCGCGCCGCCGCAGACGAGTGCGCCGCGCGCCTCGGACGTCCACATCGACTATGAAAAATTTTACGGCGAAATTCCGCCAGACCCCGCGCCCTCGCGCGTGCCGGACGCGCCGACGCAGGTATTCCAGCCGCTGACTGCCTACGAGCAGTCCAAGCCCGCGTACCAGACCGCGCGCCGCGCGCTGTATGAAAAGCAGCGCGAGCAGGAGCGTCTGGCGCGCGAGCAGGAACGGCAGGCGCGCGAGGCGCAGGAGGAACAGGCAGTGCAGGCGCTGGAGCAGAAGAAAAAGCGCCGCCGCGCCGATTTGGAGCAGACCGCGCCCATGGACAGCGCCGCCTACGCACAGTGGCTCTATGAGCAGGGCGACGGCAGCGAGACGCGTGAGCACCGCCGTGTGGCGGCGGAGTTTGCCGAAGAAAATGATGAAAACGCGCCGAAAAAGCGCAAAAAGCACAAGCCGTGGTGGCTCGTTTTCCCGGCGCTGCTGCTGCTGATCGCACTGGCGCTCGTCGTGTTTGCCAAGCAGCCCAAGGCGGCGGACGGGGGACTGGGTGAGCGCGTGCGCGGCAGCTCCACGATCCTGCTCTGCGGCACGGACGAGGGCGGCTGGCGCACGGATACGATGATGCTGCTGAACGTTTCCCGCAAGGACCGTTCCATGCGGCTCGTGTCCATCCCGCGCGATACGCTGGTGTACTGCTCCTACTCCGTGCCCAAGATCAACTCCGCCTACGGCTGGGCGGGCGGCGGCGAGGAGGGGATGGACGAGCTTCTCTCCCGCGTGTCGGAGATCATCGGCTTCCGCCCCGACGGCTATATGCTCATCGGGCTGGAGACGTTTGAGCAGCTTGTGGACTGCATGGGCGGCGTCACGTTTGACGTGCCTGTGGATATGCAGTATTCCGACCCCGCGCAGGGGCTGGAGATCGACCTTTCCGTCGGGCGGCAGAGGCTGAACGGCGCGCAGGCGATGCAGCTCGTGCGCTTCCGCTCCGGCTATGCCGACGCCGACCTCGGACGTGTGAATGTCCAGCGCGATTTTATGCGTGCCGCGCTCAGCCAGTGGGCATCCCCGCTGAAGCTCGTACACGCGCCCAAGGCGCTGAAGCTGCTGACGGAGTCGGTCAGCACTGACCTCTCGGCGCAGAATATCCTCTGGCTGGCGGAGTCCGTCCTGCTCTGCAAGGGCGACGTGCAGTCCGCCACCCTCCCCGGCACGCCGATGAACATCGCCGGCGGCTCGTATTATGTCCTTGACGCGCAGGGCGTCGCCGATCTGGTGAACAGTGCCTGCAATCCCTATCAGGAAGGAGTCAGCGCTGCGGAGCTGTCTATCCGCAACGGCTAAAAGAATGGAACTCGATCAAACACTTTACACCGGGCGTCCCGCCGACTGTTCGGGACGTCTGCCCAAGGAGGTCGCCTGCTACGATCTGCTGGACCGCCTGCACATCCCCTACACCCGCGCCGACCACGAGCACGCCGACACCATCGAAGCCTGCGAGGCGGTCGAGCGCGTGCTGGGCGAGAAGATTTGCAAGAATCTTTTCCTCTGCAACCGCCAGAAAACGAATTTTTACCTCCTGATGCTGGAGGGCGACAAGGTTTTTAAGACCAAGGACCTCTCCAAGCAGCTCGGCGTGGCGCGCCTGTCGTTTGCCGACGCGGAGGATATGGAAAGGTATCTGAACATCACCCCCGGCTCAGTCAGCGTGCTGGGGCTGATGAACGACGCGGAAAATCATGTCCAGCTCGTCATCGACAAGCCCATCTACGACTCGCAGCGCATCGGCTGCCACCCGTGCATCAATACCTCCACGCTGGCGATCAATACACAGGACATCCTAAACACCCTCCTCCCCGCCGTCCACCACGAGCCTATCGTCGTAGACCTTCCGCTGCCGGAGGAAGCCGAATAAAACCACGCAAAAAAGGACTCCCCAAGCGGGGAGTCCTTTTTTATTGCGTATTAGAGGGTAACTTGCAGGAAGCGCTGGAGCATGGCGGCGACCTGCGCGCGCTGCGCGAGAGCCTGCGGCGCGAGGCGGCTGCCGGAAACGCCGTTCAGGATGCCGTTTTCGGTGCACCACTTCACCGCGTCACGCGCCCAGGCGCTGACCTGCGCCGCATCGGTGAAGCTCAGCTCGCCATCCACCTTCGGAGAATCGGCGAAGCGATACAGCATCGTCGCCATCTGCTCGCGGGTGATGGGGCTTTCCGGGCTCTTGCCGTCGGAAACGCCGCTTCTGACCGCCCAGTCCGTACCCTTGGCGTACCACGGCGTGCTGCCGGACGTATCCTCGCCGGCAAGACGCGCCAGCACGGTGTTGACCATGCCGCGGGTCATCGCCTGCGCGGGAGCGAACCTGCCGCCGCCCACGCCGCCGAACAGCTCGCGGGCTGCCACGAACGTCACGGCGTCCAGCGCCCAGTGACCGTCCATGTCGGTGAAGCGCTTCGTGTTGTCGATGACGCGGAGCTTGAGGCTGCTCTCGGCGCGCAGCGAGATACCGTTTTTGGTGACGATGCAGTCGCGCACGAGCTCCTCTGTGCCGTCCTTGTTCACGATCACAGCGACCATGCCGGTCGTGGGCTTCTCCACGGGGATCTCCACAACGGTGCTGCCCACGATGGAGGGCACGGTGACCTTCGCGGTGATCTCACCGTCCTTGGAGGTGACGGTCTCAACGACCGTGCCGTTGAGATATTTGCGCGTTTCAAGCGTCGAGCCGTCAGCGCGGGTCTCGATGGTGGAGACAGAGCCGTCGTCATGCTTGACGGTCTCAGCGTCCTTCTTGCCGACGATGCCGCCGGTGGAGGTGGTGTCGCTCGTGCCGTCCTTGTGGATCACGGTGAAGGAGGAGACCTTCTGGAGCAGGCGATAGCCTGTGCAGACCTCATCCTCGGTGGGCGTCATGCCGTCGCACGTCGGGAGGTTGCTGTACGCGTCAAAGCTCAAGCCGTGGGCAAAGCGGAAGTTGGTGGAGCGGTACGCTGTTTTGGCGATGTCCTCCAGCACCTCGCCGTCCGTCTTGGTGGTGGTCTTGTCGATGGTCGCAGTGTTCCACGTCAGCGCGAGGATGGCGGGGACGGTCTGCGCGTTCGCGTCCGTCTTTTCCTCGCTCCAGCTCTTGCTTTCGGGGAAGAACTGATTGTTTGCCATCAGGTCTTCATAGCTGATGGTGTAGCTTGCGCCGTCGGAGGCAGTGACGACAAGCGTGTCGCCCGCCTCCAGCGCGATGCCGAGATCCTCCAGCGTAACGTATTCCGTCGCCGCCATAATGGACCAACCACGCATTCCCATAAACTGATAACCGACCGTGTTTTTGGTCACAGGGGTCTCCTGCGTGTCCAGAGAGGCGGGCGCGGCAGCCGCCGTGCCGGTGGGCAGGCTGCTGTCGGAAAGCCCGTATGCCGCCGCACTGTAAAGCACCGGCTGCGCGGGCTGCGGTGCGGCGTGCGCCGCAGCCTTTTTCTTGAGCTCCGCCATGTTGTAGCTGCCGATCATTTCCGCCTTGGCAGCCGTGCCGTTCTGCTCGTAGACGGTGAGCAGCTCCGGCAGGTTTTCGGTTGAGGTGTTCGAGCCGTAGAGGTAGTTGACGGTGACGCTCGGCTGCATCGAGAACTCCGCCGCGGTCAGACCGTCCTCGGCGAGCTCTGCACCGCCGCCGCCGCAGCCGCCGCCGCAGCCGCCGCCCGCGTTACGGGCACGGAAGTAGTAGGTCTTGACGCCGTCCACGATCGCGGTGCGCGTCCAGATGTACGCGATGTCGCCGCCGGAGGCATAGCTCTCGTTCAGGGTCTGCTGGTTGCCGAGGTCGAGGAAGCAAGCCTCAAACTCGTTGCGGGTGAAGAGGTTTTCGGCAAGGTCCGTGTGGACGTTGACCTTCAGCCCCTTGTACCAGCCTGCGCAGTAGAATGCCAGACCTTCGGTCATGCTGATGCTGCTGCCGAGGTAGACATCTTCCAGATTTACGCACTCATAGAACGTGCCTTCGGGCAGGATCGTGACGTCGCTGTCGGTGAAGGTAACGGTGGTCAGACCGCCGCAGTCCGCGAACGCGTACTTGCCAAGCTCCTTGAGCGTGGCGGGCAGGGTGACGTTCACCAGCGCGTGGCAGTTGCGGAACGCGCCGTAGCCGATGCGTTCGACCTTGCCGACCGGCAGCTCCGCGAGCTTCACGCAGTAGCCGAGCGCGAACGGCTCGATGGTCGTGACATTCTCAGCCGTCAGCGTTTCCAGTGACGTGCAGTAGAAGAACATATACGGATCAAGCGCATCGCCGAGGACCGTCGCGGTGACGAGGTCCGGGCAGTTCATGAATGCGCCCTTGCCGGTCTTGGTCGCGGCGGGGACGGTCACATTCTCCAGCTTGGAGAAGTAGAAGGCGTAGTCGCCGATCTCGGTGACCTTCGACAGGTCGATGGCGGTGAAGGCGCAGCGCTCGAATGCGCTCACACCGATGGTGGTCACGTTGCCGAGGCCTACGCTCGTCAGCTCGTCGCAGCCCCAGAACGCCTTTTCGGGGATGGCGGCCAGATCGTCCGCAACGGTGACGGACTGCAATGCGGAGCAGTCAAAGACGTATTTGCCGTATTCCACGTTCGGCAGCTTCACGCTGGTGATGCTGCTCTGGCGGAATGCACCGTCTTCGATCTTCTGGAGGCTGTCCGGGAAGGTGACGGTTTTCAGTGCGCCGGTCGCCGTGGTGGTCGCGGGCATCATGAACGCCGCGTTCGCGATGGTTTCCGTGCCCTCGGGGATGGCGTACATCGCGTCGGCACGACCGACCGGGTAGCGGATGAGCTTCTTGCCGCTCTTATCAAACAGGACGCCGTCCTTCACGGTGAAGTACGGATTCGTGTCATTGACCACAAAGCCTTGCAGCTTGCCGCAGCCGCGGAACACGTTTTCGGTGACCTGCGCGGGCGCTGCCTCAGGACCGGAGACCTCAGTGTTCAGCTCGTCGCTGGTGTCGGCTTCACTGCCGTTTTTGTTGGTGATGCCGGCGCCGGGCAGACCGTTTGCGCCGGTGTCGATCGCGCCGTCGGCGGGACGGTCAAAGTCCACGTCCTTCACGCCGATGTCCTTCAGCGTGTCGGGCAGCTTGATGGTGACCACGCTGCTGCAATTGTTGAAGGCGTTCATGCCGATCGTCGTGACCTTCGTGTTCGACAGGTCCAGCTCCGTGACTCTGATAAGACCGGCGCAGCCCTCGCGTGCGATGTAGGTCAGGCTGTTCGGGAACGTGACGGAGGAGAAGTTGTAGCTGGTGCTGTAGCCGCTGCCCTGGAAACCACTGAAGCCCATCGCCTTTTCGCCGATGCCGACAACGGTGAAGGTGTAGTCCTGACCGCCTCTGGCATGGGTGACGGTCTCGGGAATTTCCAGCGCGCCGGAGTCGTTCTTGCCGACGTATTTCAGCTCGACCGTGCCGCTCGTATCACCGTTGGGCATGGTCAGCACGCGGTATTCCATGTTTTCCGCCGTGGTGAAGTAGGAGAAGGAAGCACCGCCGTCCTGCTCGCGCAGTTCCATGTCGCCGGCGCTGCTGACGTTTGCCGCCAGCATAGCGCTCCACGCCGCTTCATACGCAGCGCGCGTATCGGCGGGGATGACAAGCGTTACGGTGCAGCCCTTGAACGGGTAGGACGTGCTGAGACCGCTGCGGTAAGCCTCCGCCGCCGGGGCGGTCGCGCTGAGGAAGGTCACGGTTTTCAGGCTCTTGCAGCCCTCAAAGGCGCGCGCGCCGAGCTTGCTGACGCCTGCGGGGATCTCAAGGCTCTCCAGCGCGGAGCAGCCGTAGAACATGGAGCTGCTGATTTCCGTGAGGTTTGCGGGGAGGGTGACGCTCCTGAGCTTCGGGTTGCTGCTCATGTGGAACGCCTGTGCCGCGCCGCTGTGGGCAAACGTGGTATCGGGATCTTCAAAGACGATCTCCTCCACATTTTTGCCGTTTGTGACATTGCCCATGCTGCTGAACGCGCCGGATTCGATGGTCTTGATGCCCATCGGCACGGTGATCTTTGTGATCTTGGCGATCGAAGCGCCGTCCTTCACGCCGGGTACGCTGCCGTTCGCGGTGTTGAACGCGTTCGCGGCAACGCCCACGACGTCATAGGTCTCGCCGTCCACGACGTACTGCGTGGGCAGGGTCACCTCGCCGCCGCTGCCGGTGTAGCCCTTGATCCATGCCGCGCCGTCGCGCAGCTCAAAGGCGAAGGTGTGTACCGGCTCGGTGGGCTGCTCCGTCTGCTCGCCGCCGCCGGTGGTGGAGTGTGCCGGGTCGGTGACGCTGTCCGCAATATCGGCTTCGACGGTGATGTCAGCGCTGTAAATGCTGTCTGCTGCGTCCGCAAAGTCGGACTCATACTCCGGGCGGCAGTGGAACGTGATGCTGGTTGCGGTGTCGTCAAGCATATCATCGGCAAAAACAGGCTTGCCATAGAAGTAAATATCCGTCAGCATATACTGATAATCGAACGCATAGCTGCCGATGTATGTGACAGTAGAGGGAATGACGATGGTGCTGATGGAGGTGTCGCATATGAACGCACTATCATCAATGCTGGTGACGGTCGTGCCGCCGAGCTTGGCGGGGATCACAACGTCTTCGTCAGAGCCGGTGTAGCCGGTGATCTTGCCGCTTTCAAATGTAAAGTCCGATTCGGCAGTCGGCGTCGGCGTAGCCGTTGCCGGGCTGCCAGCCGCCATCGCCATTCCGGTGAAGAGGCTGAGGAGCATGCTGAGCATCAGCAGCCAGCACAAACCCTTTTTCATGGTTCTCATAGTTTCTTCTTCCTTTCTTATTAATGCTGTGTATATGTTTCGCGCAAGGCGTTTGACAGGGGGATGGTGACCCGTTTGGGTCAGGCGTTGTGCCCGTGCATCGGGCAGCCGCGCGCGGCATCGCCGCCCGCATCCTCGCGCAGCGTGGCGCGAACTAAAATCATCTCGCCCGCGATGCTGACAGCGATCTCGGCGGGCGTGACCGCCTTGATGTTCAGCCCGATGGGCGTATGCACATCGTTCAGCCGCTCCGGCGGCAGCCCGCTTTTGAGCAGCCGGTCGTTCACTGCCGCGATCTTCCGGCGCGAGCCGATCACGCCGAGGTAGGCAAATTCGCCGCGCAGCGCGTGTTCCTCCACGGTGTAGTCGTGGATATGTCCATGCGTCATCACGACCAGATAATCGTCCGCCGTGATGCTCAGATGGTCGGAAATGCGCGTAAAGTCATCGCAGATCATGTCCTCCGCCTCGGGGAACAGCGCACGCGTGAGCAGCTCCGCCCGCGGGTCATAGATGACGGGGGAGAAGTCCACGCTCCGCAGCACCGGGCACAGGCTCTGCGCAACGTGTCCCGCGCCGAAAATAATGACGCGGTCGCCTGTGGGCAGCGGCAGCGAAAAATGCCCGTCCGCCCGCGCACATTGTTTGCGGCAGAGCGTTTGCAGCGTCTCAGCGCTCAAGTTTTCACCGGCTAAACACTGCCCATCCGCCGCGAGCGTCGGCGTGCCGCCGTCCTCGCGCAGAATGAGCCAGCCGTGCGCCCGCGCCGCCGTGCGCTCCTGCGCAATGCGCAGCACCTCGTCCCAGAGGGGGCTTTCGGCGGGAATGAACTGAAACTGCGCCGTCACGTCGCCGCCGCAGATCATGCCGATGTCCTCGGTCTTGTTGGCGCGGAGGATAAATTCGTGGATGTCGGAGCGCCGCTCGGCGGTGAGCGTTTTGCCCATGTTCTCGCAGTGACGCTCGATCGCGCCGCCGCCGACCGTTCCGGCGATGCGCCCCTGCGCGCCCACGAGCATCAGCGAGCCCTTGCCGCGCGGCGCGCTGCCGCTGTCTGCAATGAGCGAGACGAGCACGCAATCGTGCCCCGCCGCGCGTTCGGATAGGATCTGCGGGAGGATCGTTCGCATGATCTCGCCTCCTTCGTGGTATTTTGATGAGGACTGCGCTTTGAAAAAAAGAAGCGCGCGTCCGCAGCGTTCAATTGTACAAATACATTATAGCAGAATCCGCCTGTTTTGCACAAATTTGCTGTGCGATATTATGGAAATTCTGTTCGTCATTACCGAATTTTCTAAAAACGACCGAAGCGATCGACCGCCCATCCGGCGTCCGCGATATGGTATGAGCGGTTTCGCGGAAAAATGCGAGAATGCCGCATACAGGAGCTGCTGCCGTGCGGGTATATACGAAAGAGAAAGCCCCGTGAGAAAATTCTCATGGGGTTTTTGCTGCGCGTTTGCGCGGTTTTCGTGTTGGAATGGGCGTGAGCCGCTCCAGAATGGGCACGACCTGCTCCAGCAGCTCGCGGTTTTCGATGTCGAGGATGTAGCGCTCGTGCGCGCCGTCATAGGGGATGCCGCACGGCGCGTCCGCAAGGTACGGTGCCAGCTCCGGCAGTTTTTTGACGAACGGCACATCGTCGCAGATGAGGATGATCGGGCGCTCGTTCAGGTAGATCATATAGTCGCCGAACATCAGCTGCGCCCGTACCGCCCCAAACGCCAGCACCTGATCGCAGGCAAATTGAATGTACTCCTTCGAACTCGCCACAAAACGTCCCACCTTTCATTTCGCGCATTATAGCAGATTTTTCCCCGCGCCGCAAGATTCCGGGCGCAAAAACCCCCGGACGGCGCGCGTCCGGGGGGAAAGTATCAGCCAGCGTTCATATTTTTGAGCTGCAATTGCAGCTTGTCCGCGATGAGGGCGATGAACTCGGAGTTCGTGGGCTTGCCCTTGGTGTTGGACACGGTGTAGCCGAAGAAGCGCTGGAGCGTTTCCAGATCGCCGCGATCCCACGCGACCTCGATGGCGTGGCGGATGGCGCGCTCCACGCGCGAGGGCGTGGTGGAAAACGTCTTGGCGACCTGCGGATACAAAACCTTGGTGATGGCATTGATGACATCCATATCGTCCACGGCGATCATGATCGCCTCGCGCAGGTACTGATAGCCCTTGATGTGCGCCGGAACGCCGATCTCGTGGATGATGGACGTGACCATCGCCTCCACGTTGACCTCCGAGCGCTTCTGCGGCGCGAGCTTCATTTGCCGGTCGAGCTGGATGATCTCGGTCAGATGGTTTGCCACCGCCTCAAAATCGCACGGCTTCGCCATGAAATACTGCACGCCGAGCTCTGCCGCGCGCACGCTGACGTACTCCGTCATGTAGCCGCTGAGGACGAGCGCCAGCGGCGGCTTTTCCAGCTCCTGCGCCCGGCGCAGGACCGAAAGCCCGTCCAGCCGCGCCAGCATCAGGTCGAGCACCAGCACGTCCGGGTGCTCGCGCTCCAAAAGCTGCACCGCCGTCTCGCCGTCGTGCGCCACGCCCGTGACGTCAAATGCGCTGCGCTCCTTGAGCGTGCGGCTCAGGTGTTCACAAAATTCTTCGTTGCCGTCGGCAATCAGGATCTTAACACGATTTTCCATATCTCAAAACCTCTCCTCAACGTTATAATTGGTATTTTTTGCAAGATATATTGGAACGATCGCTGTGACACCCATAATATAGCATAAACTACTATTTTTTTCAATAGGTAATATCCAAAAAATGGTAGAAATAATCGACAAAATTCGTCAGATTATCAAGTTTTATCCAATATCGGCAGAATATCCAGCAGATCGCCAACGACGTAGTCGCACCGCTCGTCCGCCTTGTCGCGGCTGCCGTAGAAGCAGGTGGGGACGCCCGCGTTGCGCCCACCCTGCATATCAGACGACAAACTGTCGCCCACGAGCAGCGAGCAGGTGCGGTATTCCTCGCCGATGGCGGCGAACACGGCGTCGAAAAACGCCTTGTCCGGCTTCTGATACCCCACGCGCTCCGAGACGAACACGCCGTCAAAATACTTCCCCAGTCCCGCGCCCTCGATGCGCGCGTCCTGCGTCATCGCGTCGCCGTTCGTGACCACAAATACCTTATATTTGCCCTGAAGTGCCTGCAAAAGCGCCTCTGCGTGCGGCATGAGGTCGTAGCCCTCCGAGAGGTGGATGCGGTAGAGATGGTCAAATTCCTTCCCGTCCGCCTTCAGCCCGATGCGCGCGAAATACACGTCGAAGCGCTCGTAAAACAGCCGCGCGCGCTCGATCTCGCCGCGCTCAAACAGCTTCCAGTAGTGGTCGTTAAGCGCCTCGTAGTCGTGGAACATTTCGCGCGTAAAGTCCACGCCATACGCCGCAAATGCTTTTTTGAGCGCCTTATAGGAGCTTTCGTCAAAATGAAACAGCGTGTTGTCGATGTCGATCAGAACTGCCTTAAAGTGCATACCGTGCCTCCGCGTCAAAGGATTTTTTGTCATTATACAGGATTTTGTGCTATACTGTAAAGACACTCGGAAAAGGAGTTATCTATGGACCATATTTTTGCGATCATCGCGCAGGAACTGGACTGCGATGCCAGATCTGTCGAAAACGTCGCGTCGCTGCTCGACGCGGGCAATACCATCCCCTTCATCGCGCGCTACCGCAAGGAGGCACACGGCGGTATGGACGATACGCGCCTGCGGCGCTTGCAGACGCGGCTGGACTATCTGCGCAGCTTACAGGCGCGGCGCATTGAGCTTCGCGCGCTCATCTCCGCGCAGACGGAGCTGACGGACGAGCTGTCCGCCGCGATCGAGCACGCCGAAACACTTTCGGCGCTCGAGGATATTTACCGCCCGTACCGCCCCAAGCGCCGCACGCGCGCCACGATGGCGAAGGAAAAGGGGTTAGAGCCGCTGGCAGATGAGATTTTTGCGCAGCGACCCGGCGCGCCGCGCCCGGAGGTGCTGGCGGAGCGCTATGTAAGTGCCGAAAAGGGCGTGGAGTGCGTTCAGGACGCGCTCGCGGGCGCGTCGGATATTCTCGCGGAGCGTTTTTCGGACGATGCCGCCATCCGCGGCGATGTGCGCACACTGCTCTGGCGCTCGGCGCGCCTTTGCAGCCGTGCGGCGGGGGAGGAGGACTCCGTTTACCGCCTGTACTACGACTTTTCACAGCCCGTGTCGAAGCTGCAGGGACATCAAATTTTGGCGCTCGACCGCGGCGAGCGCGAGGGCTTTTTGAAGGTCACGCTTGAGCAGGACGAGCCTGCCGCTGTGCAGGCGATCCGCCGCCGCGCCGTCCGTCCCGGCAGCCCCGCGATGGCGTTTTTGGCGATCGTTGCGCAGGACTGCTTTGACCGTCTGCTCGCGCCGAGTCTGGAGCGCGAAGCGCGCGCGGAGCTGACGCAGCGTGCCTGCGCCGGGGCGATCGAAAATTTTGCGCTCAATCTGCGCCCTCTCCTGATGCAGCCGCCGGTGCGCGGGAGCGTGACGATGGGGCTCGATCCCGGCTACGCGCACGGCTGCAAGGTCGCCGTGGTGGACGCGACGGGCAAGGTGCTGGACACCACGGTCGTCTATCCCACCTTCAGCGCCCGCAAAAAGCAGGAAGCGATCGACACGCTTAAAGCCATGTGCCGCCGCTGCGGCGTGCGGCATATCGCCATCGGCAACGGCACAGCCTCGCGCGAGACGGAGCAGATGACCGTCGAGCTGCTGCATGAGCTTCCCGGCGTGTCGTATATGATCGTGAACGAGGCGGGCGCGTCGGTCTACTCCGCATCGGAGCTGGCGGCGGAGGAATTTCCGCAGTATGACGTGAACCTGCGCTCGGCGGTGTCCATCGCGCGGCGGCTGCAGGACCCGCTGGCGGAGCTGGTCAAAATTGACCCAAAAGCCATCGGCGTGGGGCAGTATCAGCACGATATGCCAGAAAAGCAGCTCTCCGCCGCGCTGGAGGGCGTGGTGGAGGACTGCGTGAACGCCGTGGGCGTCGATCTCAACACCGCCTCGATGCCGCTTTTGCGGCAGGTCGCGGGGCTGAGCACGGCGACGGCGAAAAATATCGTCGCCTACCGCGAGGAAAACGGCGCGTTCTCGACCCGCCGGCAGCTCTTGAAAGTCCACAAGCTCGGACCGAAGGCGTTCGAGCAGTGCGCGGGCTTTCTGCGCGTGCCGGAGAGCAAAAACGTCCTCGACCGCACCGGCGTACACCCTGAATCCTACGACGCGGCGCAGAAGCTGCTGGCGCTTTGCGATTTTTCTCTTGTGGACGTGGGCACGCCTGCCATCGCGCAGCTCCCGCAGCGCGCCGCCGCGCTCGGCTATGACAAGCTCGCCGCGCAGTGCGGCTGCGGCGATATGACGCTGCGCGATATTGCGAAGGAGCTCGTCAAGCCCGGACGCGACCCGCGCGACGAGCTGCCCGCGCCTATCCTGCGCACCGACGTGCTGGAGCTTAAGGATCTCAAGCCCGGCATGGTGCTTTCCGGCACGGTCCGCAACGTCATCGACTTCGGCGTGTTCGTGGACATCGGCGTCCATCAGGATGGGCTGGTGCACATTTCGCAGGTCTGCAACAGGTTCATCAAGCATCCCTCCGAGGTCGTACACGTCGGCGACGTGGTGCAGGTCAAGGTGCTGGAGGTCGATGAAAAGCGGGGGCGCATCAGCCTCACTATGAAGGGGGTCTGACCGTGCGCGATAATTATGCGATCACCACCGCCCGCGCGGCGCAGCTCTTTTTGGGCTACGACTCCGCTGCGATGGCGGAAAAATTCGCGCTGCCGCTGGATGAGGAGTATCTTTATATTACGTTTGTCGCCGCGCCATACCGCGTCAGCCGCAGAACGGGGCTGGTCGAGCGGCTGGGCGGCGCGCAGCCCGCGCCTGCGGGCTTCAACGAGAGCCTGACGATCTACGATGTGCTGTGCGACTCCAAGCCGGGCTGCCGCCTGTCCGGGCGGTACTGCCGCGTCAACAGCCTGCCGGGTGTTGCGCAGACGGCGGGGCTCGGCAACGACCTGTTTGACAGCTATGCAGGGCGCTTTGACCGCGACCCGGCTGCGCTGGCGCGCGCGTGCGAAGCGCTCGGCGGCACACCGCTTTCCGGCGCGGACGTCGGCTATACGCTGCCGCTGTTCCCGTTTCTGCCGGTGCAGCTCCGCTTCTGGCACGGCGACGAGGAGTTCCCGCCGAGCCTCCAGCTCCTGTGGGACGAGCACACCCTCCAGTTCATGCGCTACGAAACGACCTATTACGCCGCCAACCACCTCTTCACCCGCCTGAGCGAGGAAGCATAAAAAGCGGGCTGTTCCATTCGGAACAGCCCCTTTTTCGTTACTGATGCACGCGCGTGCCGGTTTTGCCGGCGATGCCGTCTTTAGCTTTTTCCAACAGGGTGATGAGCGCGGTGCGGCCGGGCTTGGACTCGGCGAACGAGACCGCAGCCTGCACCTTCGGCAGCATCGAGCCGGGGGCGAACTGCCCTTCATCGGCGTATTGCTTTGCCTCGGCGGGAGTGAGGTCGGAGAGCCATTGCTCGTTTTCCTTGCGGAAATTGATGGCGACCTTCTCAACAGCCGTGAGGATGATGAGCATATCGGCATCCAGCAGCTCGGCGAGCTTGGCGGACGCGAAATCCTTGTCGATGACGGCGGGCGTGCCGTAGAGCTTGCCGTCCTTCCGAATGACGGGGATGCCGCCGCCGCCGACGGTGATGACGACCGTTCCGGCGGCAACTAACGCCTGCACGGTGTTCTTCTCAATGACGTCGATGGGCTTGGGGGAGGGGACGACCTGACGGTAGCCGCGGCCGGCGTCCTCGACCATGGTATAGCCCTTTTCCTTAGCGATGCGCTCGGCAGTTTCCTGATCGTAGAATGCGCCGACGGGCTTGGTGGGCTTCTGGAAGGCGGGGTCGTCTTCGGAGACGAGCACCTGCGTCACGACGGTGGCGACATCCTTCCTTACGCCCCGCGCGGCAAGCTCGTTGCCGATGGCGTTCTGAAGATGGTAGCCAATGTAGCCCTGCGACATCGCGCCGCACTCCGGGAAGGGCATATCCGACTTGATTGCGCCGGCTTCGGCGGCGGTGGACATACCCAGATTGATCATGCCGACCTGCGGGCCGTTGCCGTGGGCGATGACGACCTCGTTGCCCTCTTCAATGAGGTCCACGATGGGCTTTGCGGTTTCCCGCACGAGCGCGAGCTGCTCGGCGGGGGTGTTCCCCAGCGCGTTGCCGCCCAGCGCGATGACGATTCTCTTTGCCATGATAATTACCTCAAATCCAGAATTTCAGAATTTATGGCGGGAGCAGCGCTCCGCCGTCGAACGAAACCCGCTTCGCTGGGCTTTCGTTCGAAAAAGTTTGCACCCTGCTGCGCGCATAATTTTTTGCGCAAGCGCAAAAAATTTCACTTCGACGCTTCGCTCTGCATAAGTTCGACTTAGCCAAGAGCGCTGCGCGGAGCTTGCGCTCTTGGAGTCTCACTTAACTTGCAGGGCGTAGTGTGTTTTGTCCGACGTACACGCCGCCGGACAAAACGATCCACATCATTTTCGCCGCTGCGGCGGCGAAACTCTGCGAGGCTACAGCCTGTGGCGGGAGCAACGCTCCCGCCACAGTTAGTATGCCATGTATTAGAACATTTTACGCTTCGAGTCGGCGGCGTCCAGATCCATCAGCGCGCTGACGGGGTCCTTGACCTGAGACAGGAAGATCATTGCGGCGATGATGTACGGCTTGTAGGAAGCCTGCTTGTACAGCGGCACGAGGTAGCGGTCGAACACGGAGTTATCGACCTCGCCCTCGGGACAGGACAGACCCGAAATGTCGGCGGGCAGGCAGTGCAGGTACAGCGCCTTGCCATCCTTCGTGAGCTTCATCATCTCTTCGGAGCAGGTCCAGTCCTTATGCTGCGCGTTCTGCGCCAGCAGCTCCTTTTCCAGCTCGTCGATGCCCTTCTGGTCGCCCTTCACATACAGCTCGGAGCGCTTTTCCATCGCCTTAAACGGCGCCCAGGACTTCGGATAGACGATGTCGGCGTCCTTGAACGCCTCCTCCATGGAGTTGGTCTTGTGGAACTTCGAGCCGTACTTTTCGCAGTTCTTGCGGGCGACCTCCTCGACCTCGGGGAATACGTCGTATCCTTCGGGATGTGCCAGCGTGACGTCCATGCCGAAGCGGGTGAACAGACCGATGACGCCCTGCGGGACGGACAGGGGCTTGCCGTAGCTGGGGGAGTATGCCCAGGTCATGGCGACCTTCTTGCCCTTGAGGTTCTCAACGCCGCCGAAGTAGTGGATGACGTGCAGCATATCCGCCATGCACTGCGTCGGATGATCGACGTCGCATTGCAGGTTCACGAGCGTCGGGCGCTGCTCGAGGATACCGTCGCGGTAGCCCTCCTCCAGCGCGTCCATAAAGGTCTTCTGATACTCATGACCCTGATGGATGTACATATCGTCGCGGATACCGATGACATCCGCCATGAAGGAGACCATGTTTGCGGTCTCACGGACGGTCTCGCCGTGGGCGATCTGGGACTTCTTCTCGTCGAGCACCTGCTCCTCCAGACCGAGAAGGTTGCAGGCGGAGGCGAAGGAGAAGCGGGTACGGGTGGAATTGTCGCGGAAGAGGGAGATGCCGAGCCCCGAGTTAAAGACGCGGGTGTTTTTATTGCGCTCACGCAGGTCGCGCAGAGCGTCGGCGACGGTAAACACGGCGTCGATCTCGTCGTCGGTCTTGTCCCAGGTCCAGTAGAAGTCGGTCTTGTACATATTGTTGATGCGCAGGGTCTCAAGGTGGCGTGCCAGTTCAACAGTCTTGCTCATTGTTTTTCTCCTTGTATTTTATATGTAAAAGGGTTTGGGGTGGGGCGGACGGCGTGTCCGCCCCGATCAGAGTACAAAATTACTTAATGTCGTTGCCGGTCAGCTCCTGACGGAAGCTGGTGGCAGAGCCGTCCTTGTTCTCGGGCTTGTACAGACCGGGAACCGCCGCGTACAGAGCTGCGCAGGTGACGAGGTCCTGCTTCCAGGTGATCTCGTTGGGCGCGTGCGCCTGAGATTCTGCACCCGGACCGAAGCCGACGCAGGGGATGCCGTACCGACCCTGAATGGAAACGCCGTTGGTAGAGAACGTCCACTTATCGGTCAGCGGACGACCCTCGCGGGTGGAGGCTGCCTTGGCGTCGGGCGCGAGGCGCTTGTCGCCCCACAGGTTGTGATGCGCGTCGATCAGAGCCTGCACATGCGGCGCGGATTCCTTGTTGATCCAGGTGGGGAAGAAGCACTCGGTCTCGTACACATGGCCGGTCCACGCGGGACGGTCGTACATATACATGGAGACCTTGACGTCCTTGGCGTACTTTCTGCAGGCGGGCAGATCCTCGATCTCCTTCAGGCAGGACTGATAGGTCTCGCCGGCGGTCATGCGGCGGTCGATGGAGATGGAGCAGGAGTCCGCCACGGCGCAACGGGAGGGAGAGGTGTAGAAGATCTGGCTGGTGGTGCAGCTGCCCTTGCCGAGGAAGCGGGCATCCTCGTAATGATCGGGGTTGTATTTCGGGTCGAGCATCTTCACAAGACCCTTGATCTCGACGGAATCGTCGGCGGGGTTCTCATACAGGTCGCGCACGTTGAGGATGACCTCCGCCATCTTGTGGATCGCGTTGTCGCCGCGCTCCGGCGCAGAGCCGTGGCAGGACACGCCGTGCATATCAACGCGGATCTCCATTCTGCCGCGGTGACCGCGATAGATGCCGCCGTCGGTCGGCTCGGTGGAGATGACAAACTCGATCTTGGAGCGGGCGTCCTCAGGACCGCCGAAGTATTCGTTGACGATGGACTGCCAGCACATACCGTCGCAGTCTTCTTCCTGCACAGAGCCGACGACCATGATCTTGTAGCCGGCGGGGATGAGGTCCAGATCCTTCATGATCTTGCCGCCGTAAGCCGCCGCCGCCATGCCGCCTTCCTGGTCAGAGCCGCCGCGGCCGTAGATGATGTCGTCGGTCTCGTAGCCCTCGTAGGGGTCGGCTTCCCAGTTCTCACGGTTGCCGATGCCGACGGTGTCGATATGGGAGTCAATGGCGATGATCTTGTCGCCGCTGCCGAGCCAGCCGATGACGTTGCCGAGCTTGTCGAACTCGACCTTGTCATAACCCAGAGCCTTGAGTTCTTCGGCGATGCGCTTGACCACGCCTTCTTCTTCACAGGATTCAGAGGGGATCGCGATCATATCCCGCAGGAACTTGCTCATGGCGGGCTTGTAGCCTTCCGCCGCCTTTTTGATGGCTTCAAAATTCATTCAGATAGACCTCCCGTTTTCCCGGTTTTTTTAATAAGTACGCGCGCGAGGCGCACGTTGGTATCTCCATCATAGCACAATCCGGCAGTTTGTCAAACTAAATTTTTGTAAACCTAAAAATTTTTTGAAAATCCCATTGATTTTAGAAAAAACTGTGGTATGATGGGTACAGCGAAAACCGCAGATTCGGGATGAAAAACGGAGGTGTTCCATGCTCGATCATGAAGCGCTTGAGGTACTCAAGCAGATCGCACACGGCGTGGCGACCCAGTTCGGGAGCAACTGCGAGGTCGTCATTCACGAAATTTCGGAAAAAAGCGCCTACAGCTCGATCGTAGCGATCGAAAACGGTCATGTGAGCGGGCGAAAGGTCGGCGACGGTCCGTCGCACATCGTGCTGGAGCAGCTCGGTCACGCCGATGACTCGGCGCAGGATCACCTGTGCTATCTCACGCGCACGAAGGACGGCAAAATTCTCAAGTCCTCATCGGTCTATATCCGCGACGCCGCGGGGAAGATCGTTGCGATCTTCTGCATCAACTTTGACGTTTCGGCGCTGCAAATGTTTGAGGCGACGCTGCATGATCTCATCACGCCCGACCTCAAGGAGCGCAAAGAGCCCGAACGCATCACGCTCAACGTCAGCGATCTTCTCGACGATCTCATCCGTCAGGCGGACGAGCTGGTCGGCAAGCCCGTTGCGCTGATGAATAAGGACGATAAGGTCAAGGCGATCCGATACCTCAATAAGTCGGGCGCGATGATGATCACAAAATCCGGCGATAAGATCGCTAAGCATTTCGGCATATCCAAGTATACATTGTACTCATATCTAGATAACGGAAAAACAGGAGGAGAATGACCAATGGGCAAAATCGATCTGACCATTTGCAAGGAAGGGCTTGCACACAACATCCAAAAGGCAAAAGAGAACAACATCATCATCCCCACCATCGCGCAGATGCAGAACCCCGATCTCATCCCCGAAAAGATCAAGGAAAAGCTGACGCATACCGGTCTGTGGGATGTTGATCCCGTCAACCTCTTCCGCATCAGTTGGCACAACGAAGCCAAGGAGTCCGGCGGCCTGTATCAGAAGACCCCGAACTATGTGGAAATTCCGTCCGCCGTTTCCGGCGTCAAGTGCCGCATCCTTGCCATGTCCGGCAAGTGGTTCCCCACCGGCTGCCATAAGGTCGGCGCGTCCTTCGGCTGTCTGGCGCCCCGCCTTGTCACCGGTCAGTTCGACGCTACTTATCACCACGCTGTTTGGCCCTCCACCGGCAACTACTGCCGCGGCGGCGCGTTCAACTCCAAGCTGCTGGCTTGCGACTCCGTCGCCATCCTGCCGCAGGATATGTCCAAGGAACGCTTTGACTGGCTGAAGCAGATCGCGGGTCAGATCATTGCCACCCCCGGCTGCGAATCCAACGTCAAGGAGATCTTCGACAAGACGTGGGAGCTCAAGAAAGACCCCAGCATGATGATCTTCAACCAGTTCGCCGAGATGGGCAATCCCCTGTGGCACTACAATGTCACCGGCTATGCGCTGGCTGATTTGTTTGAGGCGGTGAAGAAGCCCGGTCAGAGGCTTGCCGGCGCGTGCTTCACCTCCGGCTCTGCCGGCACGATGAGCGCGGGCGACCTCCTCAAGGAACGCTATCCCGGCATGAAGCTGGCTGTTGGCGAAGCCCTCCAGTGCCCGACCATTCTGGATAACGGCTTCGGCGGTCACCGCATCGAGGGCATCGGCGACAAGCACATCCCCTGGGTGCACAATGTGAAGAACACCGACATGGTCATCGACATTGACGACGAAGACTCTCAGCGCCTGCTCCGTCTGTTCAACTGCAAGGAAGGTCAGGATTACCTGAAGTCCCTTGGCATGACCGACGAGCAGATCGAAAAGTTCACCTGGATGGGCATTTCCGGCATCGCCAACGTTCTGTGCTGCATCAAGATGGCGAAGTTCTATGAGCTGACCGAGGACGACGTGGTCGTCACCGTGCTCACTGACTCCGCTGTGATGTACAAGTCCCGCGTGGAAGAGCTCAACGAAATGTACGGCGCATACTCCGCACAGGCTGCCGAGCTGGATCACAACCTGCATATGGTCGGTCTCAAGACCGACAACATGCTGGAGCTGACCTACCCGGAGCGCAAGCGTGTGCACAACCTCAAGTATTACACCTGGGTCGAGCAGCAGGGCATGGCGGTCGAAGACCTCAACGCGCAGTGGTACGACACCAAGAACACCTGGGACGCCGTCCACGCACAGGCGAAGGAGCTCGACGAGCTGATTGGCGCCTTCAACGACGAGGTGGGTCTGCTCAAGACTCTGTAAGCCACTTTTCCGATCACATTCCGACCGACACCGCGGGGGTGGGGCGCGCCCCATCCCCGCGATTTATATGAATGAAATAGGAGAAACGCCATGCTGAAAAATGTCAAATGTGCGCGCTGCGTGCGCTGCGGCAAGGAATATGAAGCCGTCCCGAATCTGACCAACTGCTCCTGCGGCGGCATTCTGGACATCATCTACGATTACGACTACATCAAGGCACACTTCACCAAGGAGACGCTGAAAAACCGCGTGAATCCCACCATGTGGCGCTACCGCGAGCTGCTGCCTGTGGAAGAGACGACGCCCGACACGCCGCTGCGCGTGGGCTGGTCGCCGCTGTATGAAGAGCCGCGCCTTGCCGCGCAGCTCGGCATCAAAAGGCTCTGGGTGAAGGACGACGGCATCAATCCCACCGCCTCCCTCAAGGACCGCGCGTCCGCGATGGCGGTGGCAAAGGCGCAGGAAGCGGGCGCAAAGATCATCGCCTGCTCCTCGACCGGCAACGCCGCGTCCAGTCTCGCCGGCAACGCCGCTGCCGCCGGTCTCAAGACCTACATCTTCGTCCCCGAGCGCGCCCCCAAGGGCAAGGTCGCGCAGCTTATGATCTTTGGCGCAAACGTCATTTCCGTCAAGGGCAATTATGAAGAGACGTTCAAAATGTCCGCCGAGGCGATCGAAAAATGGGGCTGGTATAACCGCAACGCCGCCATCAACCCGTACCTCTCCGAGGGCAAAAAGACTGTCGCGCTCGAAATTGCCGAGCAGCTTGACTGGCAGATGCCCGACTACCTCGCCATCTCCGTGGGCGACGGCTGCACCATTGCGGGCGTGTGGAAGGGTCTGAAGGACCTGTACGCCATCGGCTTTATCGACAAGCTCCCGCGCCTCATCTCCGCGCAGTCCACCGGCTGCTACCCCATCAACCGCGCCATCCAGGAAAACAAACCCTGGCAGCCGATGGAGGAGAACACCATCGCCGATTCCATCTCCGTGGGCGTGCCGCGCAACGCTGATAAGGCGCTCCTGGCGATCCGCGAGTCGAACGGCATCGCCGTCAACGTCACCGACGAGGAAATTCTTGCGGCGCAGAAGCTGCTGGGCAGAACCTGCGGCGTGTTCGGTGAGCCTGCGGGCGTGACCGGCACGGCAGCGCTCAAGAAGGCGTGCGAGGAGGGGCTGATCCCGCAGGACGCGACGGTCGTGTCCGTTGTGACCGGCAACGGTCTGAAGGACGTCGCCAACGCGATCAAATCCGCCGGCGAGCCCATCAACATCAAGCCCGACCTCGACCTCATGGTCGAAGAGTTCGCCAAACGCGGCGTCACGGTCGAGTAAGGGAAATAGAGTACCGGGAGAGGCAAACGCCTCTCCCGATTTTTAGTTGGCAATTCTATCTGGAATGTGCTATGATAATCCCATGAACAGAAAAGTATCGTACTATGCCAGCCGGAAGAGCGTTCTGGTTTGGCTTGCAGTGGCAGCTTTGGCGGGCTCGGCAGTGCTCCGCATCGCATATTCCTGCGGGAAAGGCGCAGATGCAGCGACGGTGTGGCTACAAATCGTTCTGCCGGTTTTCGCGTGCCTGAGCTACGCGCTGACGTTGGCGTTCCATGCGGAACGCCGCTTATATCGCACGACCGTCCCGGTCGTGCTGCTGGCAGTGTATTTCTGCGCGCGCATCGCGTCGATGGGCGTCGGCACGCGCTATATGCTGCTGTGCTGGATCGCCTATGCGGCGTTTGCAGCCGTATACGGCTTTGTCATCTCCGGCTACTCGCGCCACGCGTGGTTTCTCGTGCTGATGCACGCGGCGGCGCTGGGCGTGGCGCTGTATGACTGCCGCGCGCAGCTCGGCACATCGTTTGCTGCCGTCCTGCCGGTGCTGCCGGACATCCTGCTGCTGCTGGCGGGGCTTTTGACCATGGTCAGCACAAAAATATACCTCGACAATGCCTATCACCCCACCTGGGGCGACCGCCCGGATGGGCGGCGGCTGCGCACGCTCGACCCCGTGCAGGTCGTGGCGAACTACATCATGCCGAACCGCGTGCCCGCCTCCAACTTCGTGCGCGACACCGTCGAGATCTCGAACATGGAAAAGTACATCCGCGAAAAGCGCCGCCAGGGGCTGACGAGCTTTGGCATCACGCATGTGTTCCTCGCCGCCTATGTGCGCTGCGTGGCAAAATATCCGGCGGTCAACCGCTTTTTGTCGGGACAGCAGGTCTACACGCGCGACGGCGACATCCAGTTCTGCATGATGATCAAGGAGGAGATGACCACCGAAGCGCCCGAGAGCGCGCTGAAGCTGCATCTGCACCCCGGCGACACCGCCGAGGATGTGTACCGCAAGATGAACGAGGAGGTCGCGCGCATCAAGGGCGCGAAGGACGCCAGCGAGTTCGACAAGACCGCCAAGCTCCTCTCGCTCATCCCGGGCGTGGTGTTCAAGTTCGTGGTGTGGCTGCTCAAGACGATGGATTATTTCGGGCTTCTGCCGGAATACCTGCTGGAGGTCAGCCCGTTTCACGGCTCGATGTTCTTTACCTCCATGGGCTCGCTCGGCATCCAGCCGGTGGTGCACCACCTGTATGACTTCGGCAATTTGCCGGTTTTTTGCGCGTTCGGCTGCAAATACCGCCGCAATGAGATCGAAGCGGACGGCACGGTCGTGCAGAAAAAGTACATAGACTATACCGTCAACACCGACGAACGCATCTGCGACGGCTTCTATTTTGCCACGGTGCTCAAGTATCTGAAACGCCTGCTGGCGCACCCGGAGCGGCTGGACGAGCCGGTCGGGGAGATCGTGCGGGATATTGACTAACTGCCCATTTTGTGAAAAATGACGGGAAAGCGCCGGAAAAAAACTCTTTCCGGCGCTTTTTTTGTGATTTTAACTCTGGACAGCGCGGGTATAATACAGTATAATCTAGCCGAAAAAGTATGAAAAGTACTTAAATACCGCCGACAAAGGGGTGCGAAAGCCGCAGCCGGCGGAAACTGAAGGAGGAAATTCTCATGTCTGTGAAAGTAGCGATCAATGGTTTTGGACGCATCGGCCGTCTGGCGTTCCGTCAGATGTTCGGCGCGGAGGGCTACGACGTTGTTGCCATCAACGATCTGACCTCCGCGAAGATGCTGGCGCATCTGCTGAAGTACGACTCCACGCAGGGCAACTATGTTGCGCAGGGTCATACCGTCGATTTCCATGAGGGCGAAGGCGAAGACAACTACATCGTTGTCGATGGCAAGAAGATCGTCATCTACAAGATGCCGAACGCTGCCGAGCTGCCCTGGGGCAAGCTGGGTGTTGACGTCGTGCTGGAGTGCACCGGCTTCTATACCAGCAAGGCAAAGGCGCAGGCGCACATCGACGCCGGCGCTCGCAAGGTCGTCATCTCCGCGCCTGCCGGCAACGACCTGCCCACCATCGTTTATAACGTCAACCACAAGACCCTGACGAAGGATGACAAGATCATCTCCGCCGCGTCCTGCACCACCAACTGCCTCGCTCCGATGGCGAAGGCTCTGAACGACCTGGCTCCCATTGAGTCCGGCATTATGTGCACCATCCACGCCTACACCGGCGACCAGATGCCGCTCGACGGCCCGCAGCGCAAGGGCGACCTGCGCCGCTCCCGTGCTGCCGCTGTGAACATCGTTCCGAACTCCACCGGCGCTGCCAAGGCGATCGGTCTGGTTATCCCGGAGCTCAACGGCAAGCTCATCGGCGCTGCGCAGCGTGTTCCCACCCCCACAGGCTCTACCACCATCCTGAACGCGGTCGTGAAGGGTGCTGTCACGGTCGATCAGGTCAACGCGCAGATGAAGGCGGAAGCCACCGAGTCCTTCGGCTACAACACCGACGAGATCGTCTCCTCCGACATCATCGGTATGCGCTTCGGCTCTCTGTTTGACGCCACGCAGACCATGGTCCTGCCGCTGCCGAACGGCGACACGCAGGTCCAGGTCGTCTCCTGGTACGACAACGAGAACTCCTACACCTCCCAGATGGTCCGCACCATCAAGTACTTCTCCGAGCTGGGCTAAGCCCCTTCGGAAAATACAAAACGATTCGCGCGCCCCGAACCTCGGTTCGGGGCGCTTTTTTGCGCCGCAGCGCTAAAATCCGCCGCCCGATTTTACAGGAAACGCTTGTGTATTTGACAAAATCACGGTATAATGAAAGCGACTAATACTGTTTTCTGATTAAATTCTTTAATCAGAAAGGTTTCGCCTTTGGCGTAACCAATTTCGTGATTTTGAAAAAATCACGAAATCTCGTCTCATAGTGATCTTCATATGAAAAACTTCAATTCTATGAATTAAAGTTTTTCATTGAATATCAGTATAAACACAGGGGGAAGACGGATGGAACACGGACTGGTACAATTCCTCAAGGCATTCGGCACGGACGGCTGCGATCATGCGCATGCGTATCTGGGCTGCCATTTTGCGCGGCGTGATGAAACCGACGGCTATCTGTTCCGCGTGTGGGCGCCCTGCGCCGTGGCGGTCAGTGTCGTCGGTGATTTTAATTTCTGGAATGTGGACGATCTGCCCATGCAGCCCATCGGCGGCGGCGTGTGGGAGACGTTCTCGGCGTATGCAAAGCCGGGCGGGGCATATAAATTCTGCGTGCGCGGCGCGGATGGGCGCACGGTGTATAAGACCGACCCCTATGCCCGCCGCTGCTGTGCGCTGCCGGATACGTCCGGCATGATCGAGCCGCCGGCAAGGCATATCTGGCACGACGGGCTGTATCGCGCACGCAAAAAGCGGCAGAACGCGCTCCAGCGCCCGATGAACATCTATGAGGTGCACGCCGGGTCGTGGAAGCGGCATGAGGACGGCGGCTACTATACCTTTGACGACCTCGCGCGGGAGCTTATCCCGTATGTAAAGGGCATGGGCTACACGCACATCGAGCTGATGCCCGTGATGGAATTTCCGTATGAGCCGTCGTGGGGCTATCAGGTGACGGGCTATTTTGCCCCCACGCACCGCTACGGCAGCCCTGAGCAACTCCGAAATTTTGTGGACGCCTGCCATCAGGCAAACATCGGCGTGATCCTGGACTGGGTGCCGGCGCATTTCCCGAAGGACGAAAACGGGCTTTTTGAGTTTGACGGGAGCTGCTGCTACGAGCTCTCCGACCCGCAGATGCGGGAGCATCCCGAATGGGGCACCCGTATCTTTGACTACGCAAAGCCGGAGGTGCGGTCGTTCCTCATCTCCAACGCCGTATACTGGCTGGAGGAGTTCCATGCCGACGGGCTGCGGGTGGACGCGGTCGCGTCTATGCTGTACCTCGACTATAACCGCCGGGAGTACAAGCCCAATAAATTTGGCGGCAAGGAAAATCTGGACGCCATTGACTTTCTGCGCAAGCTCAACGCGGCGGCGTTCCGGGCAGATCCCGCGGCGCTCATGATCGCGGAGGAGTCCACCGCCTTTCCGCTCATCACCAAGCCCGATTATGACGGCGGGTTGGGCTTCCTGTTTAAGTGGAACATGGGCTGGATGAATGATATGCTGCACTATATGGCGCTCGACCCGCTGTGGCGCAAGGGCAGCCACAACGCGCTGACGTTCTCCATGACCTACGCCTATTCCGAAAACTTCATCCTGCCGCTCAGCCACGACGAGGTCGTACACGGCAAGCGCTCGCTCATTGAAAAAATGCCGGGCGATTATGACAGCAAGTTTGCCAACCTGCGTGTATTCTATGGCTATCAGATGACGCACCCCGGCAAAAAGCTCAATTTTATGGGCAACGAGTTCGCACAGTTCATCGAGTGGAACTACAAGCAGGGGCTCGACTGGCTGCTGCTGGGCTATGACCGCCACCGGCAGATGCAGGACTTTGTACGCACACTCAACCACCTGTATCTGGACGCGCCCGCGCTGTGGGAGAATGACAGCGACTGGGGCGGCTTCCAGTGGATCGCGCCGGACGACTGCGACAACAGCGTCATCTCCTTCCGCCGCATCAGCCGCAAGGGGCAGGAGCTGCTGGTGATCTGCAATTTCTGCCCGGTGCTGCGCGAGGGCTACCGGCTGGGCGTGCCGAAGGCGGGCTGGTATGTGCCCGTTCTGAACTCCGACGACGAGCGATTTGGCGGCGCGGGCACGGAGCTTTTGCCGCTGCACGCGGAAAAGCTCCCGTCGCACGGGCAGGCGCACAGCGCCGCGTTCCGCGTGCCGCCCCTGAGTGTGAGCATTTACCGCTATCAGCGGACCGACCCCCGCAAATGAACCCGGCAAGTTTTACGCAAAGACCGAGAGAACTGACAGGAGGAACTGACCATGCATTTTCAAAAGAAACGCTGTGTAGCCATGCTTTTGGCAGGCGGACAGGGCAGCCGCCTGATGGTACTGACCGAAAACACGGCGAAGCCCGCCGTGCCGTTCGGCGGCAAGTACCGCATCATTGATTTTCCGCTTTCAAACTGCGTCAACTCCAAGATCGACACCGTCGGCATTCTCACCCAGTATGAGCCCTTGGAGCTGAACGAGTACATCGGCAACGGTCAGCCGTGGGACCTGAACTCCTCGCACGGCGGCGTGCAGGTGCTCCCGCCCTACGCCAAAAACAAAAACTCCGAATGGTATAAGGGCACGGCGAACGCCATCTATCAGAACATCCCATTCATTGACCGCTACAACCCCGATAACGTCCTCATCCTCTCCGGCGACCATATTTACAAAATGGACTACGCCAAGATGATCCGCTATCACGACCAGAACGGCTCGGACTGCACCATCGCCGTGCGCGAGGTGCCGCTGGCGGACGCGCCGCGCTTCGGCATCATGAATACGCGCGAGGACGGCAGCATCTACGAATTTGAAGAAAAGCCCAAGCAGCCGAAATCCACCAACGCCTCCATGGGCATTTATGTGTTCAAGTGGAGCGTGCTGAAAAAATATCTGGAAATGGACGAGGCTGACCCCAAGAGCGAAAACGACTTCGGCAAAAACGTCATCCCCGCCATCCTCAAGGACGGCTACCGCCTGATGGCGTACCGCTTTGAGGGCTATTGGAAGGATGTCGGCACGATCGACAGCCTGTGGCAGGCGAACATGGACCTGCTCGGCGACAAGCCCGCGTTTGATATTTCCGACGTGAGCGACGGGCGCATCCGTGCCAGAAACACCGCCATGCCGTCGAGCTACCTCGCCCCCACCGCTGAGGTGAAGGACAGCTTTGTGGCAGAGGGCTGCGAGGTATTCGGCAGCCTCCGGCACTCTGTGCTGTCCACGGGCTGCGCCGTCGGCAAGGGTGCGGAGATCATCGACAGCGTCATCATGCCGAACGTTGTGGTGGAAAACGGCGCGTCTATCCGCAACGCCATCATCGCCGAGGGCTGCTGCATCAAGGCGGGCGCGCGCGTCGGCGGCAGCGGCACGGGCGCGGCACGGAAGATCACCGTTATCGGCAAGGAACAGACCGTGCTGGAGGGCGCGGTGGTCGAAGCCGGCACGATCCGATAAAGAAAGGGAGGGAACACAATATGGACTGCATGGGCATTATCTTTTCCAATATTTATGACAGCAGCATGGGCGCGCTGACCGCGTTCCGTACATCGGCGTCCATCCCCTTCGGCGGGCGCTACCGGCAGATCGACTTTATTCTCTCCAATATGTCCAATTCCGGCATTCGGGATATTGGCATCATCACAAAATACAACTACCAGTCGCTGATGGATCACCTCGGAACGTGCGAGGAGTGGGACCTCAAGCTCGGCGACGGCGTGCGCTTCCTGCCGCCGTATGCCACAGGACATACGGGCGCGTACCGCGGCAAGCTCGAGGCGCTGCAAACGGCGCTGCCGGTTTTGGAGCGCAACCGCAACAAATATGTCGTGCTGGCGGATACGACGGTGCTGTGCTCCATCGACTTTACCGAGGTCGTGGAGCAGCATGAGGCATCCGGCTGCGACGTGACGGTCGTCGCCAAGCGCGGCATTGCCGACGGCACGACCGTGCAGCCCGTGGCGCTCAAGCTGGACGGTGACGGCAAGGTCGTGGATCTGGCGATGGACTATGCTGCGCCGAAGGACTACGCCGTGGGCATGAGTATGTTCGTCATGAGCCGCGAAAAGCTCATCGAGATCATCCATGAGCTTGTCCCGCACGGGAAATACCACCTTGAGCGCGACTTCCTGCTGGGCTACTATAACGACCATAAGATCAAGGTCAATGTCTATCAGTTCCACAACGTGGCGCTGTTCAACGAAAATGTGGAGCAGTATTACAACAACAGCATGGCGCTGCTGGACGAATCCGTGCGCCACAGCCTGTTCCGCGGCGACATCAGCATCTACACCAAGGTGCGCGACGCTGTGCCCACGCGCTTTGGTATGCGCGGTCAGGCGGCGAACTGCGTGATCGCCGATGGCTGCCATATTAACGGCTACGCCGAGCACAGCGTGCTGTTCCGCGAGGTCGTGATCGAAAAAGAGGCGCAGGTGCGCGACTGCATCGTCATGCAGGGCTGCCGTATTGGCAAGGGCGCAAAGCTGCGCTACGTCATTCTGGATAAAAATGTGGTCATTGAACCGGGCGTGGAGCTGCTCGGCTCGCCGGGGCATCCCGAGGTCATCGGGAAAAACGCCAGGATCAGCAAAGGAGCAAACAATCGATGAAAATTGCCATCGCTGCCTCCGAGGCAGCGCCGTATATCAAGACCGGCGGGCTGGGAGACGTCATGCAGGCGCTGCCGCTGGCGCTCTCGCGGCTGCCGAAAAACGAGGTGTCGCTGTTTCTGCCGTATTACGGCGCGATCAAATACTCCGGCAAGTATGAGACGGAATTTCTCGGCTGCTTTGACGTGCCGCTCGCGTGGCGGCGGGAATATGTGGGCGTGATGCGGCTGAAAACGCGGCGGAAAAAGCTCAGGGTCTATTTTATCGACAATGAGCACTACTTCTGCCGCGACGGCAGCATCTACGGTCACGGCGACGACGGCGAGCGCTTTGCGTATTTCAGCAAGGCGGTGCTCGCGGCGATCAAATTCCTCGACCTTTCGCCCGACGTCATCCACTGCAACGACTGGCAGACGGCGCTCGTGCCGCTGCTGCTGAAGACCGAGTACGCCGGGGCGCTGCCGGACGCGCGCAGCGTGCTCACCATCCACAACATCGAATATCAGGGCAAGTGCAACCTGCAATTCAACTACGACGTGCTGGGGCTGCCGCCGCAGTGCGACGAAATTCTGCGCTTTGACGACTGCACAAACTTCCTCAAGGCGGGCATCATGACCGCCGACCGTGTGAACACCGTTTCGCGCACCTACGCCGAGGAGCTGCAATACGCCTACTATGCCCATGGGCTGGCGGACGTGCTGCGCAGCCGCGGCGGCGCGTTCTCGGGCATCACGAACGGCATTGACACCGACCTGTTTGACCCCGCGAAGAGCACCGGCATGGAGGCGCATTACAGCGCCCAGACCGTGCGCGAGGGAAAGCACGAGAATAAGCTTGCGCTCCAGCGGGCGCTGGGTCTGCCGGAGGACGGCGAGGTCGCCGTGCTGGCGGTCGTGTCGCGGCTGGCGGGGCACAAGGGGCTGGATCTTCTGTGCTACATCGCCGAGCGGCTGATGCAGCGGCGCATCCAGCTCGTGGTGGTCGGCACGGGCGAGGAAAAATACGAATGGTTTTTGTCGGGGCTTGCCTACCGCTTCCCGCGGCAGGTCGCGGCGCATCTGACGTTTGACGCGCAGTTTGCGAATCTCGTCTACGCAGGCTCTGATATGTTCCTCATGCCGTCCAAGAGCGAGCCCTGTGGGCTGTCGCAGCTCATCGCGATGCGCTTTGGCAGCGTCCCGGTCGTGAACGCGACCGGCGGTCTGCGCGATACGGTGCCGCCGTATGACCCGGCAAGCGAGACGGGCTGCGGCTTCACGTTCCAGAGCTATAACGCCGACGATTTCCTCGCTGCCATCGACCGCAGCCTGCAAATGTTCTATGACGAGCCGGAAAAATGGCTGCGTCTGCAGCGCGCCGATATGGCGATCGACAGCAGTTGGACAAAACCCGCTGCGGAATACATGAAACTTTATGAAAGTGCGATCAAGGGATAAACAAATGGCAAAAGAATTACTGCAAAACAAACTCCATGACACCTGCCGCCGGATGTTCGGCTGCTCGCTGACGGAGGCAACGGAAAAACAGGTCTACCGCGCGCTGTGCACGTTTGTGCGCGAGTCGCTGGAAGAACAGAATCGCGCGTTCCAGAAGCGGCTGAGCCAGAACGGCGAAAAAAAGGTGTATTATATGTCGATGGAATTTCTCGTCGGCACGAGCCTGCGCAACAATCTCTATAACCTCGGCATTCTGGATGAAGTAAAAACGCTGCTGGAAAAGCAGGGCTTCAGTTTAGACCGGCTGTGCGGGATGGAGCCCGACGCGGGGCTTGGAAACGGCGGTCTGGGGCGGCTGGCGTCGTGCTACATGGATGCTGCGACGGGGCTTGGCTACGGCGTGACGGGCTATTCCATCCGCTATGAGTTCGGCATTTTCCGCCAGAAGATCGTGGACGGCTGGCAGATGGAGTTCCCCGACGACTGGCTGGATATGGGCGGCGTGTGGCTGCACCCGCGCAAGGATGACGCCGTGGAGGTCCGCTTTGGCGGCGAGGTCCACGAGTGGACGGACGAGACCGGCAAATTCCGCGCCGCGCAGGTGGGCTATCAGTCCGTGACCGCCGTGCCGCACGATATGTACATCTCCGGCTACGATTCCAGCGCCGTCAACCGCCTGATCCTCTGGAGCGCCAGCCAGCCGCACGGCTTTGATATGGCGGCGTTCTCGCGCGGCGATTATGTGCGCGCGCTGGAGCAGAACACCATGGCGGAGACGATCTCCAAGGTGCTCTATCCCGCCGACGATCACATCAGCGGCAAGCGCCTGCGCCTGCGGCAGCAGTATCTGCTGGTGTCGGCGTCGCTGCAAAGCATCGTCAAGGCGCATCTTGACCGCTATCGCACGCTTAAAAGCCTGCCGGAAAAGGTCGCCATCCATATTAACGACACCCATCCGGCGCTGTGCGTGCCGGAGCTGATGCGCCTGCTCATCGACGAGTACGACATGGGCTGGGACGAGGCGTGGGACATCTGCTGCCGCACGCTGTCGTATACGAACCACACCGTCATGTCCGAGGCGCTGGAGCGCTGGAGCGTCGAGCTGTTCCGCGAGCAGCTCCCGCGTATCTTCTCTATCACGCAGGAGATCAACCGCCGTCTGCTCTCCCACCTTGCGGTCGTGTATCCGAATGACCCCGGCAAGTGGGACTATATGGCGGTCATCGCCAACGGCGAGGTGCGCATGGCAAACCTCTGCCTTGCTTGCTGCCACATGGTAAACGGCGTCTCGCGCCTGCATACGCAGATCCTGGAGACGGGCATTTTCCGCGACTACTATAACCTCGACCATGACCGCTTTACGAACGTGACCAACGGCATCGCCTACCGCCGCTGGCTGTGTCAGGCGAACCCCGCGCTCACGGGGTATCTGCGCGAGCTGATCGGGGACGGGTTCATGAAGGACGCGAACCAGCTCGAAAAGCTGCTCAAATTCCAGGACGATAAGGAAGTGCTCGCCAAGCTGCACGCCATCAAGCGCACGAACAAGCAGCGCCTTGCGGACTATATCGCGCACGCCAACGGCGTGGTCGTCGATCCCGACAGCCTATTTGACGTGCAGGTCAAGCGCCTGCATGAGTATAAGCGCCAGCTTCTGAACGTGCTGCACATCCTGTGCCTGTATCTGAAGATCAAGGACAATCCGAACGAGGACATCACGCCGCGCACGTTCGTGTTCGCCGCAAAAGCCTCGGCGGGCTATGTGCTGGCAAAGCAGATCATCAGCCTGATCGTGGCGGTGTCGAACCTTGTCAACGCCGACCCGCAGACGAACGGTAAGCTCAAGGTCGTATTCGTGGAGGACTATAAGGTCTCACTGGCGGAGATCATCATTCCGGCGGCGGATCTGTCCGAGCAGATCTCCGTCGCGGGCAAGGAGGCCTCCGGCACGGGCAATATGAAGCTCATGATCAACGGCGCGGTGACGATCGGCACGCTCGATGGCGCGAACGTGGAGATCCACGAGCAGGTCGGAGACGACAACATCTTCCTGTTCGGCATGACCGCCGACGAGGTAAACGCCCTCTGGCAGCGCGGCTATAACCCGCGCGAGTTCCTCACGCCGGAGCTGGAGCGCGTGCTGCAAATGCTGACCTCCGGGGCGCTTGGGCAGCGCTTTGACGACATCGCCGCGTCGCTGCTCACGAACCGTTTCGGCACGGCAGACGGCTATATGACCATCGCCGACTTTGCCAGCTACCGCGACACGCAGCGCCGCGCGGCGGAGGTCTACCGCGATCAGACCGCGTTCGGCAAAATGTCGCTCGTGAACATCGCCAAGGCGGGCATTTTCTCCGCCGACCGCGCCGTGCGCGAATACGCCGACCGCATCTGGGGTCTTTCTGGCTTGGAGGTCTAATGCGCATTTTATATGACAGTAAGCTCACGCAGTTTAAAAGCCCCTTTGGTGTGCTCACGCCGGGGCAGACCTGCACGCTTCATATGATGCTTCCCGTCAGCATCTGCACCGTTTCGGTGCAGATGCTGCTGCTTGATGAGGCGGGCGGGGAGCTGCAAAGCGTTCCCTTTGCACGCACCGCGCAGGATGCGCTGTATGAGACCTGGGGCGGGGGATTTTCCATTGACCAGCCGGGGCTGTATTTTTACTATTTCCGCGTCACGACGGAGCACGAGTCGTTCCGCCTGTATAAGCAGGGCAGCGACACGAACATGGAGGCGGGCGAGGTCTGGCAGGTGAGCTGCGTGGGCACGCAGTTCCCTGTGCCGCAGGCGCTGCGCGGCGCGGTGATGTATCAGATCTTCCCCGACCGCTTTGCCGCTGCCGGGACGTGCGACTGCACGGAGAAATTGCAGCCCTACTGGGTGCATGAAAACCGCGAGGACGTGCCCGTCTGGCAGCCGAACGCCAACGGCGAGGTGCTGAACAACGACTTTTACGGCGGAAATTTGAACGGTATCCGCGAAAAGCTGCCGTATTTGCACGATCTGGGCGTCGAAATTCTGTACCTCAACCCCATTTTTATGGCGTGGTCGAACCACCGTTATGACACCTATGACTATAAGCGCATCGACCCGATGCTCGGCACGGAGGCGGATTTTTCCGCGCTGTGCGCGGCGGCGCACGCGCTGGGGATGAAGATCGTGCTCGACGGCGTATTTTCGCACGTCGGCAGCCGCAGCCCGTATTTTCAGAGCGCCATCCACGACGATCGATCGCCGTACCGCAGCTGGTTTTCGTTCCAGCACTACCCCGACGTGTACACGAGTTGGTGGGGCATCACGACGCTGCCGTGCGTGAACAAGCTCGAGCCGTCGTATATGGACTATATCATCCGCGATGCGGACAGCGTGGTCGCGCACTGGCTGGCGCTGGGCGCGGACGGCTTCCGGCTGGACGTGGTCGATGAACTGCCGGACGAGTTTGTGCTCTGCCTGCGAAAGCGCATCCGGGAGCTGAACCCCGACGCGATCCTGCTCGGAGAGGTATGGGAGGACGCGTCGAATAAAGAGGCTTACGGCGTGCGGCGGCGGTATTTTGCAGACCGCGAGCTGGACGGCGTGATGAACTACCCCTGGCGCAAGGCAATTTTGCGCTATGTCCGTGGCGAGGACGACGGGCGCGAGCTCGGCGAGCGGGTGATGACGCTGGCGGAAAATTATCCCGCCGACGTGCTGAGCTGCTGCATGACGCTGCTGTCCACGCACGACACGCCGCGCGCCATCACAGACCTGATCGACCCGTTGGACGCGGACCGCGCGGCGCTGGCGCAGCGCCACATGGACGACGAGACGTATCGCCGCGCGAGCGGACTGCTGCGCATGGCGGCGTTTTTGCAGTTCACGCTCCCCGGTGCGCCGTGCATTTATTACGGCGACGAGGCGGGCATGACCGGCTACCGCGACCCGTTCAACCGCTGCTTTTACCCGTGGGGGCGTGAGGACACGGCGCTGCGCGAGTTTTACCGCGCGCTTGCAGCGCTGCGCAAATACCCGGCACTGCGCACAGGTGCAGTCACGGTGCTCGACAGCGGTGGCGGACGCTTTTCGTTCCGCCGGACGCTGGCGGGGGAGCGGACGCTGTTCGTCTGCTGCAACCGCGCGGGCGACTGGACGCTGCAAAGCGCGCACGGGCGGCTGCTGCTGAGCGGCGGCGTGGCGGAGTATACGCCGGAGCGCCTGACGCTCGCCCCGGGTGGCTTTGCTATCATCGAGGAGTAAAAAATCCCGGCAGTCAATCGACTGCCGGGATTCTCTGTGTCAAATTACTGCATCTCTTCCGCAATTTCAATGGTCTCGCCATCAGGACCGGGGAAGAGGATGTAGCGCGCGCCATGCGTGCCCCAACCGTGATCGACGATGATCTCGTCGGTGTTGAAACGTACGCCCTTTGCCTTGAGGTCGTTCCAGACGGCTTCGATGTCCGTCACGCGCAGCGCCAGATGGTCATAGCGCCCCGTGGAAAATTCGTGCTTTTCGATGTACTGCATCATCTCCAGGCAGCAGTCGCCCAGATCCAGCAGCGCCGCCTTCACGCCCGGCACCTCCCAGCGGCAGCGCAGCGAAAAGCCGAGCACGTCCGTGTAAAACTGGATGGAACGATCCATATCGTCCACAAAAAAGCCCAGATGTGCCAATCCTTCGATCTTACCCATGTTCCTGTCCTCCGTAATGCCGCCGCAGCGGCTTGATAGTACTATCTTATTCACAATCGCCCTGCCTGTCAAGTCGTTTTGCGCTTGCAACTTTCGGCGGATATGCTATACTGGGGGCGATCAAAGGGAGGCGGTCACATGACTGGAACAGAATTTCGGAGCTGGTGCACGCGCCGCGTGCGGCTGCTGGACGGCGCGACGGGCAGCAATCTCCGTGCGGCGGGGATGCCCGCAGGCGTGTGCGCCGAGACGTGGATATTAGAACACCCGCAGCCGCTTCAGGCGCTTCAGCGGGCGTATGCGGCGGCGGGCAGCGAGATCGTGCTCGCACCCACCTTCGGCGCAAACCGGGCGCTGCTGGGCGCGCACGGGCTGGAGCGCTGCGTTGCGGATTATAACCGCCGGCTGGTCGCGCTCACGCGCGAGGCGGTAGGCGGCAGCACGCTCATCGCGGCAGATATGACCACGACTGGGCAGCCCGTCCTGCCGGAGGACGACGCGGCGTATGCCCGCCTGCTGGATATTTACACCGAGCAGGCGGCAGCCGTTCTGGATGCGGGCGTCGATCTGTTTTTTGTGGAGACGATGATGGGGCTGACGGAGTGTATGGCGGCGGTGGAAGCCATCCGCGCACTGACCGACACCGCCGTCGTGTGCACGATGAGCGTGCAGTCGGACGGACGGTGCTACTTTGACGGCTCTGTCTACGACGCGGCGCAGACGCTGCCGGAGCTGGGCGCGGACGCCGTGGGCGTGAACTGCTCGTCAGGTCCTGACCAGCTGGAGAGCGTGGTGCGCATGGTATGTGCCGAAACGTCCATCCCGGTCGTCGCAAAGCCGAACGCGGGTCTGCCCGAAATTCGGGACGACGGCACGGCGGTGTATGATATGACGCCGGAGGCATTCGCCGCGCGCATGAGCGCGCTCGTGAGCTGCGGCGCGCAGCTCGTTGGCGGCTGCTGCGGCACAACGCCGGAGCATATTCGGGCACTGCACGACGCCATTCGATAAAAATAGTAAACTAGTAAAAAAGCCTCCCCTTGGTGACCAAGGGGAGGTGGGTGAGCGAAGCGAACCCGGAAGGGATGAGAAGGTGTAGGTTTTGCTGTATGTCTGACGGTGCGCTGCTGACCCCAACGTTCTGATCCCCTCAGTCGCCTGCGGCGACAGCGTCTCGCTGCGGCTCGGTCACGGCGTGGGTCTGACAGCCCACCGGGCTGTCATTCAGTACCACGCCGCCGCTTCGCTACCTTGGTCACCAAGAGAAGCCTTTTATTGCGCTTTTTAAAATTTAACCTTTGACGTAAGCCAGAATATCCTTCAGGGACTGCTCGTTATCGTAGGTCGGCCAGTATTCGAAGCCGAAGTAGCGGTCATAGCCGCCGTCCTCCGCCGCTTTGATGACGCGCGGATAGTTCGTCTCGCCCAGATGCAGCTCGTGCCGTCCGGGAACGCCCGCGGAGTGGAAGTGCCCGATGAAGTCGATGTTTGTGGAGATATTGTTGACGAGGTTGCCCTCCATGAGCTGCATATGATAGCAGTCGAACAGGAGCTTGATGGACGGCGAATCGACCGCCTTGATGAGCTCAAAGCCCTTGTAGGCGGAGTTCAGCCAGTAGCCCTTGTGGTCGTACATGGAGTTGAGCGCCTCAAGCACGATCGTCACGCCCGCTTTTTCCGCGATCTCGGCGGTGCGCTTGAGGTTTTCGAGCAGGACGAGCTTCTGCGTGTCCTCAAAGCTGCCTTCGAGGTCGCCGGACAGACCGATGAAGGTCTTGCAGCCAAATTCCTTGCCGATGTTGATGGACTTTTCGACGTTCGCCTTCACAGCGCTCCACGGGAAGTTCATGCGGATGGTCCACGCCTGATTCAGGCAGCACGCGGCGACGGGGATACCGGCATCCGCCGACGCCTTGCCGAGACCCTCGGGGGTGACGGATTCATTGCCGACCCACGGATCCCAGAACTCGACCGCGTCGCAGCCGCAGGCTTTTGCCATCTGGAAGCGCTCATAGAACGGCAGATTTTCAAATACCGGCTCAATGCAGAGGGAATATTTCATCGTGTAGCTCCTTTAATTTTATTTTGTGAAAGATGACCGGGCGCAGGCGCGCCCGGTCATATGGTTTTTTACGCGAGGACGGCAGCGACCTTGTTGATCGCATGGGCGATCATGTCGCAGTCTTCGTCGGTCATCTGCGCGGGCAGGTCAAGATGGACCACACGACCCAGATAATCCAGCGTCTGCGGGCACATATCGGGGGAGTACTGCACGGGCGCGGACTTGTGGTACGGGCAGGTCCACGGGCACTGGATGTCGGTGGAAGCCTTCTCCTCGATGACGTGCTTCCAGTGGGCATAGATGTGCCAGTCGGGGATACCGGCGTTGAAGATGCCGCCAGCGGCGACGCCCTCAGCCTTGAGCGCGTCCACGAACGGACCGACCTTTTCCTTGCTGTCGAGGAAGAACATCAGGCAGATGCCGGTGTCGCCCGCCTCGTCGTGGCACGGACGGACCTTGATGCCCTTGGTATCCTTGATCTGGCTCTTGATGCGTGCCAGATGGTCGCGCATTGCCTTGTTGAGGTAGTCCAGACGCTCCAGCTGCGCGCACATGACGGCGCCGCACAGCTCGGACATACGGAAGTTCGAGCCGCAGAACAGTTCACCCTCGAATCTCTGCGGAGCAAAGCGGTCGGGACGCCAGCAGGCAGCGGTGTCGTGGTAGCTGCACGCACGGGCGTACAGACGGTCGTCGTTCGTCAGCAGCGCGCCGCCCTCACCGGCGGTGATGGTCTTGTGATACTGGAAGGAGAAGCAGCCGCAGTCGCCGAACGTACCGACGTACTGACCCTTATAGGTCGCGCCGCAAGCCTGCGCGCAGTCCTCGACAACGCGGAGGTTGTGCTTCTTAGCGACCGCCATGATGGCGTCCATGTCGCACGGCACGCCGCGCATATGCACGCACACGATGCCCTTGGTGGACGGGGTGATCTTCTTTTCGATGTCCTTCGGGTCGATGGTCAGCGTCTCATCGACTTCCGCGATGACAGGGATGGCACGCACGCCCACGATCGCTGCGCAGGAGGCGAAGAAGGTATAGCCAGTGACGATGACTTCGTCGCCAGGACCGATGCCGCAAGCCGTCAGAGCCGACAGCAGCGCGCCGGTGCAGGAGCTGGTGGCGAGGCAGTGCTTCGCACCCATCTTTGCCTTAAAGTTGTTCTCGAACTTGCGGACCTTGGACTCCACGCCCTCCGGACCGTAGTAACGGAAGAGGTACTTGTTGTCCAGAACTTCCAGGACTTCCTTCTTCTCCGCGTCACCGATCTCCAGACCGCCCGGATACATCGGATAGTTCGGCGTGGTCTTAGCCTTTTCGCCGCCGTAGATCGCCAGCTTCTCGCTCATGTTCGTTTCCTCCTCAAAATTTATATGTTGCTCCAAAAACTTGTTTCAGCTTTACTGAACCAGTAAAGCAAGCATAAATCATCTGCGCGCGTCTGTCAATATATTTTCGCGTTTTAGTTTTTGTTCAGCCGAAATTTTATAAAAAATCACAAAAAATGCGATAGGTACTTGTCAGATTGGTAGAACGTGTGTTAGACTAAACAGGATTAGAAAAGAGGGGAGAGCTGACCATGCCAAATCTGACGATCCGCGACATCGCCAAAATGGCGGGCGTGTCCACCACGGCGGTGTCGTTCGTGCTCAATGACCGCCCCGGCGTCAGCGACGCCACGCGCGCCCATGTGCGCGCCATCATCGAACGCACGGGCTTTACGCCGAACGTCCACACCCGCCGCCTGAACCTCGGCAAGAGCCAGACGGTCCATGTGGTGATGCGCAAGCACGAAAACGGTCTGTTCGGGCAGTTTGCGCAGGAGACGCTGCAAGGCATTTTCAAGGCGAGCCATGCGCTCGGCTACAGCATCACCTTTACCTTTGCCGACCGCGACGCGCCGTGCGAGCAGCTCATCGCCATGGTGCACGGCAAGGACTGCGACGGGCTGATCCTCTATCAGGTGTCCGACGCAGCGCTCATCGCCCGGCTGCGGCAGGAGCAGATCCCGTTCGTGTGTGTGGACGCGCACCTTGCGCAGGACGGGTCGCTGCCGCTGGTGGAGGTGGATTATTACAACGCCGCCCGGCAGGCGACGCAGTACCTGTGTCAGTGTGGTCACCGCGAGATCGGCTTTATCGGTACGCAGGTGCCGAATACCTATTATATGAACACGTTCGGCGGCTATATGGACGCGCTCAAGGCGTTCGGGCTGGAATATAACCCCGCGTGGATGCTGGCGCTGCCGAACGACGCGGCGCTGACCTCGCGCGATTTTGAGCCGCTGCTGTGTGAAAAGCGGCTGCCCACGGCGTTTTTCTGCGCCGGTGACGCGTTCGCCATCCCGGCGATGCGTGCCGTAAAGGAGCGCGGGCTGAAGATCCCGGACGATGTGTCATTCATGAGTCTGGACGACCTGCTCGTCTCGCGCTACCTCGACCCTCCGCTGAGCACGATGACGTTCGACAAAGAGCGCCTCGGCGCGTGGGCGATGGAGCTGCTGTATAAAATGCTCCAAAACGAGCCCTGCGACCGCGTGAATCTGCTGCCGACAAGGGTCGCCCCCCGCGCCACGGTGCGCGACCTGACAAAAACAAGATAAAAACCGTCCCGCGCCGCGGCGCGCGATCTGAGCAAGACAAGATGAGACAGAAAATCCCCCTGCGGCGCGCCGCAGGGGGATGCTTTTTTGCAATTACGCCTTGCCGGCGCAGCCGAGGACGTCGCGCAGCTTGTGGCGGACGAGCTCCTTGATGTTGGCACGGGCGGGCTTGAGGTACTCGCGCGGGTCAAACTTCTCGGGATGCTCATTGAAGAACTGACGGATCGTGCCGGTCATGGCAAGACGCAGGTCAGAGTCGATGTTGATCTTGCAGACGGCGAGCTTTGCCGCTTCGCGGAGCTGTTCTTCAGGGATGCCGACGGCGTCGGGCATCTTGCCGCCGTTTTCGTTGATCATCTTCACATATTCCTGCGGAACGGAGGAAGAACCGTGCAGCACGATGGGGAAGCCGGGCAGACGCTTGACGACCTCTTCCAGCACGTCAAAGCGGAGGGGAGGCGGCACCAGAATGCCCTTTTCATTGCGGGTGCACTGCGCGGCGGTGAACTTGTAAGCGCCGTGGGACGTGCCGATGGCGATGGCGAGGGAGTCGCAGCCGGTCTTGGCGACAAATTCCTCGACCTCTTCGGGACGGGTGTAGGAAGCCTCATGCGCGGCGACCTTCACTTCATCCTCGATGCCGGACAGCGTGCCCAGCTCCGCCTCGACGACCACGCCGCGGTCATGCGCGTACTCGACGACCTTCTTGGTGATCTCGACGTTCTCGGCAAAGGGCTTGCTGGAAGCGTCGATCATGACGGAGGTAAAGCCGCCGTCGATGCAGGACTTGCAGGTCTCAAAGCTGTCGCCGTGGTCCAGATGCAGCACGATGGGAATATCCGGGCACTCGATGACCGCCGCCTCGACGAGCTTGACGAGGTAGGTGGGGTTGGCGTAGTTGCGCGCGCCCTTGGAGACCTGCAGGATGACCGGCGCGTGCTCTTCCTTGCACGCCTCGGTGATACCCTGAATGATCTCCATGTTGTTGACGTTGAAAGCGCCGACAGCGTAGCCGCCATTGTATGCTTTCTTGAACATTTCGGTGGAAGTTACCAGAGGCATAATAACATCTCCTTGTTTTGTTTGAGGCATCGCCGCGCAATTGTGCGGTGTTCCCCTGAATTTCGCATACATTCTACCAAATCGGCAGATTATTTGCAATAGATGAATTTACAATTTCTAAATTGTGTGCTATAGTTCTTTTTGTTCAGATTTATACTTTTCCAAGGAGGAAAAAAATATGTCCAATACTCTCAAGGGCGCTCTGATCATCGGTCAGTCCGGCGGTCCGTCGTCCGTCATCAATGCTTCCGCTTACGGCGTCATCCGCACCGCGCTGGATGCCGACTGCATCACCAAGGTCTACGGTGCGTACCACGGCATCAAGGGTGTGCTGGAGGACAAGCTGCTCGACATGGACGCGGAGGACCGCGCCGAGCTTGACCGCCTGCCCTACACCCCGTCGTCTGCCCTCGGCTCCTGCCGCTACAAGATCGCCGATCCTGATGTGGACGATACCGATTATAAGCGCATTCTCGAGATCTTCAAGAAGTACGACGTCCGCTATTTCTGCTATAACGGCGGCAACGACTCCATGGATACCTGCAACAAGATCTCCAAGTATATGAAGAAGGTCGGCTATGACTGCCGCGTCATGGGCGTGCCCAAGACCATCGACAACGACCTGTACGGCACGGACCACTGCCCGGGCTTCGCCTCCGCCGCCAAGTATATCGCGACATCCGTCATGGAGGTCGCACGCGACGCGCAGGTGTATGACACCGGCATGATCACCATCATCGAGTGCATGGGCCGTCACGCGGGCTGGCTGACCGCCGCCGCCGCGCTGGCGAATGAGAAGGAGCACTGCTGCGACTTCATCTACCTGCCCGAGGTCGATTTTGACATGGACAAGTTCGTCGCCGACGTCTCCGCGTGCTACAAGAAGAACGGCAACTGCATCGTCGCCGTGTCCGAGGGTATCCATTATGCCGACGGTCGCTTTGTCTCCGAGGCGAAAACCGCCGCGACCGACGGCTTCGGTCATGCACAGCTCGGTGGTCTGGCGGCAACGCTCGCCAACATCATGAAGGAAAAGACCGGCGCGAAGGTCCGCGGCATCGAACTGAGCCTGCTCCAGCGCTGCGCCGCGCACTGCGCCTCCGGCACGGATATTGCAGAGTCCTTCATGTCCGGCAAGACGGCTGTGGAGGAGATGCTCAAGGGCACGACCGACAAGATGGTCGGCTTCGAGTGCGACCGCACGAACGGCTATACCTGCAAGGCAAAGCTGTTTGACCTCTCCGCCGTCGCCAACTACGAAAAGAAGTTCCCGCGCGAGTGGATCAACGCCGAGGGCAATAACGTCACCCACGAGTTTGCCAAGTACGCACTGCCGCTCATTCAGGGCGAGACGAAGCTGGAAAAAGAGGACGGTCTGCCCCGCTTTGCCCGCCTGAAGAAAGTATTTGCCAAATAAGAAAAAACCATGCAAGATCCCCCGGCAGCCCACTGCCGGGGGAATTTTTCGGCTGTTGTGATAAAAATCACTCCCGGGGAGATGAGTCCCCGGGAGCTTTTTGTACGCCTCCCCTTTGTATACAATTTCAATAAGGGGGTTGAAAATGAGAAAAGGGAAGCGGCATACACGAAATGAATTGGACTAGGATTTTCTGGATAGTATTACTATATATGATTTAATGTCCAAAATCAATACCCAAAATGAGGTTATACTATAATTTCTTACAAGAGGTGATCCTATGCGACCGCTGAAGGAGCGAATCAGTATAACCATCGACTCGGATCTGCTGGAGCTGGTGCGGGAGGAAGCGGAAAATGACGACCGCTCTGTTTCGCAGTTCATCAATCTGGTGCTGAAGAAATACATCACCGAGAAAAGGCAGAAGGAAAAGCCGTGACCTGCGGGTCACGGCTTGAGCGTGTCAAAAAAGCATTTTTGACACGCTCTCAAACGAAAACCGCTTCGCTGGGTTTTCGTTTGAGAGGGCTTGCAGTCTGCTGCGCGCATAATTTGTGTGCCGTTGGCACACAAATTCCACACTTGCAGCCTGTATTGTATTTTCTGCGACGTACACGCCGCCGCAGAAAATGATCCGAATCTTTTTTGCGCCTGCGGGCGCAAAACTCTGCGAGGCTTTTTCGACAGACTGAAGCCGTGACCTGCGGGTCACGGCTTTTTTGTGAAAATTTTTCCGCTCAGGCGGCAAGAACGTGTTGACAGATCGAGACCTCTGTGCTATAACATAACCAAGCTACTACATAGGTAGACATTAAAGGGGGCGGCAATATGGTCTCGATGCTGCGCGGGGTGCGATGTCGGCGCTGAAGCTGATGGGAAACCGAAAAAACAACATCTAATCATTACTTTCTAATACTGATTCTTGATTAAAATATTTAATCAAGAATCCCGTGTGCTACGCACACTCGCATCGTGCGAATGCACGCTGCGCCGTCTCATGCAGAATCTGACGCGCCGTTGGCGCTATAAAAAGCTCTTCAAGCTTTTTAA
>JALFSI010000006.1:0-43539 GCA_022779365.1 Clostridiales bacterium
TGTACGTCGCAGAAAATACAATACAGGCTGCAAGTGTGGAATTTGTGTGCCAGCGGCACACAAATTATGCGCGCAGCAGACTGCAAGCCTGTTCAAACGAAAACCCAGCAAAGCGGTTTTCGTTTGAGAGCGTGTCAAAAATACTTTTTGACACGCTCAAGGGAAGCCCCTTGGGGCTTCCCTTGCTTTGCGTGTTTTAGGTATCCAGATAGGAATCAGAATACAGCTCGTTGTTCTTGAAGATGTCGCAGGACTTGATGGTCTCCATCAGGCGCAGGTCGTTGGGGTTGACGATGGCAGAGGTCAGACCCTGCATCATCGCCATGGCGACCAGCGCGGAGTCCATGATCGGGCGGACGTTCTTCGGCGCGCCGTTGGAGTTGTTGGACAGACCGCCTGTGGACTTGAGCCCTTCATCGGCAAACAGCTTGATGGCGTTGAGCACGTCCATCTGCTTATCCTGCATACCCTTGACGACGAGGAACAGCGGGTCGAACCACAGATCGGTGGATTCCATGCCAAGCGACAGACCGCGCTCGAGCATATTGTGGCAGTGCATCATGCGCTCCTCGTTGTCCTTGGCGATGCCGTCGGCGGAGCACAGCGCGATGCAGATCGCGTCGTTCGCAGCGGCGAGGTCGATGTTGGAGATACGAGAGCCGGCGTCGGCGGAGTTGACGATCGGCTTGCCGTTCGTGCGGTTGTAGACCTTGATACCGGCTTCGATCGCGCGCTTGTTGGCGGTATCGAGCGCCAGAGGCACGTTGTTGAAGTTCTCCTGCAGCAGCTTGACCGCCCAGGTCATCAGCTCAGGACCGTTGGACTCGGCAGGACCGATGTTGACGTCGAGGTACGTTGCGCCCGCCTTGATCTGCTGCGCGGCACGCTCCAGAATGGGATCGGGGTTGAACGTTGCCATTGCCTCGCGGATGACCGGGGAGATGCAGTGGATGCGCTCGCCGATGGTGACGAACTTCGGCGATTCGGGGTCGCGCTGCTTGTAGTGCGCGCCCAGATCATCGCGGATCTTGATGGCGGGGATGGACGCCGCGATCTTCTCGAAGTCCAGCGGTGCGTCGGCGGCGACTTCCTTCTTTGCCTCGACGGGCTTCTTGGAAGCGGCGGCAGCCTCGGCAGCAGCCTTGTATTCGCCGTCCTTCAGGTACTTGACCAGCTCGACCGCCTCACGCGTGCCGACCACGACGTTCCACTCCGGCAGCTTGTCCTGAATTTCACCCTTCATGACCGCGACCTTGCCCGGAATGATGAGAGTGCGGTTGTTGACCTTGGAGGCGATGTCGAACTCGTCAAAGAACTTCTTAACAGTCGAGGACGAGAACTTGCCAGCCGCCCACGCAGTCAGAACGGACATACCCGAAGCGTCGGTGATGAGCAGGTTGATGGGCGTCTTGGAGCGCTCGAGCTCGCCGGAGACCAGGAAGTAGGTCAGCGCGAAATCGACCGTCAGGCAGCACGGATCGTCGGGACCTGCGCCGTTGATGGGATAGATGCCCGGGGCGACCTTCATCGGCTTCTGCGGGTCGGTGAAGATGTTCTGACGCAGACCGTACAGCGGCAGCGCCTCGGCGTAGGTCATGCGCGGCATAACGATGATCGAGCCGTACTTGAGCGTAAACACAGCGGCGAGCGCCGTTGCCAGATGCTCGTCCTCCTTGCAGAGGTTTGCAAGATTCACGATGGAGGGATAGCCGAACGTGCGGTCGCCGTCCTTCAGCGCGGTGCGGCGGACGAGCACGGCGTTTGCGAACGTCTCCTTGATCGTTGCGCCGGTCACATCGAGGATGAGGTTCTTGTTGCCGGACTTCTCCAGCGCCTCCACGGTGTCGTGCAGCTCAGAGAGGTCCGCGCCATGCACGCCCAGAACGATGCCCGCAGCGGTCGCGACCTCGCTCATGGCGGCGTAGTTGTCTTTATTCGCACCGTTCAGGATGGGCTTTGCGTCCTTGATGGCCTCCACAGCCGCCTTGGCGCTGTCCACATTTTCGGTTTCCAGGATCACGCCGCGCTCGCACGCCGCCGCCTTCTTTGCAAGCTCTGCAAAGCGCGCCGCGTCGCCCGCGTCACGAATGTTGATAAATTCCACATATTCGCGCTCGCCGATACGCTCATAGTCCACGCTCTTCATCTGCGCGAGCTTGGCGTCCACCGCCGCGTCGTCCATGCAGGTGCACAGCTCCACAGCGAACAGGTTGCGCGAAACAAACGTCTTTTCATGGCGGAACAGGACCGTTTCGCCGCCCAGCTTATGCCCGGCGACCTCCAGTGCCTTCATGGGGGGTGCGGTCGCCTCGCTCAGAAGCGCGATGGCTTCCTCGGACATATACGGGCACTTGGTGATGGGGAGCGCGCCCTGCGCGACCTTCATGCAGAATGCCATGCAGGTGGGGCTGCCGCATTCCTTACAGTTCTTCTTGGGGGAGAGCTTGAAAATGTCAAGACCTTTAACTGCCATAATTCGTTTCCTCCTTCTGCATCACATCAGCGCCGCGATCATCTTGGCGATGGTCGCGATCGCGGACGGGTGACGCATGATGACTGCGTCCGAGCCGCCTGCCAGAACAGCCGCCGCAGTGGTGATCTCCATTTCGATGCCGCGCTCTTCCTGATTGCCCCATTCCGGCATATCCGCTTCTGCCATAACGGATTCCTTCACGCCCCAGGTATCGGACGAGACCGGGGTCATAATGGGCATCTGGAGCATCGCGTCGGACTGCTTGAGCGCCGCGTCGCGGATGCGGTCGAGCGTGGAAGCAACATATTCATAGCCGTAGCCGGCAGCCGCCGAGCCGATGTTCATAATGATCGACTGCGGATTGACGCCGAGCTGGGTCATAACGGTGTTGAGCTGCTTGGCAAGGTTGATGTCAACAGCCGACTCCGCGCCGACCTTCTGGTTGTACGCAAGCCCTGCGGACGCGCCGACGGTCTTGTAGTTTTCGTCACGCGCGGAGAGCACGAGGATGTTCTTGCCTGCAAGCGCTTCAGCGCACTTGTTGAACAGCTCCGTGTCCTTTTCCACGTTCTTGCAGCCCATGATGACGATGGGCATCGTGACGGCATCCGCCACGTCCTTGGCGAGCTGCACGCACTCCTCCACGGACTTGTTCAGACCGTTGGGATCAGCGCCCTCAAAGTGCAGGCACAGGAAGGACGCGCCCTCCATCGTCTCTGCGCGCTTCGCCATATCGACCACCGTCTGGCAGCCCTCGTAGAACGCCTGCTCACCGGGCATGGTGTACTCCGCCATGCCGAGGTCGGTCAGCTCCACGCCAATCTTCGGCGCGTTTGCGATCTCAGCGTCGAAGGTGTGGAACGGCAAAACGTTCTGACCTCCGAGCTTCACGGCTTTTTCGCCAACGCCAAGCTCCACCTCATGGATCTTGGCATTGTAAGCCTGTTTCTTGGGAACAAAAGGCATAATGTGAATCCCCCTACAAAAAAATATTTATAAATTAAATTATAAATCTCAAGAATTAGAAAACATAGGGCTGCACTGCACAATTCGGCAAGCAGCTTCGCCGAGAGATTTTTCGCCAAGGCAAGATTTGAAGCGCGCAGGAATACTTTGTGTATTTCGCGCGGTTCAAAGCGCGGCATTGGCGGAAAAGATCCGGCGAAGCGCTCGGGCGCAATTGCGCGGTGCTGCCCAAATCAAATACCCAATTTGCGCATGATCTCATGCAGCGCGACCTTGATCGGCGCGCTGTCGGGCACGGTGGCGCTGGGCTTGCCGTCGCAGTCGTACTCATACACCAGCTCGTCCTGCGGCAGAACGCCGACAAGGTCCAAGCCGTACTTTTCGATCTCCTCGCGCACGCCCGCGTTCAGCTCGCCCTTCGGCGCGCGGTTGACGATGAGCTTGAGCTGCGTGGGCTTCAGCTCCAGCTCGCGGATCATCTGCGCGATGCGCCCCACCGCCTGAATGCCCCGCCGGGAGCAGTCGGAGATGAGCAGCATCGTATCGACGTGCGGCAGCGTCCCGCGGCTGATATGCTCCAGCCCCGCTTCGTTGTCGATGACCATGTATTTGTAGTTTCCGGCGTATTTGTCGATCTGCGTTTTGAGAACGCCGTTGACAAAGCAGTAGCAGCCCTTGCCCTGCGTTCTGCCCATTACGAGCATATCAAAATCGTCCTCTTCGCACAGCGCCGTGCCGAACATCATTTCGGCATAGTCCGCCTTGGTCATGCCGCCGGGGATGCCGCCGTTCATCTCAGCGCGCGCCATCTGCTCACGGATGTCGCCCAGCGTCGTTTCGACCTCCACGCCCAGCACCTCGTTGAGGTTGGAGTTCGCGTCGGCATCCACGACCAAAATCGGACCTTTTTTCTGTTTGCAAAGATAGTCCACGATCATGCCGCAGGTCGTCGTCTTGCCGACGCCGCCCTTGCCGGCGACCGCGATGGTATGCGTTGCCATAGTTCAATTCCTCCGCATTTGTGTGCAGACGCGCCAAAACAGCCGCACAAAGGCAGCCGTTTCGACACAGCTTCATCCTAACACATTTTCAGGTCAATTACAAGTCGTTCCAGAGGCAAATTTTCATCCTTACAGCCGCGTAAACAGAAACTTCTGCACCAGCCCCGCCGACTCGGCAAAAACGGTCAGGTCGCCGTTCTGCTTTTCATCGACCGAGATGTTCACCTTGCGCCCCTTGATCTCCTGCCTGACCCACTGCACGGGGTCGTCACACTCGATCTCGTGGAAAAACACATCGCGCATCTGATTGTTGGCGCACTGATTTTCGATCTCGCGCACCACTTCGTAGTGTGCCATCGTCTCAGCCCCGCTCACGCACGATCACGACGTTTTCGACCAGATCCGCCATCACCAGCTCGCCCTCGATGACGACCTGACGGTCCATCAGGTCGGTCAGGAACACCTGACCGTCATGGCACTCGATGCGCTGCACATTGCGCATGAGAAGACTTTCCTCCGCCGCCTGCGCCTTATATGCCGTTGCAAGACACATACCGCCGCCTCCTTACGCGCCCAGCGCCGCCAGCACCGTAGACAGGCGCAGGTTGCCCTTTTCAAAATCGCTCACGGCGAGCATGACCTGCTCATAGGCGGTATTTTCGCCGACGTCCTGAAGCTGCTTGGCGAGCTGCGCCAGCTCGTTCGCGTGGCTCTGGTTGTGCCCGACCATATACTTCATCAGTGCCAGCAGCTCCTCGCGCGGGCTGACGTGCTCGTGCCCGCACGCGGCGCAGTTGTGATCCTCGCCGCAGTGGATATGCTCGTGGCAGTGTTCATGGTCATGGTCATGCTCGTGGACGTGCACATGGACGTGCTCGTGCTCGTGACCCGGCTCGTGAGAATGGACGTGCGTATGCTCCACGCCGTCGTGGGTATGGGTGTGTTCATGTTCCATGGTAATGCTTCCTTTCCGGGAACTCGATTTGCCTCTATTATACGGTTTTCCGACGCGTTTGTAAAGTGGTCGCACGCGGGCAAACATCCCCCCACAAGGGTTATTTTGCTGTATTTTTCGGAAATTTCGGCGGATTTTTCAGTAGCGAAGCGCGCCCGTTTGTGGTATACTGCAAATACGACAAAAAGGGAGCTTTACCATGGAACACGATCACGCCTATCTGCACGAACACGGCATCGCGCACACGCACGAGCACAACCACGAGCACGACCATGAACACGACCACGCCCATCCGCACGTCCACGAAAACACCAAGGCGGTGCTCAACCGTCTCTCGCGCGCCATCGGGCACTTGCAGTCCGTGCGCAAGATGGTCGAGGACGGGCGCGACTGCTCGGAGGTGCTCATTCAGATCGCCGCCGTGCGCTCCGCCATCAACAACGTCGGCAAGGTCATCCTGCAGGACCACATCCAGCACTGCATCGTAGACGCCGTGGAGCAGGACGATGCGCAGGCGCTGGACGATCTGTGCCAGGCGATCGACAAATTCATCAAGTAGGAGGACGCGCCGAAGCCCCTTGGTCACCAAGGGGCTTTTTTTCTTTTCACCGCGCCTGATCGTCAAAACTCATTCCTCGGAAGGATTTACTTTTTCACCATTTCATGTATAATAATACTAAATATTTCTAAGGAGAATCGGAGCTATGGAGAAAGGCAGCAGTTTATGACAGCGGAGCGGGCGGGAAGAAAACCGCCGGAAAATATCATCGTAAAGCCCTCGATCGCCAAGCTGTTTGAGACCTTTGTGCAGCGCGGGCGCATTCTGTTCCTCAGTGCGCCGTGCGGCTTTGGCAAAACAGCGCTTGCAAACACACTCATCGGCAAAAATCAGGTGCTGCGCCTGCACGCGGGCGCGGCGGATTTCTCCGTCCCGCACACGGCGGGGTCGTGGAAATTCCTCGTGATCGACGATCTGCAATTCATGCAGAATGAGGATAGCTGGCAGGCTCTGTGTGAGCTCATCCGCAGCAGCCCTGAGCGCCGCTTTGTGCTCATCTCGCGCGGCGCGCCGCCGGGATGCCTGATGGCGTTTGAATACGCCGGTCTTATGACCGTCCTGCGCGCGGAGGACCTGCTGTTTGACCGCGACGATATTCGCAAGCTCTTCCAGCTCTACGGCGTGGAGCTGGCTGACAGCGAGCTGAACGGCGTCATGCGCGAATGCATCGGCTTCCCGCTGGCGCTCGCTGTCACGGCGCGCGCTATGGCGGCGGGACGCCCGTTCACCCCGCAGCTCGTGGGGCAGGTCATGCGGGAGGTCTTTCTCTATTTTGAAACAGAGATCTTCCAGCGCTTTGACCTGCCGATGAGGCGCTTCCTTCTGGAACTCGCGCCGTTTGACGAATTTGACCTGCAAATGGCGCAGATGGTCAGCGGTGACCCGCACGCGGGGCAGATGCTCGACTGGCTTCAGCGCAACACCTCCATGCTGCGGCAGGTGGGCAAGCAGCAGCTGAGCTTCTGGGAGCAGTTCCGCTCGTTCCTGCTGTGGGAGATGGACAAGAGCTACAACGACGAAAAGCGCCGGGCGCTGTTCAGCCGCGGCGGACTGTACTACGAATTAAAAGAGGACTACCCACGCGCGCTCGACTGCTACACCACGGGCGGCGACCATTCCAAGGTCTCGGAGCTGCTCATCCGCAACGCCGAGCTGCACCCCGGCATGGGGCACTACAGCGAGATGGAAAAATACTACCGCTCGCTGCCGGAGGAGGAGATCCTCGCCTCGCCGTCGCTGATGCAGGGCATGAGTATGCTCTGCGCGCTGGCGATGGACTTTGACGGCTCGGAGCGCTGGTACGGCGAGCTGCGCCGCTTTGCCCAGCGCTGTGACCGGCAGGACGCCGCCGGGCGTCAGGCGCGCAGCCGCCTTGCGTGGCTGGATATTTCACTGCCGCAGCGGCGGGTGGAGGAGCTTTTGGATACGATCCCGGCAGCGTTCCGCCTGCTGCAAAACCGCGAGGTCACGCTGCCGCCGTTCTCGGTCACGAGCACGATGCCGAGCCTTCTTAACGGCGCAAAGGATTTTTCGCCGTGGACAAAGCAGGACGATCTGCTTTACAAAACCATGCGCACGCCGCTGGAATCGCTCATGGGGCGCGACGGCATTGGTCTTGCCGACTGCGCCATCGCCGAGAGCAAGTTTGAAAAGGGCGAGGATATTTCCGCGCGGATGCTGCTGCTCATCCAGCAGATGAACAACATCCGCGTAAACGGCACGCCCGACATGGAGTTTGCCATCGGCGGCTTGCTCGCGCGCAGCCAGCTTGCCAGCGGTCAGTCCGACGACGCGCGGCGCACCGTAAAGGCGCTCCGCCAGCAGTTTACCGAGCGAAAGCTGAACCGCTTCCTGCCGAATATGGACGCCATTTTGTGCCGCATCGCGCTCTTCGCAGGCGATCTTGACACCGCCGACGACTGGTATCGCGAAAAAGCCCCGCGTGACCCGATGTATCTCAACGTCATGCGGCGCTATCAGTACCTCACGCAGGCGATGGTGGAGCTGGCGGACGGCAAGCCGGACGCCGCGCTCGTCTCGCTCACGCCGCTGCGCCCCTACTGTGAGCAGTGCGGGCGCTACATCGGCATGATCCACACCGACGTGCTCAGTGCCATCGCGCGCTGGCGCAAAAAAGACGCGCACTGGCGGCGCGATCTCACGCGCGCGCTGCAAACGACGGAGCAGTTCCGCTATGTCCGCACGGTGAGTATGTTCGGCGCGGCGGTGCTGCCGCTTTTGGAGGAGCTGGACTACACGGGCGATGCCAAGTGGCGCAAAAAGCTCATGACGCACACGCGCACGCAGGCGGCGTATTACCCGAATTATTTGCAGCCGCGCCTGACGCAGCGCGAGGAACTGACGGCGACGGAGCTGCAGATCCTCTACCTCATCTGCGCCGACAAGAGCAACGCCGAGATCGGGCAGGTCATGGACATCAAGCTGCCCACGGTCAAGACGCACGTCAGCCACATTCTCGATAAGCTCTGCGTCAGCCGCCGCAGCGAGGCAAAGACCGCCGCAAAAAAGCTGCGCCTCGTGCCGGACAGTTTGTGATTTTCCCGCGTACCCTTTATAATATTTTCTGGATATATCAATGTAAAAACCGGGCAGCCCCACTGCCCGCACGATGAGGAGGAAACTATGAAGAAGAGGCTTTTGGCGCTGCTGCTGGCAGTAGTGCTCTGTATCGGTCTGCTGCCCGTGAGCGCAAGCGCCGCAAGCGTTGATTGGGTGGATCGTGCAGATACAGCCACCGGCGGTCTGGAAAAAATGGACCTTACACGAAACGGTGAGTACGCCGAAGACAGTTTGGACGCAAACTGGACAGAGAGTATCTACATCGTTCAGGCAAACTCGAATGTGACCATAACCGGCGACCTGGCTGTGGGCAGGAACACGACGATCATCCTTTGCGATAACTCCACACTGAAAGTCACAGGTTCTTTGAATGTGGCTGCTAGTGGTGCTTGCATTTTCGGGCAGACATCGACTCACCAAGCTAAGGATGCCGGAAAGCTGATCGTCCAGAACACTGTAGACGCAGGTCCGGCGGTTCGGAATGCTGGCGGCAGCGAGCTGGGCATCTACGGCGGCAGCATGGAGCTGCACGGCGGCACGGGCAAGCAGATCACGGACAACGTCGGGCTGTATTCCGAGGGCTCGAACGGCAAGATCATGAAGGGCACGCTGGACGGCAAAGCGCTGAAATTGAACGAATGGGACGGCTCGTCTCAGGTGCAGACCATCGCGGGCAGCACGCTTGTCCTTAAATACTGCGAGCACGATAATGAGGACTTCGAGTATGTGCACGACGAGGGTGCGAACACGCACCATCGGCATTGCGATGCCTGCGGTCTGGACTACGGCAGCGAAGCGTGCAACTTCATCGTAGACGCCAATTCAAGAGCCGACGAAAACGGTCATTATGGCAAGTGCTGGTGCGGTAACGAGTCAAGCACGTCTGCGCCGCACAATTATGACACTCTGCCAACACAAAACGGAGCATATCACACTTCCATCTGCCGTGACTGCGGCTATGTGAATCGCAGTGCAGGAAGGCAGGCTCACAGTTGGGATGCCATCACCGGCGAATGCTTGGTGTGCGGTCTCCACCCCCGCGCTGCGGACGACTATGAGGGTCTCTACGAGACTGTTGATGAAGCTCTGGAGGCTGCCGCAAAAGAAGGGTACAGTGTGATCCATCTGTAGACCTATGAGAATGGGCAGACAGAAATTATGGATTCGGTCGTGTTCAACGCTCCCGGTAAGTCTGTCACGCTGGACACGGCTGGCTACACGCTGGTAGGCACGGGTACAACTCTGACCGTCGAAGCCGGCACGCTGATCCTCACGAACAATAAAAAGGGCGATAACAGCATCCACATTGAGCAGCCGGGCAGGAACGAAACCGCCGCGCCCGCCATCGAAGTGACCGGCGGCAAGCTGATCGTAAACGGCGACCTGACCGCCGAGGGCGGCTTTGCAGGCAGCGACGTTCGCCAGCCTGCTATTAAGGCTACCGGCGGCGAGCTGGAGCTGAACGGCAACCTCAATCTGAAGGGCGGTCTCACGCTGCTGGAGGACGCAAAGCTGAACACACCCCTGACACGGGGCGTTTTCTGGGCTGCCAATGGGGAATCGCAGACTTACCGCATTGACCTCCGCGGCAATAACGCAAGCAAACCGGCAAACCATCCTGATTTGGAGTCGATTCTGGAAACCGGCTATATATTTGTGCAGAGCGGCGAAGATGGGACTCCCATCACTGACACCGACGGTAACTATGACTTCTACCCGCCTGACGGCGTCAGCATCGGCGGCAATACCACCATCGTGGCGCATACGCACAGCTACCATTCGTTGACCAACAGCGTCGCAGGGCGTTACCATGCGTGCGATTGCGGCAAGTCGGCAGAGCACACGTTTGAAAACGGCGTCTGCTCCGTTTGCCGCTACGCCTGCCCGCACAGCGGCGCGAGCCTGAACACGGAAACCGGCAACTATGAATGCAGTGCGTGCGGCATGACGATGGTCGTCAAAAGCGAAAAGGACGGCGCAACGACCTATTATTCCATCCTTGGCACGGCGCTGGCAGGTCTGAGAACGGCGCGACTGTTACGCTGCTGACAGACCTTACGACTTGGGAAGTATCCCGAGGCGGCGGTATTTATGGCAAGGAGATCACGCTCGATCTGAACGGGCATTCTATCACCACGCGCAACGGATATAACATCGGCGTCCAGGACGAATACCTTCCCGCCACGCTGAAAATCGTCGGTGAAGGCAATATCACGCCTGCACTGATCGTTGTGCCGGGCGGCAAGCTGGACCTGAGCGGCTGGACCGGCGGCACGATCACAAACGTGAGCATGAGTGATCGTCCCGTTGTAGGTGATAATCGAGCAGAGCCTGCCCTGATCGTTGGTACAGGCGCTGGTCACATTCAGGATCTGACCTACAGCAACTGGCTGATCGGCAAGATCTCCCAGACCACTCTGAGCGGCGGCAGCTACGGCAAGATCGTCTGGATGAATCACGAATATTCCGAACAGCCCGCCTTCCCCACCAGCGCGATGCTCGCATCGGGCTATGCGTTCAAGAACAGCGACGGCTCATATGTGCTGTACACAAAGACGCTGGAACGGAACGAGGCGTTCGCCAACGTCAGCGTTGTCCAGTGCCCGCACGGCGCGCTCACCACGGACGCGAGCGGCGCGCTCCGCTGCGGCTATTGCAATGCGGATATGTCCGGCTTTGCAGTGGAGATCACTGACAAAGACGGCAACACCGGCTACTCGTCTGACCCCGCTGACGGCTTTTATAGGGCGTACATCGTCAAGGTGAAGCTGCTGAAGGACTGCAACGACTATGGCGAGGTCAACCATGCCATGACGATCGATCTGAACGGGAAAACCATACGCGGTCTGACCATCGCCGCCGCAGGCGTGCAGATCATCGACAGCGCCGAGACGAAGGGCTCGATCGGCACGCTGACCGTGACCGCAGACGGCGTGACCCTGCGCGACCTGCTTGCGGACGGCTACGGCTTCCGATCCACCGACGGTACATGGGTCGCCGAGGGTGCTGCGACCGCCTCCAACGTCACCATCGCCAAAGTGCCCATCAAGGATGTCTACTTCTTTGAGGGTGAGGACAAGGAAGAAAACAAGATCACATCGCTCACCAAAACATATGGCGAGACCCGCACGCTGTACGCGGGCATCGACTGGGGTGAGGGCAGAAAGACTGCCACTCAGACGATGTATCTCGTCAAGGACGACGGGAGCTTGGAGACCGTCGGCGGCAGCTTCGCTTACGACCTGCCCGCTTTTGGTCAGTACGCCGGTACTTACACCTACCGCTTCACCGTCACCGCCGAGGGCTACTCCAAGAGCGCTGAGATCACCGTCACCGTCAACAAGGCAGACTTTGCAGCAGCTAATATCTCGTTCTCGCTGGACAATGGCGGCAAGATCATGTTCTACCCCAATGCAAGCACCGGCGAAGGCGTGGAGCGCACCATGCGGGTCACAGGCGGCTCGTTCCAAGACCGCAAGCCGCTGACCGAGGGTGAGGATTACACCGTCAGCGGCAACACCGGCGTCAACGTCGGCGACTACACGCTGACCATCACCGCAGCGCCGGGCAGCCAGAAATTCGCCGGCTCAAAGACGGTGAGCTGGAAGATCACCCCCTTCAAGCTGGGCGCTCCGAATTTCACGGGCGGTCCGTTTGAGAAGGACTACGACGGCACGACCACGCCCCCGACCGGCTACTTTGCAGGGAGCTTTGACCCCACCGGCAGCTCTAGCATCACTCTGACCGAGGGCACGCACTTTACCTGCACCGCGAACCTTGTGGATGCCAATGTCGGCGACAGCAAAGCCATCAATTTCTCGGTCACGCTGAAAAGCCCCAACTACGTCTTCTCCTCGCGCCTCAATGCCGTTGAGAATTGCACGGTCAGCGCCGACGGCAAGACCCTGACCTACTCGAATTACAGCAATTTCGGCTCTTCCCTGAACGTCAAGCCGATCGACCTGCCTGTCGCCCTCCCCGCGCTGTCCACCGACATCACGAACGGCGCAGTGCAGACCTACACCATGCCGCTTTCGCTGCCGGCGCTGCCCGCTCCCATGCAGTACGGCACGGTCACCTACGGCACGCCGGCGTTCACCGCTGAGCCTCTTTCCTCCGGCGAGAGCTATGACATCACCGCCACGGTGGATGAAAACGGCGTTCTGTCGCTGGAGGTCCGCGGCACGAGCGGCAGCAAGGTCGGCAAGATCGGCACAGTCACCATCCCGGTCACGACCACGAACTTTAACCAGTTTGAGCTGACCGTGGACGTAAACGCCCAGCCCGCACCGCATACCGGCTACAGCGATCAGGTCAAAAAGCAGTCCGAGGAGTATGAAGCCAAAAAGCGCGGCGAACTGCCCGAAACCGGCACGTTCACCGACGTGGACAAAAATGATTACTTCTTCGACGCGGTCGAGTGGGCAGCCGAAAACGGCATCACCGGCGGCGTGAGCGCGGAGCGCTTTGGCGCGGCGCTCGATTGCAGCCGCCCACAGACAATGACCTTCCTCTGGCGCGCCATGGGCGAGCCAGAGCCGGGATCGTACGATCCCGCGCTCACCGACGTAAAGCGCGGCAGCTACTACTATGATGCGGTCCTGTGGGCAATGCAGGAGGGCATCACCACCGGCGCAGGCAAGTGGCTTTTCGCCCCCGACAAAGCCGTCACGCGCGGGCAGTTCGTGACGTTCCTCTACCGTCTGTCCGGCGAGAAGAGCGATGTGCTGCACCCGTTCACCGACGTTCCGGCAGGCTCGTACTACGGACCCGCCATCGCCTGGGCGTACAGCAAGGGCATCACCACCGGCACCAGCAAAACAGCCTTCAGCCCCGACGCCCCCTGCACCAGAGCCCAGATCATCACGTTCCTGTACAGATACTTCAATCAGAAGTAAGAAAAGTCAGAAAAACCACGGTGTTCTATGAGAACACCGTGGTTTTTGTACTGTTATAGGTTTTGAGCGCACCGCCGCTCACTCACAGCGGCACAGATGTCAGCATCGTTCTGCCGCCCAATTCGATCGGGCGGACCGCCACTTCGATTCCGTACAGCTCCGCCAGCGTCTGCTCGGTGAGCACCTGTTCGGGTGCGCCGTCGGCGAGCAGCGCGCCGTCCTTGAGCGCGAGGACGCGCGTTGCGTAGCGGAACGCCTGATTGGGATCGTGGCTGGAAAAAATGACGGTATAGCCATTCGCGCCGAGCTGCGCCACGCGCTGCATCACGCGGAAGCTGTTGCCGTAGTCCAGATTCGCCGTCGGCTCGTCCATGATGAGCACCCGCGCGTCCTGCACGAGCGCGCGCGCAATGAGCATGAGCTGCCGCTCGCCGCCGCTGATGCGCTGGCTGCCGCGCTCGGCTAAATGCGCGATGCCAAGGCTCTCCAGCGTGCGCTCTGTCAGCGCCTGCTGTGCCTGTGCCGGGCTTTGCAGCGCGCCGAGCTGCGCCGTCGCGCCCATGAGCACGCACTGGCGCACGGTGTAATCATACGTCGGCGTGTACGACTGCGGGATGTAGGCGACCTCGCGCGCCAGCTCCCGGCGGGAAAATTCGCGCAGCGCGCGCCCGTCCACCAGTACCTCGCCGCTCGTCGGGCGCAGAAACCCCAGCAGACAGCGGAAGAGCGTGGATTTGCCCACGCCGTTCGGTCCGAGCACGGCGATGACCTCGCCCGGCTCTGCGCGAAAGCTGACGTTTTGCAGCACCGGCACGCTGCCGTAGGAAAACGAGAGGGCGCGGACGTCAATCGGCACGGTCAGTCCCTCCCTTCAGGATGAGATACAAAAACACCGGCGCGCCGACAAACGACGTGAGGATGCCAAGCGGGATCTCCGACGTGGTGAGCGTGCGCGCGAGCGTGTCCACAAGCATCAAAAACGACGCGCCCAGCATCACGCAGCCGGGAAGCAGCCGGCGGTAGTCATAGCCAAATAAGATGCGGCAAAAATGCGGGATCACCAGCCCCACCCAGCCGATCATGCCGCTGATGGCGACGCTCGCGGCGGTCATGAGCGTGGCGCAGACGATCACCACAAGGCGCAGGCGGCGCGTATCCACGCCCATGCTGCGCGCTTCAGCATCCGAAAGCGTGAGCAGATTGATGCGCCAGCGCAGAAGCAGCAGCGGGATGAGCCCGATGAGGATCGGCAGCGCGGCAAAGCGCACATCCTGCGCGCGCACGCTCGTGAGCGACCCCATGAGCCAGTAGGTGATGGCGGGGAGCTGATTGTCGGTGTCGGCAACCAACTTAATAAACGACGTTCCGGCAGTAAAGAGCGATGAGATCATCATGCCCGCCAGCACCATGGAAAGCGCCTCCTCCAGGCGGCTTTTGCGGCTGATGAGATACGCCAGCAGCACCGCCGCCAGTCCGAAGAAAAACGCGCTGAGGGTGATGGCGAGATACCCTGCCGCGCATAAGATCGCCAGCGCCGCGCCAAAGCCCGCGCCGGTGGACGCGCCGAGCAGATCGGGCGAGACCATGGGGTTGCGGAACATCCCCTGATAGCACACGCCCGCCGTACTGAGCGCCGCGCCGACGAGCGCCGCGGCGAGAATGCGCGGCAGGCGCACGTTCAGAACGATCGTCGCCTCCGTGTCCGTCCAGAACTGCGCAAGCCCCCACGCGCCGCGCGAAAGTTTGCGCAGCGCGCCGTCCAGCAGGATGCAGACCGTTTTATCCACGCGCACGGCGTAGCGCCCGACGGCAAACGTCAGCACAAACACCGCGAGGGACAGCGCCGCGAGAAGCCAAAGCTGCCGGTAGCAGACTCTGCGTTTTTTCATAGCCGCCCCTCCTTTTTGGCTGTTTTCTCCTTTATAAAGTATCACGCGCGGGCGATAGCGTCAAGCGGGTGTCTGTGTTTGCGTCCATGTCGAATTTCCGTGGCTAAGTCGGTGTATTTCTTGACTTTGCGGAGCTAGAAGAATATAGTATTCTTGAAAAAGTATCACGCAATGAGGGATTTCATGAAGCGATTTTTAGCCCTGATCCTGGCGGCGGCGACGCTGCTGTGCCTGCTCTCCGGCTGCGCCGCGCAAAATAGCGCCGCGGCGGGGGATACTGCGCCCTTTACCGACGATCTCGGACGCACGGTGCAGCTCCCAAAGGACCTGACGCGCATCGCACCAAGCGGCTCAGTCGCCAGTATGGTGCTGGCGACGATCGCGCCGGAGTATATGGTCTGCATCGCCGCAACGCCCTCCAGCGCGCAATATAAGTACCTGCCAGAAAATCTTCTGAAGCTGCCCACCACGGGGCAGATGTTCGGCGCAAAGAGCACGCTGAACCTCGAAACGCTGCTCGGCTGCGCGCCGCAGGTCATCATCGACATCGGTGACGAGCGCACCGACACCGCCGCCAATCTGGACGCGCTCCAGCGCCAGATCGGCGTGCCCGTCATCTTCCTGAACGGCGACGTTTCCAACATGGAGCAGATGTACCGCACGCTCGGCATGATCCTCGCCGGAAAGGCGGAGCGCGGCGATGCGCTGGCGGAGTTTGCCGCCGAGACCGTGGCGATGGCGGCGGAAAACCGCGAAAAGATCACCGACTCCGAGCGCCTGCGCGTGATGTACACGTCCGGCGCGGCGGGGCTCGGCACGAACGCGCAGGGCTCGACGCAGGCGCAGGTGCTGGAGCTGGTCGGCGCGGAGAACGCTATCGTCGTGCCCGACGTGTCGAACCGCGGCGGCGGCAACCTCATCGACCTCGAACAGCTCTATAACTTCGACCCCGACGCCATCGTCTTTACCGCCGGAAGCCTGTTTGACAGCGTGGCGGCTGACCCCGCGTGGCAGGGGCTGCGCGCCATTGAGAACGGGCAGTATTACGAAGTCCCGGCGCTGCCGTACAACTGGCTGTCCAACCCGCCGTCAGTGAATATGCTGCTCGGCGTGTGGTGGCTGGGAAATTTACTCTACCCGCAGTATTATAGCTACGATATGACCGCCAAAACGCGGGAAATTTTCCGCCTGCTGTGGGACTATCCCCTCACGCAGGAGGAAGCCGCCGTCCTGCTGAAAAACTCCACGCTCCGGGAGGCGGGCGCATGAGAAGGTGCAGATTCTTGCGCCGCGCGCTGCTGCTCGGCGCGCTGCTGGCGCTTTTGAGCGTGTTCGCGCACGCCGATTCCGTGACCGACACCATCGGCGTTTACATCGGCTATTTCGGCTGGGACGAAGATCAATACATTGAAAAGGCGACGTACCACTGGACGGAGCTGGACGACCTCTACGGCGGCGCGCTCGACACGCACGAGGTCTACTATTCCTACTACAGCGGCACGCGCACCTATCTCGTGCTGGGGCGCGGGTTTTACGTCCGCGACCTGCTGGAATACGCGGGCGTGGATCTCAATTCCATCGCGTCCGTAGACTTTTTCACAAAGGACCACACGAATGGCGCATACCGCTCGTTCTCCCGCTCCGGGCTTTTAGATACGCCGCGCTACTATTTCCCCTATCTCGCGGCTGACCCCGACACCGGCGAGTTGTACTCCGCCGACGGCGGCGACGACCTCTGGGTCGGCGCGCAGCAGGTCGAAACGATGCTCGCGCTGGAGGATCTCACGCAGTGGGATACCTGCGGCGCAGACTTTGAGGCGATGGCGAGCAGCGACCTGTACCTCGCCAACAGCCGCTTCCACCTGTTCTTCGGGCAGGCGTACCCGGAGGAGGTCGCCACCAGCTCCGCTGCCAAATATGTCTATAAGATCCTCGTCACGTTCGCCGGTACACCGGTGCTCTCGACCGAGCAGACCGATCTGTCGCTCAAGGTCGGCAGCGACCACGCGCTGCACGTTTCCGTCTCGGCGGAGGACGAGCTGCTGGATGAGTATGTGCGCGGGCACATCGTCTGGACGTCCAGCGACGAAGCCGTCGTGCGCGTGGACGCGAGCGGCAGCCTGACCCCGGTCGGCGAGGGCGAGGCGAACGTCACAGCCAGCTACGGAAGCTCGTCCGTCACCGTGCTCGTCCGCGTGGGCAGCGACGAAACCACCGGCGGCGGACAGGGCGGCACGGGCACATCGGACGTGTCCGGCACAATCGGCACGCCGGACGGCGCGGCGCAAGCGCCGCTGGATCAAACGACTGAACCAGAACCCGAAGCTGTGCAGCCGGAGCACTCCGGCGTTTACATCCTCTCCGGCGGCGCGCTGACGCGCGAAAACAGCCCCGCGGGCATCGCCGCGGGCGACAAAATGAGCAGCGACAGCGTCCAGCTGGAGCTGACGCCGCAGGAGACCGCCCCGGCGCTCCCCGTGCTCGCGCTGTTCGCGGCGTTCATCCTGCTCGGCTTTGCCTACGGCGTGCTGCGCTACAGAAAATTACGATAAGAGGTCATCATCATGCCTGCTACGCAAACAACGTTCCATATTCACGACATCCTCCGCACGGCGGCGTCCGCGCTGGAAATTCCCGTTGTTGTGATCCTGATTTTATTTCTGCTCGCGGCGGCGGCGCTTACGGGCTGGCTCATCGCGGAATATTACACCGAGCGGCGGCACTTAAAGGTCGCGCTGCCGCAGCTTCTGGAATCGCTTCGCACCGTGCCCGACCGCGCGGCGGTCATCGAATCGAGCGGTCTGCTGCGCCGCCAGAAGGACGCGCTTCTGGAGCTGACGCGCCACCCGGATTTTACGCCGGAGATGCGCGAGGCGCTCGCCGTGCGGCTTTTGGAGCAGGAGCAGGACCGCTATGATAAGATCGTCAAGCTCAGCGAGCTGCTGGCGCGCCTTGCGCCGATGTTCGGTCTGCTCGGCACGCTCATCCCGCTCGGTCCGGGCATCATCGCGCTGGGGCAGGGTGATACCTACACGCTCTCCACCTCCCTGCTCACGGCGTTTGACACGACCATCGCCGGTCTTGTCGCGGCGGCGTTCGCCACCGTCATCTCCACCATCCGCCGCGGCTGGTATCGAGAATATGCGTCCATTTTGGAGGCGGTAAGCGAGACGCTTCTGGAGCTGGAAAAGGCAGGTGCAAGCGTATGAGCCGTCTGCACGACCGTATGCTCCGTCGCCGCGCGGAAGAGCCGCCCGTCGATCCCATGCACTCCATCGGAAACCTCGCCGACGCGATGCTCGTGCTGGCGGTGGGCATTATGCTGGCGCTCATCATCAACTGGAACGTGGACATCACCGCGCCCAAGACCGAGCAGCCCGCCGCGCCCGTCCCGTTTGACGAATCGGAGCTGACCGAAGCGCCCGACGGCGCGGAGGTTTTGGAGGGCGGCGAGCTTCAGGAGATGGGCACTGTTTACTATGACGCAGAAAACAATACCTACTATATCGTACAAAAGTAAAGGAGCGCAGCGTATGAAAAAAGTTCTCTCCCTTTTTCTCACGCTGGCGCTCCTCTGCGCGCTCCTGCCCGCCGCGCGGGCGGCAGGCACGGCGTGGGACGGCAGCGTGGACATTTCGTGGTATGACCCCGACGCATCGGAATACTACATCTCCACGCCCGCGCAGCTCGCAGGGCTTGCCGCGCTGGTCAACGGCATGACAGACCCCGCCGCGCCGCGCGTCATCGGCAACACAAAATACCTGCAAAGCACGCGCGTGGACGGCATCCGGCTCGTCGGCGCGGGCGGCGGCAGCGTGACGGACAGCGTGTACACCAGCTCCGTTGATTTTGCCTACAAAACCGTCTACCTCACCGCCGACCTCGATATGGGCGGCGTGTATAATGCCGCCACGAATCGCTGGTCAGGTCCAAACTGGACGCCCATCGGCGGCAAATACCCCATGAAGCCGTCGGAGGTCGCCGGCGACTGCCTGACGCTCGACACGCGCTTTCACGGCGTGCTCGACGGGCAGGGGCACACGATCTCCAACCTCTACTGTGACCGCTACGCCGCCAAGGGCTTTCCGTACAGCATGGCGGTCGGGCTCGTCGGCTTCCTCGGCGGCACGAGCGGAAACGATCACGGCGGCACGGCTGAATTTACGAGCGGCTGGCAGCCCGCCGTGCGCAACATCGTCCTCGCCTCCGGCTCTATCTACGCCCGCCGCATGGTCGGCGGCATCGTCGGGCGCGTGGGCGACACGTCAGACGGCGTCATCATCGAAAACTGCGCCAACCGCGCCAGCGTCCGCAACACCGACTCCAAGGGCGTGGGCGGCATCGTCGGTGCGGCGTGGGGCGCGGGCATGATCCGCAACTGCTACAACACCGGCTCGGTCACCACCACCTACACCTGCCCCGCCGGAGGCATCCTCGGCTCAAACGGCGGCATGGACGTGTACAACTGCTACAGCACCGGCACGATCGACACGCGCGGCGCGTCCTACGGGCGCGGTATCGGCGGACACGACTCCGGCGCGTACACCGTTGAAAACTGCTGCTACCTCGCCGGGAGCGACGACGACGCGCGCTCCGGCGGCTACTACAAGGGCGTGAGCCGGCAAATTTCTGTCAGCGTCACGGCGCTGACCGCGGACGCAATGAAAAACGCCGCGTTCTTAAGCCGCCTGAACGCCAATGGCGCTGCCTTTGCCGCCGACACCGCAAGCCGCAACGGCGGCTATCCCGTGCTGTGGTTTGAGACCGGCGGCGCGCGCGCGTCCTGCACGGTCACGCTCGATGCCGTTGAGCACGGAAAAGTTTCCGTCTCGCCGTCCGCCTCCGTCCCGGCGGGCACGACCGTCACGCTCACGGCGCAGCCGGAGAGCGGCTGGACGCTTGACTATTTCACCGTGGACGGCAAGCCGGTCAGCGGCGCGTTCTATACCGTCACGCAAAACTGCGCCGTCGGCGCGGTCTTCAAGCGCCTGCGCACCGCAACGCTCACCATCGCCCCGACCGACGGTTTTTACCTTGCCGTGCGCCGCACCGGCTGGCGCACGGATGAGAGCGGCGCGCTGGTCTACGTCACGAATGAGCCGGTCTACAGCGGTGACACGCTCTATGAGTACAACGCCCTGACGCTCCTGACGCACGAATACGAAAACGCCGCGCCGAAGGACCGCTCGCTCGAGTACCGCAGCGGCGTTGTCTACACCGTCACAGGCGCGGATCGGACCCTCGGCAGCTACACCGTGACCGGCGAGGGTGCGGTCAGCATCACGGGTGTGCGCAACACGCAGGAAAAATCGTGGGTATCCTGCGCCGATACATCATGGTATACCGGCAAGCAGACCGCCTACACCCTCTCGACCGCCGAACAGCTCGCGGGGCTCGCCGCGTTGGTCAACGGCGGCACAGACTTTGCGGGCGTGACCGTCCGGCTGGGCGTGGATATTTCGCTCGCCAGCGATGCGGCGGGTGTGGAGCGCGTCTGGACACCCATCGGCACGAGCATCCGCCGCGCGTTTTGCGGCACGTTCGACGCGCAGGGGCACAAGATCACCGGGCTGCGCGCGTATAACAGGGGCAGCAACAGCGCCCTATTCGGCTGCGCCTTGGGCGCTGGCATCCAGAACCTCACGCTCTGCGGCAGCGCGGACGGGATCGCGTCCGCGTCCTACGCTGCCGGGCTCATCGCCTATGCAAGCGCCTGCACGATCCGCGACTGCGCGGTGTATGTAGACGTTACCGCCGCCGGGACGCACGCGGGCGGCGTCGCCGCCTACATCACGGGCGGCACAACGCTTGAAGCCTGCATATCCTACGGCGCGATCTGCGGCGCGAGCGGCGTGGGCGGTCTTGTCGGTGTGAGCTATTCCGGCGAGGATACGATCAAAAACTGCACCAATTTCGGCGCGGTCACATCCACCTCCAGCGGCACATACGGCACAGGCGGGCTCATCGGACGACTGGCAGGCACGCTTACTGAAAGCGTCAACTGCGGCAGCGTGACGAGTGCCGACCGCTACACCGGCGGTCTCGCAGGCTACACGACCGCGCGCAATAAAACGACCATCACGCTCTGCCGCTCCGACGCGGAGGTCTCCGCCAGCAGCACCGATGCGCGCGCGGCATCCGGCGCGCTGGTCGGCTACGCGCAGAACCTCATCTGGGGCGGCTGCGAGACCGAAAACACTGCGCTGCCCGCCATCGGTACGAGCGGCAGCGTCCGCGAGACGAAGGCAGACGGCGCGATCCCGGCGTTTTCCGCCGCCCCGCGCCCGGAGGACATCCCCGCGCCCGCCGCGCAGACGGCTGCGGCGGATTCTTCGCAGAGGAATCTCGTTGAAAAGAACACCGTCACGCGCTCCGGCGTCTACGACATCCCGTGGTTCGCCACCGGCACGCTCACGGTCGGCGAGAACCTGACCGTCACGCTCACCGGCGACTGCGGTCCGTTTGAGGATCTGACGATCACCGTCGGAAAAAACACGAGGCTGACGCTGCAAAACGTCTCCGTCAACGGCGACCGCACGCTGCTTTCCCTCGCGGGCGGCAATACACTGCTGCTTGCAGGCGAAAACCGGCTGGACGGCACGGGCGACGCGGTAAACAATGCCGCCCCGACCGTGCGCATCTCCGGCGACCTGACGATCGGCGGCGCGGGCAGCCTGTCCGTCACCGCGCAGCAGAATAACGCGGCGCTGCTCGCCGCGCCGGGCGCGACCGTCCGGCAGCAGAGCGGCACGCTGAGCGTCTATAAATCCGGCAGTCTCAGCACGGGGGACGGTGCATTCAGCGCCGAAGGCGCGGCATTCGAGCTGTCCGGCGGCGTGCTCTGCGGGCGGACCGACAGTGACAATGTCGCCGTCCTCGCCGCGGATACTGTCAGTGTCACGGGCGGTGAGCTACGGGTCACAGCGGAGCAATCCCCCGCCGCCGTGCGCGGCGCGGTCACGCTGAAGGATTGCACTGCCACCGCACAGGGGCGCAGCACACAGAGCGCGGCGGCGATCTCGTCCGTAAAATCCGAAACCGGCGTGACGTGGAAGGACGTGCTGACGTATTCCGATGTTCCGGCGGAGGCGCTCTATTATAGCGACGTGCGCACCTGCCGTGAGCGCGGCTGGCTGCGCGGCACGTCCGGCAGCACGTTCTCCCCCGACGGCGCGATGACGCGCGCCATGTTCGTCACGGCGCTCTACCGCATGGCGGGGAGACCCGCCGTCACGAGCGCCGCGCCGTTCACCGATTGCACCGCCGCGTGGTATCAGGACGCGGTGCGTTGGGCGTCCGCAAACGGCATCGCCGCGGGCGTGAGCAAAACGACCTTCGCGCCCGACGCCGCGCTCAGCGTGGAGCAGGCGGCGGTGCTGCTCTGCCGCCGCGCGGGCGGCGCGGGGGAAGCCGAGCTTCCGGCATCCTGCGGCAAAGTGTCCGACTGGGCGCTGTCCGCCGTGCGCTGGGCATACGGCACGGGCATCCTGACCGCGTCCGACCTGTCCGCCCCCACCCAAAGCGCGACCCGCGTGCTGCTGGCGCAGATGCTCGTCCGCTTTGAGGCTCTGAGCTGACAAAAACGCGCCCTGTCCAAACCCGGACAGGGCGCATTTTTTAGCCGAAAAAAGGCGTGTTAGGACTGGGGCACGTCCTCCTGCGCCTGAAGCTGCTTTTCCAGCGCGGACTGCTTGGCAAGGATGGCGTTTACCTTGTCATAGAGGTCCTCTATCATAATTTCCGTTTTCAGGTTGACCTTATAGTCATTTTCCGCGCGGCGGCGATCCTTTTCCTCCTGCCGGTTCTGGCTCATCATGATCAGCGGTGCCTGAATCGCCGCCACGCATGACAGCACCAGGTTCAGCAGAATAAACGGATATGGGTCAAAGGCGTGCGCCGCCAGCAGCGTGTTGATAACCATCCAGAGGATCAGCACGCCCGTAAAGGAAAAAATGAACGCCCAGCTCCCGGCAAACTTTGCGATCGCGTCCGCCGCGCGCTGCCCCAGCGTATATTTTTCCCGTCCCGCCGCTGTATTTTCAGAGATCTTACTGTTTGCCAGCAGATCCAGGACCTCTGCGTCAGTCATATCGTGCCGAATATCTGCAAGCACCTCTCGCAGAAGTTTTCTGTTTTCTTTCATTGCTGCACCTTTCCTTTTTATCAAATAAGCCACCGCCGCACCCACGGGATGCGCGATAAGATCAGCCAGATAACAAAGCTCCCCGCGCCGCACAGCGCGGCGAGCAGCGGCGCAGACAGCAGTGGGCGGCAGATGCCCGTGGTCAGCCCCGCGCGGTAGAGTATCCGCAGCACGAGGATGTGCACGAGATACACGCAGAACGACGCGCGCGAGCCGGCGCTCGCCGCCTTGCTTTCCCAACCCGGCAGCCGCACGCGCATACACAGCGAAAACACCCCGGCGGCGAGCATGCACGCCCCGGGCGAAAAGCCCTCCAAAAGCTGCGCCCGTAGACTGCCCGCACGAAGCGACAGCGCCAGCGTCCCGCCGAAGCAGATAGCCGTGCCGAGCAAAATGCACGCCCAGGCGGCTTTCACCGGCAGTGGCTTGCGCCGCAAATAGTCGCCCAGCACCGTGTAGCCGATTGCGCTCCACGGCATGGCAAGCGGCATCTGCCGCACAAGTGCGCCGAAGCCGTCCAGCAGTCCAAAGCTCTTTGCCGTCGGCAGTAAAATTCCAAAAAATGCCCACAAAGCCAGCGCGTAACGCACCGCCTGATCGTCCGCGCGCCGCAAAAACGCGCGCGTCACGGGCAGCAGCGCATACGTCAGCAGGATCAGCGGCAAAAAGTACAGATGCGCTTCGTGCTGCCACAGCAGCAGCTCTTTTCCGGCGGTTTTCAGTGCCTGCGCCGTCCACGCGCCGGACACAGCACAAGCGTAGACCTTATACACCGCCGCCCAGAAAAACAGCGCCAGCAGCAGGTGCAGAATATTGCGCCCCCAGAGCTTCTTGAGCGGCAGCTCGCGCCGCTCATCCAGCAGCAGCGCCCCGCTGCACAGCAAAAACAGCGGCACGGCGCAGCGCGTCGGCGCGCTCCAGAAAAGCGCCTCCAAAAAGATTTTGCTCCCCGGCGCGCACACAGTCAGCACGTCGCCCGACGTGTGGATGAGCAGCACGAACACGATCGCCGCGCACTTGCACACATCCACGCCCGCAAGGCGCATTTTCGTCCCGTTCATCCGCTCACCCCTTCCACCAAGTATTATACGGCAGGCGGTGGGAATGTCAAGAACATGGCAAAGCCCCCGATGGGCTGCATCGGGGGCTTTGCGGGAGAAAGAGAGCCGCGCGGCGGGAAAACGGAAACGGGTATGGCACGCTCGCCGCGCGGGGAGGTAAGCGTTATGGATTCTGAACCGTCGCCGCGGTCTTTTCCCACTTGACCGAGCGGTAGAAGATGATGGACAGCACCATGGCGATCGTCCAGCCGATAGGCCAGGACAGCCAGATGCCGGTCGTGCCAAGCGCCGTGCGCGAGAGCGTCTCCGCCAGCACCACGCGCAGCACCAGATCGGTGAACGTGGCGACCATGAACTGCTTCATCAGCCCCGCGCCGCGCAGGATGCCGTCCGACACCAGCTTGGCGGACACGATGAAGTAGAACGGCGCGATGATGCGCAAAAATGCGATGCCGACGTCCATTGCCTGCCCCGTGGGGCTTTCGAGGAAGATATGCACCAGCGGACGCCCGGCGAACACATACAGCGCCGCCAGCGGCACGCACAGCGCCCACACGAGCTTCAGCCCCGCGCGGAAGCCTGCCTTGATGCGGTCATACTGCGCCGCACCGAGGTTCTGCGCTGTGTAGTTGGAGATGCCGTTACCGAGCGTCGTGAGTGACGTGATGACCATGTTGTTGAGCTTGACGGCTGCGGAATAGCCCGCCATCACCGCCGCGCCAAAGCTGTTGATAACGCTCTGGATGATGATATTGCCGATGGAGATAAAGCTCTGCTGCAAAATGCTCGGGATGGCGATCACAGCAAAATGCCCCAGATGATTCCACGAAAAAACGGGAACGCGCCCCTCCGTGTGAATTTTCGAGAACCGGTGGAACACCACCACCAGCGCCAGCACGCAGCTCACGCCCTGGCACAAAAACGTTGCCCACGCGACACCGGCAACGCCCATCTTGAACGCCGTGACGAACAGAATATCCACCGCGATGTTGGACGTGGACGAGCAGGCGAGGAAAATAAACGGCGTTTTAGAATCGCCCAGCGCCGAGAAAATGCCCGTTGCCACATTGTAGAAAAACACAAACGGCAGACCGTAGATGTAAATATCGAGATACAGCTTGGAGTCGGCAAAGACTTCCTCCGGCGTTTTGATGAGCCGCAGCAGCCCGCCTGCCAGCAGCACGCCGATCAGCATCAGGATCACACAGATCACCGCACTGGCGATGAGCGCCGTATAGACCGTCGTTTTCATGTCGCGATACTGCTTTGCGCCGAAATACCGCGCCGCGAGCACGGAGCACGCAATGTTGCAGCCAAAGGCGAACGCGATGAAGATCAGCGTGATCTCATAGCTGTTGCCCACGGCGGCGAGAGCGTTGTCGCTGATAAATTTGCCGGCGACGAAGCTGTCGGCGATGTTATAAAGCTGCTGAAAAATGATGCTGCCGAACAGCGGCAGGCAGAATTTCCAGAGAACTTTTTCAGGTTTGCCGGTCGTGAGATCCTTATTCATGGGCTGCATCCTCCCGGTGCTCTGCAAACGCCGCGCACACCGCGGCGCAGGAGAAACCCATGCCGAGGATGGACAAAATCAGCAGCACAACGTGCACGCCGTTGGCGCAGTTTGCCGCCGTGCCGCAGATAAACGCCAGACTCAGCGCAAGGCTCAGAAGCCGCGCCGTCAGCACATGATGACCCTGGCTGCGCCGCAGATGCAGCGCAAACAGCAGCGCGACAACATTCAAAAACACGAGCATCAACAGCTCATAGATAAAAAACCGATCCATGGAAATTCCCTCACTTTCTCAGTGCGGCAGCGCGCGCGATGATCTCCGCCGCGCCGTCAATGCCGTACTCGCCGGACGAGAGCATCAGATCATAGCTCTCCGGCTCGCCCCAGAGCGTGTCGGCATAAAAATCAAAGTGGCGCTTGCGCATCCGATCGACCTTCTGCGCCTTGTGCATCGCCTGCTTTTCACCAAGCAGGTTGCGCGCGGCAATGCGCTTTGCCCGGTCGGCGGCGTCGGCATAGATGAACACCGACAGTGGATGCAGCCCCGCGCTGCGCAGGATCGCGGACGCACATCGTCCGATGACAACGCAGCTTTCCTTCTGCGCCAGCTCCAGGATCACGCGCCGCTCGGCATCAAACACCCGCGCCTCTTCGGAATAAAACGCCTCGCTCAACGCGACGCTGTCGGCAAACGGGTTGCCGGACACGGCAAACTCCGGCTCTTCGCCCCGCTCGTCATATTCCGCCACGGCGCTTTCCGAGAGCCCCGCCTCGCGCGCGGCTTTCTGGATGAGGCATTTGTCATAGCAGGCGATGCCCAGCTTTTTGGCAACCGCCTCGCCGATCTCGCGCCCGCCGCTGCCATACTGGCGGCCGATGCAAATGACCATTTTTTCCATACCCTTGCACCCTCGATCTCTTTCAAAAAGTTTTCCTTGACTTTTGAGCGCAGATATTATATGAACAATGTTGGAATATGTAAAATATATTTTTAATATTTCAGACATATCAAAAAGAGATAGCAAAGCGAGGGAAAGCGATGTATATCAGCTACGAATATTACCGCATTTTCTATCAGGTCGCCGCGTGCGGCAATCTGACCCGCGCGGCGGAGATCTTGCAGAGCAACCAGCCGAATCTGACGCGCGCGATCAAAAATCTGGAGGCGGAGATCGGCTGTCCGCTGTTTCTGCGCACGAACCGCGGCATGGTCCTCACGCCGGAGGGCGAGGGACTGTACCGGCACGTCCGCGTCGCCTGCGCGGAGATCGAGGCGGGCGAAAACGCTCTGACGCAGAGCCGCGACCTCACGCGCGGCAGCGTCTTTCTTGCCGCGAGCGAGGGCGCACTGCGGTGCCTGCTCCTGCCGGTGCTCAAGCAGTTTCAGACGCAATACCCCGGCGTACACCTGCGCATCAGCAATTTTTCCACGCCGCAGGCAGTCGCCGCGCTGCGCGAGACGACGGCGGATTTTGCCGTCGTGACCACACCCATCGACCTGCCCGCGTCGCTGGTGCACAAAAGCGTCAAAGCCGTGCAGGAGCTCGCCGTCTGCGCGCGCGACTTCCCCGCGCCGGATGCAAAGCCCCTCACGCTCGCAGAACTGGCGGCGTACCCGCTCATCACGCTCGGCGCGGGCACGGCGTCGCACGCGTTTTACGCCTCGGTGTTTTCCGCGCGCGGCGTGCCGTTCCATCCTGCCACCGAGGCGGCGACCGCTGACCAGATCATCCCCATGGCGGAGGCGGGTCTGGGCGTGGGCATCGTCCCGCAGGACTTTCTCCGCCCATCCGACGCCGTGCGCATCCTCCCGCTGGAAGCCCCCATCCCCCCGCGCAGCGTCTGCATCGTCAAACGCAAAGACCGCCCGCTCAGCGCCGCCGCCCGAGAATTAGAGCGCATGATCGCCAGTGCTGATTGACCAAGCCCCCGCCTGCCGCTGGCAGACGGGGGCTCATTTTATACTAGAATCTGTTAAAAAGCTTGAAGAGCTTTTTATAGCGCCAACGGCGCGTCAGATTCTGCATGAGACGGCGCAGCGTGCATTCGCACGATGCGAGTGTGCGCAGCACACGGGATTCTTGATTAAATTTTTTAATCAAGAATCAGTATTATTCGGCGTGCCGCTCTTTTAAGTAAAGGCTCGCCCGATTTTGGATATTTTCCGCCGCCTGCTCTGCTCCGATCGTTCCGGCAAAGTAGGCGGACGCCTCCTCTTGCAATATTTGTGCCAGCGGCGCGTCCAAGCCCTCTAAAATGGAGACGCTGTGCAGCAGCGCGTCAAGCTGCGCCGCGTCCGCCTCGCTCACCTGCTGCACCTCGCCGCGCCAATCGGTGCGGTTGCCCGCGATGTACTCGCCCAGCTCCGCACGCAAAAGCGCGTAATTTGCCGGGATGGTCTCCGCCTGCACATACGAAAAGCAGTACTCCAGAACCGCCCTTGCGCCCTCCACGTCGCTGCACTGCGGGCTGACGGCGAGCGACGTGCGGACGCGGTAGCCGTTGCCGATGCTGCCGTCCGCCGTCGGGAAGCCGACGTAGGTATACTCCGGCTCGCCGAACCAGAGGTCGCGCACGATCTCGCTGCGCCGGTCGAGCCACCCGAGCGACTCGATCTGCCAGATGCGCAGCAGCTCCTGTTCCGGCGCGGGCGGGATCGAGCCGTCGCCGCCCCACGTCTTGCACCATGTTAAGAAGTCATAAAAGCTCTGCTGCGCAAAATCGCACGTCCCGCTCGCGCGGTCGGTGTACGCACCGATGCAGTACGCCGTGCAGAACCCGGCAAACAGATTGTCCGGCGTGTTCCACGAGCCGACCAGCGTCCAGCCGTCTGGCATCTGCGCACGCGCCTGCTCCAGCTCATCCAGCGTCACGCCCGGCTCCGGCAGCAGACGCGCGGGCGCGATGACGGTGTCCACCGCAACGGTGAGCGGCAGCTCATACAGCGCGCCGCCCGCCGTCATAAGGTCAAACAGCCCCGGTACGAGCGTATCCGCCGTCGCCAGCTCGCCCACCAGCGGCAGCAGATCGACGCCCACACGCTCCGGCGTGAGCGGCGGCGCGGTGTAGCCTTCGGTGTAAAACGCATAGAGGTCGGGCGCGCCGCCCGCCAAGATCTGCGTGCGCAGCAGCTCCGCCGGCTGCGTATCGGTCAGCCCGCTGTCCGAATAAATTGTATACTCGATCCGATAGCGCGACTGGCTGCTATTAAAATCGCGGAACATCTGCCCAAATGAAAACAGCACTGGGCAGTCGGCGGCGATGGCAAGCGTCAGCACGACCGGCTCGGTCGCCTCCGGTGCTGCCTCGACCTCCGGCGCTTTCGGCACAGACGGCAGCGCGGGCAGCGCCGCGGTCGTCTCAAGCGCGCCGGGCATCTCCAGCGTCGTCACCTCCCGCCGCGCACAGCCGCAAAAAAGCATCGTGAAAATCAGAAAAATCACAAAAAATCCTCGTGTTTTCATCGTAAAAAGCCCTCCTGTAAAAAAGGGAGCGCCGCATGATCCAGCGCTCCCCGCTCGTTGCTCCCTGTGTAAAAGGCGGACTGCCCTCCCTTCCTTTTCTGTACTATTGCAATAGTCTACTGCCAGACTATCATAATCGTCCAGCTTTGTCAACCCCTCTTGACAGATTCGGACGATTGTGATAGTCTGAACATAGAAACGATCGGGAGGGCACGCAATGAAGCTGTTTGATTCGGAATGGAAGGTCATGCAGACGCTCTGGGAGGAGAACGACCTGACGGCGAAGGAGCTGTCGCTGCGGCTGGCGCAGCGCGTCGGCTGGAACAAAAACACGACCTATACGGTCATCAAAAAGTGCATCGACAAGGGCGCGATCGAGCGGCGCGAGCCGAATTTCATCTGCCACGCGACCATTACAAAGCAGCAGGCGCAGAAGGAGGAGGCAGACACGCTGGTTGAAAAGGTGTTCGGCGGCTCGGCGGAGCTGCTGTTTGCGTCCATTTTGTCGGACCGCTCGCTCTCGAAGGACGAGCTGGCGCGGCTGAAGGCGCTCGTGGAGGAGTACGAGGGATGAGGGGCGTTCTGGCGGCGGCACTCGGCGGCAGCGTGCTGATCGTGCTCGTGCTCGCGCTGCGGCTGGCGCTGCAAAGCCGCCTGCCGCGGCGGCTGTTTCCGGCGCTGTGGTGCGTCGCAGCGGTGCGATTGCTGCTGCCGCTGGAAATTCCGACGCACCTGAGTGTCTGGAATCTGCTGCAAAAGTCGCCCGCTGTCGGCACAATGGCGGCATTTGCGGATGCACTCCCATTCCCGGCGCTCGCGTCGGCTGCCGAACAGGCGACGCAGAGCGGTGCGGCGCAAATTTCTCCAATTCTGCTCATCTGGCTGGGCGGCGCGGCGCTGCTGGGGCTGTATTTCGCGGTCGGATATGTCTGCATGACGCGGACATTTTGGGCATCCAATGCTTCACAAATACCGTGCGCCGCGCTCGCGGCGCGGTTTCATCTGGCGCGCGCACCGCGCGTTTGCGTCACTCAAAGCCGCCGCGCGCCGCTTACCTTCGGCATCCTGCGCCCGGTCATTCTGCTGCCGGACGATCTTCCGGCGGGCAGCGAACGCTTCCGCCTCGTACTGGCGCATGAGCTGGCGCACGTCCGGCGGCGCGACTGCCTGCGCAAGCTCCTGCTGACGCTCTGCCTGTGTGTGTATTGGTGGAATCCGCTCGTGTGGTGTATGGTGCTCATCGCCAACCGCGATATGGAGCTTGCCTGCGACGAGGTGGTTTTGTGTACGCTCGGCGCGGACATCAAAAAGGCATACGCGCTGACGCTTCTCGACATGGCGCAGCGCAAAACGCGCCCGTCGCCGCTTTGCAGCGGCTTCGCCCGGGGCAGCGCGGAGACGCGCATCCGCGCCATTCTGCGCTTCCGGCGCACACCCGCGTGGGCAGGCGTTTGCGCGTCGGTCGTGTTTTTCGCGCTCGGCTGCGCGCTGACCACGCAGGCAGTGCAGTCGCCTGTTCCCGCACCCGAACCCGCACCCGTGCAGGTCAAATTGCTAGAGGAAACGCCGCAGGTCGAGCCTGTCCCCGTAGCTGAACCCGTCGTGACAGAGCCGGAAATCGCACCTGACCCCGCGCCCACCTATGTGTTCCCGCTGGAAAATGCGGACGCGGCGGTGGAGCTGGCGTATGGCTGGCACACGAATGAGCAGACCGGCGCGTCGGCGTTCCACGACGGCGTCGATCTGGAAGCGGAGGGCGGCGCAAGCGTCCTCGCAGTCGCAGACGGCACGGTGCTGAGCGCCGAATACGATGCCGCCAACGGCTACAGTCTCACGATCGTGCACGCGGACGGCGTGCAGACCTTCTACGCCCACCTGAGCGAGTTCTGCGTCGCCCCCGGCGAGACCGTGCGGCAAGGGCAGATCGTCGCCAAAACCGGCGAAAGCGGCTGGGCGACTGCCCCGCACCTCCACCTCGGCACAAAAATCAACGGCGAATCCGCCGATCCGCTGCAAACCCTTGCCAATCAAAAACCGTAAAAGCGCCGCTGCATTTTGCAGCGGCGCTCAGTCTGTCGAAAAAGCCTCGCAGAGTTTCGCCGCCGCAGCGGCGAAATTGATTCGAATCATTTTCTGCGGCGGCGTGTACGTCGCAGAAAATACATTGCGCCCTGCAAGTGTGGAATTTGTGCGCTCGCAGCGCACAAATTATGCGCGCGGCGGGGTGCAAGCCCTCTCAAACGGAAACCCAGCGAAGCGGTTTTCTTTTGAAAGCGTGTCAAAAACACTTTTTTGACACGCTCAAGCGCCGCTGCATCTGCAGCGGCGCTTGGCTCTTATTTCGTATACTCGAACTCAAAATCGTAGATGCTGACGGTGTCGCCGTCCTGGATGCCCATGGCCTCCAGACGCTCGAACAGTCCGCTTTTGCGGAGCTGGCGATCAAAATACATCCGCGACTCGTAGTCCTCAAAGTTAATATCGTTCAGCAGCTTCATGATCCACGGGCCGGAGACCAGCCAGAGGTCCTCATGCTGCTCGATCTTCAGCTCGTTCGCGTCGCCCGCCTCGGCGAGCGGCTTGACGTAATCCGGCTCGTAATACACGACCGGCGGCAGCTCGGCGAGTCTGCCCGCGATCACGCGCATGAGCTGCTTCGTGCCTGCGGTCGTCGCGGCGGAAATCTCATAGAACGGGAAGCCGCGCTCCGTCACATACGCCCGCAGGCGCTCGAGATTGTCGCTGCCATCGGGGATGAGGTCGGTCTTGTTCGCCGCCACGAGCATCGGGCGCGCCGCCAGCTCCGGCGAATACTGCCGCAGCTCCTCGTTGATCTTCTCAAAATCCTCCACCGGGTCGCGATCCTCGCAGCCGGACACGTCCACGATGTGCACCAGCAGGCGGCAGCGGTCGATATGGCGCAGGAAATCGTGCCCCAGACCCGCGCCATCCGCCGCACCCTCGATGATGCCGGGGATGTCCGCCATCACGAACGACACGCCCTCGTCCACATAAATGACGCCCAGATTGGGATAGAGCGTCGTAAAGTGATAGTTTGCGATCTTCGGGTGCGCGTTCGACGTGACCGACAGCAGCGTCGATTTGCCCACGTTCGGGAAGCCGACCAGACCCACGTCCGCCAGCAGCTTCAGCTCCAACACGACCTCGTGCTCCTCACCGGGCATCCCCGCCTTGGCAAAGCGCGGCACCTGGCGTGTGGGCGTGGCAAAATGCTGGTTGCCCCAGCCGCCGCGCCCGCCCTTGCAGAGCACATAGTCCTCGCTGCCGGACATATCCTGAATGACCGCGTTCGTCTCGGCGTCGCGCACGACCGTGCCGCGCGGGACCTTGATGACGAGATCCTGCCCGCGCTTGCCCTTACAGCGGCTGCCCTGCCCGTCCTGTCCGTTCGGCGCGGTGTATTTGCGCTTGTAGCGGAAGTCCATCAGGGTAGACAGGTTATCGTCCACCCGCAGCACGATGCTGCCGCCGTTGCCGCCGTCGCCGCCGTCGGGGCCACCCGCCGCCACATATTTTTCGCGGTGGAAGGCGATCGCGCCGTTGCCGCCGCTGCCCGCCTTGACACTGATCTTTACCTTATCAACAAACATGATTGTTCCCCCTTTCGGGTCTTAAAAAAGTCCCGGACATACTTTTATGTCCGGGACTCTTCGTGCAAATTACTGTTCAGCGTAAACGGAGCACATCTTGCGATCCTTGCCCATACGCTCGAAACGGACCTTGCCGTCGATCTTGGCAAACAGGGTATCGTCCTTGCCGATGCCGACATTGTTGCCCGGGTGGATGTGTGTGCCTCTCTGACGGACGAGAATGTTGCCCGCGAGCACGAACTGACCGTCCGCGCGCTTGACGCCGAGGCGCTTGGACTCGGAATCACGACCGTTCTTGGTCGAGCCGCCGCCCTTTTTATGCGCGAAGAACTGGAAACTCATTTTCAGCATGGTGTTACACCTCCATAACTTCGATATAATCAGGATACGCGTCCCGCAGCTCACACAGCGTGAGCATCATGCCGGTAAGGACCGCCTGCACGGCGTCCTCATCCTCGCATACGGCGGGGAGCGTCAGAGTGACACGGGCATCCTCCTCGTTCACTCTGGTTTTAGCGTGTTCGCCGAGCACCTCGCAGATGGTGTGCTCCGCAAACTTGACAGCGGTAGAAACCGCCGCACAGACGATGTCTGCGCCAGCCTCAGCGTAGCCGCTGTGACCCGCGCAGCAGAACCCGGAGATCCTGCCGTCCTGATCGTAAAATTCGACTCTGGTCATCTTACAGAGCGATCTTTTCGATCTGCACCTTGGTATAGGGCTGTCTGTGACCCTTGAGGGACTTGGAGTCCTTCTTGGGGCGATACTTGAAGACACGGATCTTCTTGCCCTTGCCGTTCTTCAGCACCTTCGCCTCGACCGCAGCGCCTGCGACTGTCGGAGCGCCGAACTTGGAGTTCGCGCCGTCAACAACTGCCAGAACCTGATCGAACGTCACGGTATCCTCAGCGTTCACGTCGAGCTTTTCGATGTAGATCACATCGCCTTCCTTGACGTTGTACTGCTTGCCACCGGTAACGATAACTGCCTGCATTTCCTTGCACCTACCTTTTTTGTAGTCTCGCTCTGGAGGTGTGAGGGCATACCTCAACTTAGACCTCTTCGACGCGGCTTAACGATTATACCATTGCAGAGATAGCTTGTCAAATACTTTTTCGCAGTTTTCTGCCGAATTTCCGGGGAAATTTAGGGCAGCACCGCACAATTCGGCAAGCAGATCCGGCGAAGCGCGAAGGCGCAATTGTGCGGTGCTGCCTTAGTCCTCTTCCCACGTTTTTGCGCCGGAGCGCACGTTGGTGCAAATTCTTTCCAGACACTCCGCCGCCTCCATGCTGTGATCGGCGCTGCGCGCAAGGTCGGCAAGACTCACCATGCCGCACAGCCGCCCGTTTTCCACCACGGGAAGCCGGCGCACCTGCTCGCGCGCCAGAAGCGCCGCCGCCGCGCAAATGTCCGTTTCCGGCGTGACGCTCAGCGGGCGCGTGCTCATCACGCGCTGCACGCGCAGGCGCGCCGCGTCCTGCCCCGCCGCCACACAGCGCACGGCGATGTCCCGGTCCGTCACCACCCCCACGAGCCGCCCCGCCGCGTCGCGCACGGGCAGCATCCCAACATTCTGCCGTGCCATCACCCGCGCCGCCACCGCCACCGGCTCAAAAGCCCCCACAGCCACCGCGCGCGGATTCATGCAGTCCTTGACCTTCATGTAAATGCCTCCAAAAGTTGTGTTGGGAGGATTTTGCCCATGTTGGGGAGATTTTAGACGCGCAGCCGCACCCCAGCCTCCCCTTGGTGACCAAGGGAAGTCTTGGGCTTTCACAAACCCGCCGATGCAGTGCGCGCCCTTGCCTCTCCTACGTTATGACGAAGCACATTACAATTCAGAACGCACACTCTTTTCCTCATTCGCCCTTGGCGGTCTGTTTGTTTTTCAGAAGGATGATTTTTTGCGTGCGCCCCCGAAATGTGCTCTGCACATCATCTTCGTCCTCCGCGTCCGGCGCGTTGCGGATGTAGTATTCCTCTGCACGCTCAATCGCACATTCGGGTGTCCGCCTCGCACTGAAATTTTCCAGTGTTCTCGGCATGACATCCAGCGCGTCTGAGACCGCACCACACATAATTGCGTATAATTTCGCGTAGTCCAGCATTTCCATCCCTCCCCTGTATATTTTATCTGATTTTCAGATAAAATGCAATATCTGATTCTCAGATACGCTATTGTCGCAGCAGGTGATGGTATGCGAAAAGAGATTTTGAAATACGAAACGATCCGCAACCTGCGGATCGACCACAATTTGACCCAGCAGCAGATCGCTGATATGCTGCACATCAGTCAGAACACTTACTCGCAATACGAGATCGGCAAGCTGAATTATCCAATCGACACGCTCGTTGCGCTCGCGGATTTTTATGGTGTCAGCGTGGATTATCTGCTGGGACGGACAAACATCAAAACGCCCTACCCAAAGAAGTAAAAGCGCCCCCGCTGCGTTTGCAGCGGGGGCGCTCCTTATTCCTATTACTTGCCCTGGAGCTTGCGGTCGATGGCTTCGGCAGCCTTCTTGCCCGCGCCCATGGCGAGGATGACGGTGGCAGCGCCCGTGACGGCGTCGCCGCCGGCAAAGACGTTTTCCCGCGTGGACATTTCGTTCTCGTCCACGATGATGCCGCCCTTCTTGTTCGTCTCCAGACCCGGCGTGGTCGAGCGGATCAGTGGGTTCGGGGACGTGCCGAGGGACATGATGACCGTATCGACGTCCAGCACAAATTCGCTGCCCTCCACAGGGATCGGGCGGCGGCGGCCGGACGCATCCGGCTCACCGAGTTCCATCTTGATGCACTTCATGCCGTTCACGCGCCCGTCCTCGCCGCCGAGGATCTCCACCGGGTTCGTGAGGGTCATGAACTCAATGCCCTCTTCCTTGGCATGGTGCTGCTCCTCCAGACGCGCGGGCATCTCCGCCTCGCCGCGGCGGTAGACGACATACACCTTTTCCGCGCCCATACGCTTGGCGCAGCGCGCCGCATCCATGGCGACGTTGCCGCCGCCGACGATCGCCGCCGCGTGGCTGACAAGGATCGGGGTATCGCTCTCTTCTTTATACGCCTTCATCAGGTTCACGCGGGTGAGGTATTCGTTCGCAGAGCACACGCCCTTGAGCGCCTCGCCGGGGATGTGCATGAACATCGGCAGACCTGCGCCCGAGCCGATGAACACAGCCTTGAAGCCCATCTCCTCAAACAGCTCGTCGATGGAGAGCACCTTGCCGATGACCATGTTCGTCATGACCTCCACGCCCATCGCCTTGAGCTTTTCGACTTCGTTGGCAACGATCGCCTTCGGCAGACGGAACTCGGGGATGCCGTACACCAGCACGCCGCCGGCGGTATGCAGCGCCTCGAAGATCGAGACCTGATAGCCCTTCTTCGCCAGCTCCGACGCGCACGTCAGACCGGACGGACCAGAGCCGACCACTGCGACCTTGATGCCGTTGGATTCCGGCTTCTGCGGCATGGCGTTCACATTCTCACGATACCAGTCGGCGACAAAGCGCTCCAGACGCCCGATGGCGACCGGCTCGCCCTTCACGCCGCGCACGCACTTGGCCTCGCACTGCGTCTCCTGCGGGCACACACGACCCGACAGCGCGGGCAGCGCGTTGGTGGAGGTGATGATCTCATACGCCGCGGCGAAATCGCCCTCGGCGACCTTTGCGATAAATTCGGGGATATGGATATTGACCGGGCAGCCCTCGACGCACTTCGGCTTTTTGCAGTGCAGGCAGCGACCGGCTTCTTCGATCGCCATTTCGGCAGTGTAGCCCAGCGTGACTTCCTTAAAGTTATGGTTGCGGACGTTCGCATCCTGCTCCGGCATCGGAGTTTTCGTCAATGTCATGTTTGCCATATTCGTACCCTCCCCTTACTTAATGAGCTCTTCGCCGAGCTTCTGCATCCGGCACTTGTGCGTTTCGCGCTCTTCCGCCTCGCGCTCACGGTACACGGTGTTGCGGTTCATCAGCTCCGCAAAATCGACCTTGTGACCGTCAAAATCCGGACCGTCCACGCACGCGAACTTCACTTCGCCGCCCACGGTCACGCGGCAGCCGCCGCACATACCCGTGCCGTCCACCATGATGGGGTTGAGGGACACGATCGTCTTGACGCCGAACGGCTCGGTCGTCTTGGCGACGAACTTCATCATCGGGATCGGACCGATGGCAAGCACTTCGTCATACTGATTGCCCTTTTCCAGCAGCTCCTGGAGCTTGACGGTGACAAAGCCGTGCTCGCCGTAAGAGCCGTCGTCGGTCATCAGATACAGATGGTCGCACGCCTGCTTGAACTCGTCCTCGAGAATGACGATGTCCTTGTTGCGGAAGCCGACGATGACGTCCGTCTCCACGCCCGCTTCCTTAAATGCCTTTGCCGACGGATACGCGATGGCGCAGCCCACGCCGCCGCCGACCACGCACACGCGCTTTTTGCCCTCGACGTCCGTCGCCTTGCCCAGCGGACCGACGAAGTCCTGGATGTAGTCGCCCTCGTTCAGGCTTCCCAGCAGCTCGGTGGACAGACCGACCTTCTGGAAGATGATCGAGACCGTGCCCTTTTCGCGGTCATAGCCCGCGATCGTCAGCGGCACGCGCTCAGATTTTTCATCCACGCGGAAAATGATGAACTGCCCCGCCTTTGCCTTGCGGGCAACGAATGGCGCCTCGATCTCCATCAGCGTCACCGCGGAGTTCAGTTCCTTCTTGCGCACGATTCTGTACATAGTTTTCATCCCTTCAAACTTGTTATTTGCTACTATGCAAAACTCTCATACGGCACGATTATAGCATACCAGTTTCGGCATTGCAAACCGATCTGATGCAAAATTACAGACAATTTTGCGGTTTTCCGACAGAAATATCCGCCCGCCGCACCTGCTGCCACGAAAACTCCGCCGCGAGCCGCTGCGGCGTGACTGCCTCCTGCGTCGGGCGCAGCCCCGCGTAATACGCAAGCCGCCCGACAAGCGCCTCCGGCGTGAGTTCCTCACGCAGCGCGCCGAGGTCGAGATCGCGCTCCCGCTTGGACAGCCGCCGCCCGTCCGGCGCGGTGAGCAGCGGGACGTGATAATACTCCGGCGTGGGATAGCCCAGCAGCCGCTGCAAATACATCTGCCGCGGGACGCTGCCGAGCAGGTCGCGCCCGCGCACCACCTGCGTCACGCCCGCCTCCGCGTCGTCATGCACCACGGCAAGCTGATAGGCATACACGCCGTCGGCGCGCCGCAGGATAAAATCGCCGCAGCCGCGCGCCAGATTCTCGCTGTACGCGCCCTGCAAGCCGTCGGTGAACGAAATGTCCTCGTCCGGCACGATCAGCCGCCACGCGGGCGGCTTTGTCATCGCGGCGCGCTGCGCGTCCGTGAGCTTCCGGCACGTTCCGGGATACACCATCTGTCCGTCGGAGGCGTGCGGCGCGCTTGCGGCGTGGAGCTGCGCGCGCGAGCAGTAGCACGGATACACCAGCCCCCGCGCCCGCAGGGCTTCAAACGCGGCTGCATAGTCCGCGCTTCTCCGACTCTGCGGCGTCTGCTCCTCGTCCCAGTCCAGCCCAAGCCACAAAAGGTCTTCGCGGAGCTGCGCGGCGTATTCTGGGCGGCAGCGGTCGGGGTCAAGATCCTCGATGCGCAGCACCATTTTCCCGCCCGCCGCGCGCACCGACAGCCACGCCAGCAGCGCGGAAAATACGTTTCCCAGATGCATCCGCCCGCTCGGGCTCGGCGCAAAGCGCCCTATGACCATACCGCGCACCTCCTTCGCATTTTGCAATATTGTAACATACCGTACAATATGATACAATGTAGGAGTATTTCAAAAATAACATTTTTGAAATACTCTCAAACGAAAACCGCTTCGCTGGGTTTTCGTCGCAACAAACTTCGTATCCTTCGCCCCGCCGCGAGCGGCAGGGCTCATCCACTTCGTTGTTGCTCCTCTCCGAACGCGAACCGCTTCGCTGGGTTCGCGTTCGGTCCCGACGGGCTTGCACCCTGCCGCGCGCATAATTTTTGCGCAGGGCGCAAAATTTCCACACTTGCAGGGCGGGCAGAATTTTTGCCGACGTACACGCCGCCGGCAAAAATGATTTATACTTTATTTTGCGCCTGCGGGCGCAAAACTCTGCAAGGCTTATTTAAAGACCGACAATTTGAAAATACTGTGAGAATAGGGTGAAGTCATGCCGCACGCGATCACACTGCGAAACATCCTTGGTCATTTCAAAACCATCACACACCACCGCCATCTCGTCCTGCGCGGCTGCTTCCGCGTGGGGCTGTACTGGCAGGGGCTGTGCCACGACCTTTCCAAATACAGCCCCACCGAGTTCTGGACGGGCGTGCGCTACTATCAGGGCACGCGCAGCCCCAACGCCGCCGAGCGTGAGGAAAAGGGCTATTCTGAGGCGTGGATGCACCACAAGGGGCGCAACCGCCACCATTTTGAATACTGGACGGACCTGAATATGAAAACCGGGCGCTATGAGCCCGTGCCCATGCCGCCGCGCTGCCTCGCTGAGATGGTCATGGACCGCATCGCCGCCTGCAAGACGTATCAGGGCGCGGCGTACACCAACGCCTCGCCGCTGGAATATTTCGAGCGCGCCCGTGAAACGCGCCTGTTCCACCCCAAGACCGGCAGACAGCTTACATTTTTGCTGCAAATGCTGGCGCAGCGCGGCGAACGGGAGACGTTCCGCTTTATCCGCACCGTGGTGCTCGCCGGGCAGCCGTTCTGTGAATAGCAGTCACATCGTTCACATATTATTGTAAACCAGCCTGATTTTTTGTGCGTCTTGCACAAAAAATCAGGTTCTTTTTGCTCTTTCCGTCACTGGAACTTTTTGCCCGGGTGCGCTATAATGAAACTGTACCTTCCCGCTCCGGCGGGATAATTTGAAGGAGGATACTATGAAGAGAGTCCTTGCTATGGTTCTGACGCTCTGCCTGCTGCTCGGGATGATGAGCACGCTGGCGTTTGCGGCAGACGCAAAAACAGACGACATCGTGATCCTGCACACCAACGACGTGCACTGCGGCGTGACCGACGGGCTCGGCTATGCCGGCGTTGCAGCGTACAAGGCGGAGATGGAGGCGGCGCACAACTACGTCGCGCTCGTCGATGCGGGCGACGCCATCCAGGGCGGGCCGATCGGCCTGCTGTCTGCCGGTTCCTATCTGGTGGACATTATGAACGAGATCGGCTATGACTACGCCACGTTCGGCAACCACGAGTTCGACTACAAGGTGCCGCGCCTGCAGGAGCTGGTCAAGCTGGCCGATTATCAGTACGTCTCCTGCAACTTCCAGTACATCGGCACGCAGAAGGACGCGCTGAAGGTCGCGCCCTATGCCATCGCCACTTATGGCGACACCAAGGTCGCCTACGTCGGCATCACCACCCCCGAGACCTTTGTGAAGTCCACGCCCAAGTACTTCAAGGACGACGCCGGCAACTTCATCTACACGTTCTGTGAAGGCGGCGAGGGCAAGGAGCTCTACGCTGCCGTGCAGGATGCAGTCGATGACGCCCGCGCCGACGGCGCCGACTACGTCATCGCGCTGGCACACCTCGGCATGGAGGGCACCACCGACTACTGGACGTCTGAGGCTGTGATCAAAAACACCACCGGCATCGACGCCATGATCGACGGCCACTCCCACGAGGCCTTCACCAAGACCGTTGCCAACAGCAGCGGCAAGGACGTTGTGCTCGCCCAGACCGGCACGAAGCTCGCCAACCTCGGCAAGCTGACCATCGCCAAGGACGGCACCATCACCTCCGAGCTCATCGCCAGCAAGGACTACACCACGAAGGACGCGCACATCACCGACTACATCACCAAGATCACCGACCAGTTCTCGGCCGACCTCAGCAAGGTCGTGGCCACGTCCGAGGTCGACCTGATCGACTGTGACGAAAACGACGTGCGCCTTGTGCGCAACACCGAGACGAACCTCGGCGACCTCTGCGCCGACGCGTTCCGCGTGATGATGGACGCCGACATCGGCATTATGAACGGCGGCGGCATCCGCCAGCCCATCAAGAAGGGCGACATCACGCTCGGTACGCTCATGGGCGTGTTCCCGTGGGGCAACCTCCCCTGCAAGGTCTCCATCACCGGCCAGACCGTGCTGGATATGCTGGAGATGGGCGTGATGAAGTACCCGTCCGAGAGCGGCGGCTTCCTGCACGTGTCGGGCCTGAAATACGCCATCCTGCCGCGCGTGGCCTCCACCGTTGAGACCACCGATCAGGGCGAATTTGTGAAGGTCGCCGGCGCGCGCCGCGTGTGCAACGTCGAGGTCCTGAACCAGAAGACCGGCAAGTATGAGCCGATCAATGTGAACAAGCTCTACACCCTCGGCGGCATCGACTACACCATCCTCTACTGCGGCGACGGCTTCAGCATGTTCGACAGCGCCAAGCTCGTCCGTCCGGCCGACGCCAACTATACCGAGGCCAAGATGGTCACCGAGTACATCACCGCCAAGCTCGGCGGCAAGATCGGCAATCAGTACGCCGAGCCGCAGGGACGCATCAGCATCCTGAACTATCAGGATGTCACGGCGGATAAGTGGTATGCAGACGCCATCGACTACGTCACCGAGCAGAAGCTCATGAACGGCTTCGGCGCGACCTTCCGTCCCAACACCAGCATCTCCCGCGCCATGATCGTCACCATGCTCTACCGGCAGGCAGGCGCTCCGGCGGTCGAGGGCAAGCTGTCCGACCGCTTCACCGACTGCGCGGACGACGCGTGGTACACCAGCGCCATCCTCTGGGCATCGCAGAACAAGGTCGTCAACGGCTACGGCAAGGTCTTCAAGCCCAACCAGGCGGTCACCCGTCAGGAGCTTGCGACCATTCTGTATAAGTACGCCGTGCTGAACGGCGCCGATCAGGTTAAGTCCTACGCTGTCAGCTATACCGACACCATCAGTGATTGGGCGATGGCGGGCGTTGCCTACTGCACCGCCAGCAAGCTCATGACCGGCGTGGGCGGCGGCCGCTTCGGTGCAGCGTCCAGCGCGACCCGCGCGCAGGGTGCTCAGATCCTCATGACCATCGACAAGCTCGAAAAAGCCGCATAACAAGCATAAAAAACGGGGCGCTGTCAAATGACAGCGCCCTCATTTTTTATTTCTCAGGCAGCACCGCACAATTCGGCAAGCAGATTCGGCGAGAGATTTTTCGTCAAGTCAAGGTTTGAAAAGTGCAGGAATACTTTGTGTATTTCAAACTTTTCAAACCGCAGAATTGGCGGAAAAGATCCGCCGAAGCGCGCCGACGCAATTGTGCGGTGTTGCCTCTAGGTTTAGTCTGCAAAAAGCGGCGTGGAGAGGTAGCGGTCGCCGGTATCCGGCAGCAGCGCCACGATGGTCTTGCCCGCGTTCTCCGGGCGCTTTGCCAGCTCGATCGCCGCCCAGAGCGCCGCGCCGGAGGAGATGCCCACCAGCACGCCCTCTTTTTTGCCGATCAGCTTGCCGGTGGCAAACGCGTCGTCATTCTCCACAGGGATGATCTCGTCGTAGACCTTGGTGTCCAGCACATCCGGCACAAAGCCAGCGCCGATGCCCTGAATTTTGTGCGGGCCGGAAGCACCGCCGGACAGCACCGGGGAGCTCTTCGGCTCGACCGCCACGACCTTCACGTCCGGCTTTTTGGACTTGAGATATTCACCCACGCCCGTGATCGTGCCGCCCGTGCCGACACCTGCGACGAAATAATCGACCTTGCCGTCGGTATCCTGATAAATTTCCGGGCCGGTGGTCTCAAAATGCGCCTTCGGGTTCGCCGGGTTCACGAACTGCCCGGGGATGAAGCTGTTCGGTGTCTCAGCCGCCAGCTCCTCTGCCTTGGCGATCGCGCCCTTCATGCCCTTTGCGCCCTCGGTCAGCACCAGCTCCGCGCCGTATGCCTTCATGAGCTGGCGGCGCTCGATGGACATGGTCTCCGGCATGACAATGATGATGCGGTAGCCGCGCGCGGCGGCGACGGATGCAAGACCGATGCCGGTGTTGCCGGAGGTCGGCTCAATGATGACCGAGCCCTCCTTCAAAAGCCCCTTCTGCTCCGCGTCGTCGATCATTGCCTTGGCGATGCGGTCCTTCACAGACCCGGCGGGATTGAAATATTCCAGCTTCGCGAGAAGTTTCGCCTTGAGGTCCAGCGCTTTTTCGATATGCGTCAGCTCCAGAAGCGGTGTTTTGCCGATGAGCTGGTCAGCGGAAGTATAAATGTTCGACATAAGAATGATCTCCTTTACAAATTATACTAGAATCTGTTAAAAAGCTTGAAGAGCTTTTTATAGCGCCAACGGCGCGTCAGATTCTGCATGAGACGGCGCAGCGTGCATTCGCACGATGCGAGTGTGCATAGCACACGGGATTCTTGATTCAATAATTTAATC
>JALFSI010000015.1:0-105664 GCA_022779365.1 Clostridiales bacterium
TGTACGTCGCAGAAAATACAATACAGGCTGCAAGTGTGGAATTTGTGTGCCAGCGGCACACAAATTATGCGCGCAGCAGACTGCAAGCCTGTTCAAACGAAAACCCAGCAAAGCGGTTTTCGTTTGAGAGCGTGTCAAAAAAACTTTTTTGACACGCTCAAAAAGGCTTCCGCTTTAGCGGAAGCCTTTTTTGCTTACACGGGCAGCTTTACAGCAGTCCCATACAGCCGTAGAAGATCGCGCCCACGGCCTGCGCAAACTGCGCGACGGTATAGTCGGGGTGGCTGTCGAGCTGACACATCAGCGCGGTATTCGCAAGACCTCCGTCCGCCGCGTACTGGCGCAGCCTCGGTTCGCGGCGGGCAGCGCCCTGACACATCAGGTCAAAGCAGACCGGATTTTTCACCAGCCTGCCGAACAGCGTCCGATCGGGTGTCTCCGGCAGGAGGATGTACTGCGTTTCGCTCCATGTGACCGCCAGATATTCTCCGATCTGACGGAAGATCTCGGCGCAGGCGGGATGTGCGGGATCGGCCGCCTTGTCCATGAAATACTCCAGACAGGGCTTGCGCATATCCTTCGGCTCGGTGGGAACGACCAGACGGTCGCCCTGCGGCAGAAGCAGCCCCCTCGCGATCGCTTCCTCATATGCCGCGGCATCCTGCCCGGGCAGGTCGCGGGCAGCAAGGCGGAAAACGCCGGATTGACAGGTGTACTTCTGAAGAGTCCCGGGCAGCAGGGTGTTGAAGTTGTTGATGCTTCTCACGTCGTTGGCATCATACTGCTTCTGCCGGAAGCTGCCGAGGTCAATGATGAAGTTGTATACCTCCAGCGGGATCTCCGGGATCGAGCCATCCGGGCGTACCCAGCCCGTTCCAAGCTCCGTGCCCAGTGTGTGGGCGAAAAAGCCCTTGGAAACGTCCGCACCGGCGGCAGCCTGCTCCACAGCGGCGGTGAAGGCAGCCATAGGACCGTCATTCGTGTTCATCACCACACCGCCGGGGACGGTATATGCCTGCAGCAGCATGCACAGATCGGTGATCTTTGCAAACTGCGCCTCGTAGTCCAGCGCCGCGTTTTCGCGCATCCCGCGCGTTTTATACGTCTCGCCGCCCACGATCCGATTGCGGATCACCACATCCGGGAAGCACAGACCGATGGCGTCAAAGCCGCGCAGCGTGCCTGCAGCCTGCTCCATCGCCGCTGCGCCGCGCTCCATCTCTTCCAAGGTCGCGGTCTTGGACAGCGCCACCGTGTCGAGCTGCGCCGCCTTTCCCTGCGCAAACAGCGTGCCTGCGGCGCGCAGCAGCCTTGTCAGCAGTAAAATGGGGTCGATCAGCTCCTCCGCCGTCGCAAACGACGCTGGAAACCAGTCAAATTCCTTGCACAATGCCAGCCTTCCGTCAACACTGACCGCCAGCTTGATGTCGGTACCGCCGATGTCGATGCCCAGAAGCAGCTTGCCGCGGGTCATGGCAGGCAGCATAGAAAACACCGGCTTGCTGCATTCGGTCTTCTCCGGCGTGAAGACCTGCGGCTCTCCGGCAATATCGCAGATGCGGAAGGAAAAGCGCTCTCTTCCCTGTGTCAGCGCAAGGACCGTCCGCTCGTTCACGTTCAGGCACTTGCCGAAGCCGGTGCGGCGGGCTTTGGGCAAATCGGTCTGGAACACCGCGTCCAGCGACCGCGCCATTTCCGCGCATTCCAGGTCCGATGGATCAAGATACAGGTCGATGTGCAGCGCACCCAGCGAGGATAAAATGTTGTACAGCATTGCATGGACATAGGAGCGGACAAACTCCGCCTCCTCCGGCGAGACCGTTTCCGGCAGCATCAAAGGAAAGCAGCGGACGCCGCCGTCGTAGAGCGTCACATGGATGTGGAACGGGCGAGAGCCATAGATCTGAAACGCCTTGCGGACATCCGTGATGTACACGGGTCGGTCGCTTTGCGCCTGTTCGAGAAATCGTGAAAGCACAGTAGTCACTCCTTTACAATGTTTGTGATGCCCTCCTGCTCGAGGATGTCATAAAAACGCTGCAGCTCCGCCTGCGTCAGACTGCCGCCGGAGACCGGGTAGTCCTGCTCCAACGCCGCGTACTTTCCACGGCACAGGGGATTGAAATTCAGCAGCTCCCACGGCGTATGCGGCGCGACTCGGCGCAGATAGCGCGCGATGGCGCGCAGATTCTCGTCCGTTGCCGTATAGCCGGGGATGAGCGGCGTGCGCACGAGCACGTCGGCATCCCGCGCGAGCAGATGCTCAAAATTCTCCAGGATCGCCCGGTTGTCCGCGCCGAGATGCTTTTTGTGCAGCGCGGGATCGAAAAATTTGATGTCCACAAGGAACTGATCCGTGACCGGCAGCAGCGCCTCGATCGCCTGCGGTGGGGCGAGCAGGCAGGACTCAACGGCGGTATGTACGCCTGCGTTCTTGCAGAGTGCGAGCACCTGCGCGGCAAACTGCCACTGCATCAGCACCTCGCCGCCGGAGAGCGTCACGCCGCCGCTTTCGCCGAAGAACGCGCGGTCGCGCAGCAGAAGCTCCGCCGCCTCTTGGGCGCTGATGCTGCGCCCCTGCACAGACATTGCGGCGGCGGGGCAGGCATCCACGCAGCGCCCGCACAGCGTGCAGCGTGTTCTGTCCACATGGATGCGCTCGCCGAGCGTCAGCGCTCCCTCCGGGCAGGCGTTCACACAGCCTCCGCACCGCACGCACGTCTGCGGGCTGTGCCAGAGTGCGGGCTTTGGGTCGATACCCTCCGGGTTCTGACACCACGGGCAGCGCAGCGGGCAGCCCTTGAGAAACAACGTGCTGCGAAGCCCCGCACCGTCGTGCACGGCAAAGCGCTTACAGTCAAAAATGATCCCGTTCATATGGCTTCATAGGTGGTGCGGGCGATGATCTCGTCCTGAAGATCTCTCGCCAGCTCCGTAAAGTAGGCGGTATAGCCCGCCACGCGGACGGTCAGCCCACGGTAATTCTCCGGGTGCGCCTGCGCATCCTTCAGATCTGCCTCATTGAGCACGTTGAATTGGATATGGCTGATGCCGAGCCGGCAGACCGCCCGCAGAAGCTGCGTGAATTTGACGATGCCGGTCTGCGTTTTAAAAAACTGCGGCAAAAACTTCATGTTCAGCAGCGTGCCGTTGCTCGCCTTTTCAAACGGCAGGCGGGACACGGAGTGCAGCAGTGCCGTCGGACCGCTGACGTCCCTTCCGTACATGGCGGACACACCGCCGTCTGCCAGCGGGTCTCTGGCGTATCGCCCGTCGGCGGAGGCTGCTACATTCTGACCCATCGGCACATGCGCGGACACGGTGTACAGCCCCATCTGATAGATACCGCCGCGTCCATTTCGGTATTTTCTCAGACCGTCGGCAAAGTAATTGACCCATTTCGCGCCGAGCTCATCCACCCACGGCACGTCGTTGCCGTATTTGGGCACTTTGTTCAGCAGCATCGTGCGCACAAGCGGCGCGTCCTCAAAGTTGGTTTGCAGTGCGTGCAGCAGCTCCTGCGCGGAGAGCTTCTTTTCGTCGTAGACAAGCAGCTTGATGGCAGCCAGCGAATCGGCAACATTGGCGATCTGGATCGCCTGCACGCCTGCGAAATTATAGCGTGCGCCGCCCTGCGTCACATCCATCCCGCGGGTCAGGCAGTCGTCGATCACCGCAGACAAAAACGGCGTGGGCAGCAGCAGCTCATGCATTTTTTCGACCTGTGTGATGCACGTCACCATACGGTCAGAGAAATGGTCGATCTGCTTTGCATAGGCTTCCTCCAGCTCCTCAAAGGTCTTATAGGTGGTCAGGTCGCCGAGATCGAGACCCGTTTTTTCACCGGTAAGCTGATCGACGCCGTGATTCAGCGTCAGCTCCAGTGCTTTGAGAAGGTTGAACATGGCAGCGTCGCTCCATGCCAGCGTGTTGCCGTGGGTCGTCAGCTCCACGCAGCCCACGATCGCGTAGTTGACGGCGTCCTCGTGGTGGATGCCGTGCACCTCCAGCGCGGGAATGACCGCCTCGTCGTTGAAGATCTGCGGCATGCCGCTGCCCATGGCAATGACGCGGGTCGCCGCCTCCAAAAGCTCCTGCGGCGAGCCGTTATAAATGCGCAGAGAGAGGTTCGGCTGCGGAAGCAGCAGATGCGCCTGCGCCTGCAAGAACAGATAGCTCAGCTCGTTAGAGGCGTCAGAGCCGTCGAGCTTCTGTCCGCCGATGGCAACGTTGAAGCCGATCGGGAAGCCGGCGAAGTACTTGGCGCTGTTGGAATTGCGCAGATACACAAGCTGGTTGAACTTCAGCCACAGGCATTCCGTGATCTCCAGCGCGTCCTCCAGCGTCATCCCATGTGCGCGGCTGTGGGTAAAATAGGGATACAGGTACTGATCCATCCGTCCGGGCGAGAACGAAGATGCGTTACCCTCCATCTGCAAGATCACATATAGAAACCAGACAGCCTGTACCGCCTCCTGATAGGTCTGTGCCGGAGAAACGGCGAGCTTTTTGCAGATCTCAGCGACCTCGCGCAGATTTTCTCTGCCGGTCTGTTCGTACATACTTCGGGCAAGCTCTGCGTAACGGCTGATGAAGCGGCAGGCGCCCTCCATCGTCACGACCACGCTCTCATAAAAGTCCTTTTGCTTGCCCGCCGCGCCCGCCATGTGGTCGAGCGCCTGACGGCGGATGCCATCCGGCCCAAGTGCCAGCCATTTGCGGGTATTAGGGCAAATATGCCCCTGCGAGTGATCCTTCTGGTTGATCTTGACCACCTTGGAGATGGCATCCACCTGCGGGCCGACAGCCCCGCGCACCCGATCCTCCAAGGAGCTCCCCTGCCAATAGGGCAGGATCTCGTTTCTGAACTCCGCCACATCCTCCTGATGGATCTGAAATCGATCCTGCGGCCGCGTGGGGAGCGTCTCAAACTCCCGGTCTACCCAAGACGCGCCGGTCTCCGGAAATACCACGCCGCCCCGAACGCCGGGCGTTCGGTTGCCCACGATCCGTTCATGCGGCTCGATGCGGATGGTCATCTCCTCCAACGCCGCCTTCAGCGCCTTCGCACGCTGGATGCAGCGGGGCTGTCCCTCCGTCTGCCGGTAGCTTTTTGTGATGATACGCGCCTGCTCAATGGTGGCATAGCGCGGCTCGTCCAGCATTTCCTTTTTGAGCACCGCGATCCGCTCGGACATTGGCAGCGCACCAATGATTTTGAATGTATCCATCGTCGCTCCCTCCTTTCCCTGACTATAACATGGAGCGCACCTGCTTCACACTCACGATCGGGCACAAAATGTGCACAAAAATGAACTGCCGCTTGCGCAAGTCGGTCTCAGCGTGGTATGATCGCTTTAACGAAAGAAAGGAGTGGCTATGGAGCAGTTTTTTGATATAATTGCCTGCAGCAGACCGATTTTGCGGTTTTGCGAGTGCTTTGACGATCAGAGCCCACTCTGGAACTACACCCGGCACAGTCACCCCTATATTGAACTTCTGTTCTTTCTCGATGGCAAAAGCGAGCTGGAGGTATCCGGCATGCAGCTGTCTGTTTCCCTGTTTGATGCGGTTGCATACCCCGCCGGATGGAAGCACCAGGAGGAGATCACCCCTGAACGCAGGCGGGAGGTGATCTGCCTGTGGATCGACCTGCCGGAGCTGCGCCTGCCATCGCCGATCCATCTCCATGACCGGGATGAGGCGATCGGTCGGCTGTTCCAGATGATCTACGGCGAGGCAAAGCGCAAACGCCCGGAGCCGCTGCTGCTGGAGCAGGAGATCAAAACGCTGCTGATGCTGATGCTGCGCAGCCAGAGCGAGGCAAAGGCTGCCGAGGGCGTACTGGCGTATGTGGTGCAGTATCTCCATGCGCACTACACCGAACCGATCACACTGGAACAGTTGGCGCAGATGGAGCATATCAGCAAGTCCTACCTGTCCCGGCGCTTTCGGCAGCAGACAGGGATGAGCGTGATCCGCTACGTCAACCGCCTGCGCGTGGAGGCGGCCAAGCGGCTGCTGATCGGCTCGAAACTGCGCGTCAATGAGATTGCCTATCAGGTAGGCTTTGAGTCTCCGAAATACTTTTACCGGGTGTTCAAGGCCGCGGCGGGCGCGTCACCCGCAGCGTTCCGCAAAAGCTACACGTCGGAGCGCACCGACCCGGAAACGATTTAAGGCAATACCGCAGCATTTGAGGAGGAGTCTATGGATACAAAGCAATACCACCGCTACGCCATCGCGTGCCCGACGAGCATGGGCGTGCGCATCACGCCGCCGGAGCGGATGGCGGTGCAGAACAGCAATACGTTTTATATGCAGGCAACGAGCGCGGAATCGAACGTGTTGAACGTCGCGTCGAGCCTTGGGCGGGAGTGCCTCGTGCTGACCAAATTTGTCAAGGACAGCCCCGTCGCGGACTTCATCAAGCGGCAGCTCCGCGCCAGAAACATCCGCTTTGAGGGTCTGGACGCTCCGCAGGGCGGGCCGTGGGGCTATCGCCATCAGTTCAACATCGCGGACTCCGGCTTCGGCCTGCGCGCGCCGCGCGTCTGGAATGACCGTGCCGGCGAGGTCGGAAGAACGCTTTGCATCGAGGATTTTGACATCGAGCGCATTTTCGGCACTGAGGGCGTCGGCATTCTGCACCTGTCCGGCTTAATTGCCGCCATGAGCCATGAGACGACGCAGTGCTGCCTTGCGCTGGCAAAAGCCGCAAAACAGTACGGTACGCTCGTTTCGTTTGACCTCAACCACCGCGCGAGCTTCTGGAAGGGGCGCGAGGAGGAGCTCTCCGCCGCGTTCCGCGAGATCGCGTCTCTTGCCGATGTGCTCATCGGCAACGAGGAGGACTTCCAGCTCTGCCTCGGTTTTCAAGGGCCTGAAGCGGGCGGGAAAGATCTGTCCTCCAAAATCGAGTCCTTCAAGGGCATGATCTCGCAGGTGCAGGAACAGTATCCGAACGCGAGGATGTTCGCAACGACGCTTCGCCAGGTCCTCTCCGCCAACGAGCACCTCTGGGGCGCGATTTTGCTGGCGGACGGGAAATGGTATGTAGAAGAACCCAGAGAGATTCAGGTGCTCGATCGCATCGGCGGCGGCGACGGCTTCTCAGGCGGACTGCTGTACGGCGTGCTGAACGGCTGGGACGCGGAAAAATGCCTCCAGTTCGGCTGGGCGAGCGGTGTTCTGGCGGCTTCGAGTCTCAATGACTACGCCGAGCCTGCGGATGAAAAGCAGGTCTGGGATATTTATAAAGGGAATGCGAGGGTACAGAGATGAAAAGAGCGGACATCGGTCTCATCGGTCTTGCCGTGATGGGCGAAAACTTAGTCATGAACATGGAGTCCAAGGGCTTCACCGTGGCGGTCTTCAACCGCACGACGGAAAAAGTGGACAAATTCGTAAACGGCAGAGCCGCCGGCAAGAATATCATCGGCTGCCACAGCCTTGAAGAGCTGGTAACGAACCTCGAAAAGCCGCGCAAGGTCTTTATGATGGTTAAGGCCGGGCAGGCTGTGGACGACATGATCGAGCAGCTTCTGCCGCTGCTGGACGACGGCGATATTTTAATTGACGGCGGCAATTCCCACTTCCCCGACACCATCCGCAGAACGGCGTATGTCGAGTCCAAGGGCAAGCTCTACATCGGCACCGGCGTGTCCGGCGGCGAGGAAGGTGCATTAAAAGGTCCCAGCATGATGCCCGGCGGCAGTCCCGCCGCGTGGCAGTATGTGAAGCCGATCTTCCAGGCGATCTGCGCCAAGGTCGAGGACGGCGCGCCGTGCTGCGACTGGGTCGGCGAGAACGGCGCGGGGCACTTTGTCAAAATGGTGCACAACGGCATCGAATACGGCGATATGCAGCTCATCTGCGAAGCCTATCAGCTCATGCGCGACCTCCTTGGAATGTCCGACGATGAAATGCACGAGGTCTTTGCGGCTTGGAACAAGACGGAGCTCGACAGCTACTTAATTGAGATCACCCGCGATATTCTTGCCTACAAGGATACGGACGGCGAACCCATCGTGGAAAAAATTCTCGACACCGCTGGTCAAAAGGGTACGGGCAAGTGGACGGGGATCGCCGCGCTGGACGAGGGCGTGCCGCTGACGCTGATTGGAGAAGCGGTCTTTGCAAGATGCCTGTCTGCGATGAAGACTGAGCGCGTCGAGGCGGCAAAGGAATACGCCCGCACCATCCCGGCGTTCACCGGCAACAAAGCGGAGATGGTCGAAGCCATCCGGCAGGCGCTCTACGCGTCCAAAATCATCTCCTACGCGCAGGGCTATACCCTCATGCGTACTGCTGCCAAAACCTATAACTGGAATTTAAACTACGGCGGCATTGCCCTCATGTGGCGCGGCGGCTGCATCATCCGCAGCGTGTTCCTCGGGAAGATCAAGGATGCGTATGATAAAAATCCCGACCTTTGCAACCTCCTGCTCGACCCGTATTTTAAGCGCACGATGAAATCGCTCCTTCCCGCGTGGCGGAAGGTCGCGGCAGCAGCCGTGCAGTACGGCGTGCCCGCGCCCGCGATGACGGCGGCGCTGAGCTATTTTGACGGCTACACCACCGAACGTCTGCCGGCAAACCTTTTGCAGGCGCAGCGGGATTACTTCGGCGCGCACACCTACGAGCGGCTGGACGCGCCGCGCGGCGAGTTTTTCCACACGAATTGGACGGGTCACGGCGGCAATACCGCCGCGAGCACATATAGTGTCTGATCGTCGGCGGTGCGCACGCCATTCTGGAATTTCCGTGCGCACCACTACTGTCAATATGAAAAACGGCGGTCCCGCAAGCTATATAGCCCGCGACAGACTGGGAATCTTTTTATATCTGCGATGAAAATATAAAAAGTACGGATATTGTCAAGACGGTTTTTCAAATGAAAATGTAAACACTTTACGAACGAGCCGGATTCACAGAGATTTTCTGGCAAAAGGACTTGAAATCCGGTGAGAAAAATCAATGCTTGACGGATTCGTGATGTGTTTTTCGTTTGCGCGTATGGATTGCACCGTTCCGCGATTCACGGTATCGTGCAGCCAGTACGCGGCTTCGCACGGCCTTTTGCGGTTTAGCTGGTTATCGTCCGATTCCGTGAAGCGCAAAGGGGTGTCCTGTGTACAGGGCATCGAATATCCCTCCTAAAACCGCTGAAAACACAAAAACACCCCGCACCATGCGTCCTGTAAACGCACGGTGCGGGGTGTTCGTTCAATTACGAGAGACTGAATTTCCGCAACGACATCCTAGCGCTTCGGAAGCTACTTCGGTGCGCCCAGCTTGTCAAGCTGACGCTTGGCAGCGTCGTTGATGATAAAATCCGCTTCATGCGCGGCGTAGAATTTTTGCTTGTCCTTTTCCTTGCGGATCGCACGGTACTCCTTGATAACGGGATAGGTTTTGCGGTAATTGTCCATTGCTTCCAGCATTGTCTTTTTGTCCGTCACCTTGGCAGCGGCAGCGTCATAGCGGCTTCGGGCATCCCGTGCTTCCGCACCGGCAGCATCCACGGTGGCGCTCAGCTTATCCGGCGATAGAAGGTCATGCTCCTGCAAATACATAAAGGTTTTCGACCATGCCTTGAGGTTGTGCATCGACGCCCAGCGGTCATAGCCGATGCCCTTGCCCTCGGTGCGTTTTGCTTCGCGGTCAACCATGCGCCCAATGGAGGGAACTTGCGGTACACTCTCCTTCGGGGCAGTCTTGCCGGAAGCACCCTCGTTTGAAGATACCCTTACTACAATTTCAAAAGCGCTTTTTGGCCACTTCTGCAAATAAAGCGTTTGCGATAAACCGGCCTGTCCGCTTTTCACCACTACTACGGTCTGGTGTGGGCGATTTGGCAAAGCCGGACACAAAAAATGGACAAGACTTTCGCCTTGCCCAATCTGCACAAGCAATCTCCTCATCTTTATTCAATCTTAATACGTCGCAAATGTCCCTTATCCGCTCTTAAAATCTCCGGCTGTATAATATACCATCACAGAAATAAGGAGCTGCCTTTATGCCGGAAGAGATCATTCGTCGAAAGCGCCGCCTTTCGTCTTTTCAAATTATCATATTAGGTTTTGCCGGGGTCATTCTGCTCGGAGCGCTGCTGCTGATGCTGCCGATCTCCACGACTGGAGGGAATGTAACTCCATTCAATGAAACGCTGTTTACCGCGACTTCCGCCGTCTGCGTCACAGGGCTTGTGGTGCAGGATACAGGCAGCTACTGGTCAACCTTTGGGCAAGCGGTTATTCTGGCGCTGATCCAAATTGGTGGTCTTGGTGTCGTAACCGTAGCAGCATTGTTTGCGCTGTTGTCCGGGCGAAGAATCTCTCTGATGCAGCGCAGCACCATGCAGGATGCAATTTCAGCACCAAAGGTCGGCGGAATCGTCCGTCTGACACGCTTTATCCTACGGGGGACATTTCTGATTGAACTGCTGGGCACACTTGCCATGCTGCCGGTGTTCTGCCGGGACTATGGATGGCGCGGCATCTGGATGGCGGTGTTTCATTCTATATCCGCATTCTGCAACGCCGGGTTTGACATTCTTGGGACAGAAAGCAACCGCTATCCATCTCTTACCGGCTATGCGGGCAGTCCGGTAATCAATATCACGATTATGCTGCTGATCGTGATTGGCGGCATTGGATTTCTGACGTGGGATGACATCTTTGAAAACAAGTGGCGGTTTCATCGCTACCGAATGCAGAGCAAGGTGATCCTTGTCACGACAGGTCTTTTGATTTTTCTGCCTACTGTGTTTTTCTTCTTTTCAGACTTTTCCGCGCTTCCCGCCGAAAACCGGCTGCTGGCATCCTTTTTTCAGTCTGTCACGCCGAGGACAGCGGGCTTCAACACGGTAACGCTATCTGCAATGTCCGGCGCGTCGCAGGGCGTGATGATTCTTCTTATGCTCATTGGCGGCTCTCCGGGGTCTACGGCGGGCGGTATGAAGACAACGACATTGGCAGTCCTGCTTGCTAATGCCGCCGCAACCTTCCGTCAGCGGGAGAGTGCTCAGTTTTTCGGGCGTAGGATTGATTGCAGCGCTGTCAAAACCGCCGCGACCATTCTGACGATGTATCTGGTGCTGTTCTTTGGCGGTGCGGTCTTTATCAGCGCATACGAGAATCTTCCGCTGTCTGCCTGCCTGTATGAAACGGCATCGGCGGTCGGAACTGTGGGATTGACACTTGGTATTACACCGCAGCTGCGCATTCCATCGCAAATGGTGCTGATCTTGCTGATGTATCTGGGCAGAGTCGGCGGTCTTACCCTCATTTATGCGGCACTTTCCAGCAAAAAAGTGGGGAATGCAAGGCTGCCGCAGGAAAAAATAACGATTGGATAAGGAGCTTTTTCACATGAAAAACATTCTATTGATTGGCACAGGCCGCTTCGGGCGGCATATCGCCGTGCAGCTTTCTCAGCTGGGGCATCAGGTCATGGCGGTCGATACAAACGAGGAACGAATCAGTGATGTGCTGCCATATGTCACCAACGCACAAATTGGCGACAGTACAAACGCGGAGTTTCTTCGCTCTCTTGGCATCGGAAATTTTGACGTCTGCATCGTGACCATCAGCGGTAATTTTCAGAACTCGCTGGAAACCACCTCGCTGCTGAAGGAGCTGGGTGCAAAGTGCGTGGTATCGCGTGCCGAGCGTGATGTGCAGGCAAAGTTTCTGCTTCGCAACGGTGCAGACCATGTAGTCTACCCGGAAAAACAGGTGGCAAAATGGGCAGCGATCCGATACACTGCCGACCATATCTTCGACTACATAGAGATCGACGAGCAGCACGCCATTTTTGAGGTGGAAGTACCAGAAGGCTGGGTCGGGAAAAGCATTGGCGAACTGAATATCCGCAGAAAGTTTGGAATCAACATTCTTGGCATCAAGCATTCGGGAAAAACCGACGTATCAATTACACCGGATACGGTGCTGCCCGGGGAAATAACGATTTTAGCGTTGGGCGAATACAAAGCGCTGCAAAAGTGCTTCCGGATCTGAATGGACGGCGAGTTGACGTGCGGGATGTCATTTTGATTGTTGGAACGGCTCTGGCGTTCCTGTTCAGCTGGTATCTGGTGGTGCGGTTGGGGCGTTTCCTGGATGAAAATCAGAAACGAATCAGGGAAGATACCGAACAGCAGTCAGAGCCATATGTCCGCATGGACGGAGACATTTCTATTGACGAGCTGAAGGAAACGCTTTCCCGTTTTCACAGCAGTCATGCCCATGCAAAAATCGTGATCTATGATTCAGAGCAAATTTCATTTCCAAACAACGAATCCGATTGTGCGCAGTAGAAACCTTCACATCTTAGTGCTATAATATCGTTTAAGAGGGGTGGTGAAAATGTGCAGAACAAAGGAAGCGAACTGCCAAAAGAGCATATTCTTGTGTGCCTGTCCTCGTCTCCATCCAATGAACGTATTGTGCGGATGGCAGGGAAAATGGCACAGGCATTTAGCGGCAGCCTTACCGCGCTTTACGTGCAGACACCCGGAGACGCTGATATGAATGCGGAAGATACCGTTCGCTTGCAGGCAAATATACGCCTTGCGCAGCAGTTCGGCGCAGAGATCATCACAACGCATGGAGAAGACGTAGCCACACAGATCGCGGAATATGTGCGGCTCTCCGATGTGACCAAAATCGTGATCGGGCGAAGCGGCGTGCAGCGGCGGCATTTTTGGAGCGAACCGACACTGACAGAACGGCTCATTACGCTTGCGCCTGAGGTGGACATTCACATCATTCCGGACGCAGAGGTCTACAAAAGCTATCGCAGGAAACGGCTTTCCGCCGTTCGCCCGGCGCTTCCGACCGCATGGGAACTGCTTTTGACCATCGGGATTCTGGCAGCTGCGACGGTCATCGGATGGGTCTTTCTGCGGCTCGGCTTTGCAAATGCCAATATCATCATGGTTTACCTGCTGGGGGTGCTTCTGACTTCCGCTTTTACCAGCGGATATACCTGCGGCGTGCTGTCCGCTTTTTTGAGTGTCATCCTGTTCAATTATTTTCTGACAGAACCACGCCTGTCTTTGGCAGCCTACGGCAGTAAATACCCAATAACCTTTGCCGTCATGTTTGCAGCGGCGCTTTTGACCGGTACGCTTGCCGCAAAGCTCAAAGCCCATGCGCAGCTATCCGCGCGGGATGCTTATCGTACAAAGCTGCTTTTTGATATGAACAGGCAGCTTCAAAAGGCGGAAACGCTGGATGAGGTCTATCAGATGACCGCGACGCAGATACAAAAGCTTATGCAGCGGGACATCCTGATTTATCCAGCGCAGAGCGGCGTACTGTCCAAAGGAATCATTTACCCGGCTGACGGAAGCAGACCATACAGCGTCCCAGACACAGACCGGGAGCAGGATGTGATTCGCTGGGTCTGGCAGAACCGGAAACGTGCCGGAGCAACGACGCAAAACTTTCCAAAAGCAAAACGGCTGTATCTTGCCATTCGTACCGGGCAGCAGATTTACGGTGTTGTCGGGATTCCGATGGAGAAACAAACGCAGCCTGACGCATTTACATACAGCGTTCTGTTCTCCATTCTCGGCGAGTGCGCTCTGGCGCTGGAAAGCCTGCACAACGCCGCAGAAAAGGAAAAAGCTGCCGTCCTTGCAAAGAACGAGCAGCTTCGCGCCAATCTTCTGCGTTCAATTTCCCACGATTTGCGGACACCGCTGACCTCTATTTCCGGCAACGCCGATACGCTGCTGCACAGCTATGCCGTGCTGGATGAACAAACGCGGAAACAGATTTTTATGGACATTTATGACGATGCGCAATGGCTGACCGGACTGGTTGAGAACTTGCTTTCCATTACGAAAATCGCGGACGGCAGCGTAAAACTGCACCTTTCTGATCAGGTCGTGGACGACATCGTATCGGAATCGCTCCGGCATATCGACCGAAAGTCGGCGGAGCATCACATTACAGTAGATTGCGGAGATGAGCCGCTGCTGGTGCGGGTGGATGCAGGACTCATCGTGCAGGTGCTTATCAATCTGGTGAACAATGCAGTCAAATATACTCCGGCTGGCTCGAACATCCGAATCACGGCAATCCAGCGGGGAAATGCAGCAGAAATCTGCGTCAGCGACAACGGTCTCGGTATCCCGGATGAACTGAAGGAACATGTGTTTGAAATGTTCTTTACCGGGGGCAATCCGATTGGCGACAGCCGCCGAAGTCTTGGACTTGGGCTTACATTCTGTCAAGCCATCATTCATGCCCATAATGGCGAAATGACATTGAAAGATAATTCGCCGCATGGCTGCATCTTTTCCTTTACAGTACCGCTCAGTGAGGTGAACCTAAATGAATAAGCCGCTTGTCCTCGTTGTAGAAGATGATACGCCGGTGCGCAATCTGATCACAACGACGCTGAAAACCCATGAATACAGGTATCTTTCGGCGCAAAGCGGCGCAAGCGCCGTGATGGAGGCGCTGTCTCACAACCCGGACATTGTGCTGCTTGATTTGGGACTTCCCGATATGGACGGCGTGGAGATCATCCGAAAAATCCGTTCGTGGTCGAATATGCCAATCATTGTGATCAGTGCCAGAACGGAGGATGCTGATAAAATCGGGGCGCTGGATGCCGGGGCAGATGATTATCTAACGAAGCCTTTTTCCGTGGACGAACTGCTGGCGCGGCTGCGGGTGACACAGCGGAGACTGTCGCTGATGAAAACAGACGCAGCGCAGGAATCTTCGATTTTTACGAACGGTGCGCTGAAAATCGACTATGCGGCAGGCTGCGCATATCTTGGCGGTGCAGAACTGCACTTGACGCCCATCGAATACAAGCTGTTGTGTCTACTCTCAAAAAATGTGGGCAAGGTTCTGACCCACACCTACATCACGCAGCAGATTTGGGGCAGCAGTTGGGAAAACGATATTGCTTCTCTGCGGGTGTTCATGGCGACCCTGCGCAAAAAGCTGGAACGCGGAAAAGACGGGCAGCAATACATACAAACGCACATCGGAATCGGCTATCGGATGCTCCGCGTCGAATAGCAGGGCGGCTTTCAAAAAATCTATGAATCATTAGGCTGTTGAAAACCTGTTTGGCATAGAAGGGCTGAACATCGCATGGTACGGTATCATCATCACATTCGGCATGATTCTCGGATTTATGCTAGCACTTCGCCGGTGCAAAAAAACTGGAGTTGAACCGGATCACTTATATAATCTCGTGCTTTGGCGGATTCCCGTGTGTATTCTCTGTGCCAGAGCATACTATGTGCTTTTTGAGTGGGAGCAGTACAAGGATAACCTTCTCTCCGTTTTTCAAATCAATAAGGGCGGGCTTGCCATTTATGGAGGCATCCTCGGCGGTGTTGCTGTTGTACTGATTTACTGCAAGGTCAAAAAGCTTTCCTTCTGGTCGCTTGCAGATACGCTGATTCCCAGCCTTGTTCTTGGACAAGCCATCGGGCGTTGGGGGAATTTTGTGAATCAGGAGGCTTACGGAAATCTGATCACAAATCCAGATCTCCAGTTCTTTCCGTATGGTGTTTACATAGAGGAACTCGGGCAGTGGCATCAGGCGACGTTCTTCTACGAATCTGCACTGAATACACTGCTGCTGATTGTCATGCTGATCTCCTATCTGCATTTCAGAAAAAAGGGATATCTGCTTCCGTTTTACATGATCGGCTATGGTGTGATACGCTGCTTTGTAGAGGGACTTCGTACTGACAGTCTCTATCTGATGCCAGGTGTCCGCGTGTCGCAGGTGTTGTCTGGCTGCCTGATTCTATTGGGTGTTTTATTTATAGGTATTATTCGCAGAAGGCAGGATATACAGGCATGAAACTAATTTGCTCTTTATTTATCACATTCTTAAAAATCGGTGCGTTCACCTTTGGCGGCGGATACGCTATGATTGCGCTGCTTGAAAATGAGTTCGTTGAAAAGAAAAAATGGCTTGAAAAAAGCGAGTTTCTGGACATGGTTGCGGTAGCCGAATCCACGCCAGGGCCAGTCGCCATCAACAGCGCGACTTACATTGGTTACAAAATTGCAGGATTTGCGGGTGCAGCCATGTCCACACTTGCTGTCTGCATTCCATCTTTCTTTATAATTTATGGTATCTCGCTGTTCTTTGATCAGTTTCTCAGTTTGCGCTGGGTTTCCTGCGCATTCCGCGGGATTCAGGTATGTGTGATCTATCTGATCCTTACCGCAGGGCTGAAAATGCTTAAAAGTATTGACAAAAACACACTAAACTTGACGCTTCTCACGTTGGTCATGGCTTCCATGCTCTGCTGCTCGATCACAGCAGTTTCGTTTTCCTCTGTGTTTTACATCCTGATCTGCGGCGCGGTCGGGCTTGTTGTTTTCTTTCTGCGAAAAATCCGGAAAGGACATGAGAAAACGTCATGATATACCTGCGCCTCTTTCTGAACTTTTTGATGATCGGTGCCTTGTCTTTCGGCGGCGGCTATGGAATGGTTTCGCTGGTACGCGAAACGGTGCTTTCCAACGGCTGGCTGACAGAGAACGAGTTTCTGAATTTTATTGCCGTATCTGAATCCACACCGGGACCCCTTGCCGTGAATATGGCAACCTTTATCGGCTCAACACAGGGCGGAATCCTCGGTTCATTTGTTGCAACGCTGGGCGTGGTGCTGCCGTCATTTTTGATTATTCTCTTAATTGCATCCGCACTAAAGAATCTGATGAAATATGCACCCGTCAACGCCTTTTTATCGGGAGTCCGTCCGTGCGTTGTAGCGATGATCCTTGCGACCGCGCTCAGCATGGCGCTGTCTACGCTGTTTGGCCTCACAGATTTACAGGCCGGATTTGCGCCCGATTTGCGCTCTATCGCAGTATTTGCCATGCTCGGAGCAACGCATCTGATTTGTAAAAAAATCAGAAAAACAGCTCCATCGCCAATTCTGATGATCCTGTTTTCAGCATGCCTCGGAATCTTGTTTTGGTGCATATTCTAGCATGGCGATTGATTTTATTTCCAACTTCAATAGCAATTCCTGCTGAACCGCGCTTATTTCATTGCGTATAATTTCGAGCGACATCGCCCTTCATTCATGATGCCGCTCCGCGCTTCGGCCATACCATTCTGCCACAAATGAGCTGACCATCGTTGTAATACCACGCTGGATATTTACACGCACGCATTCGATAAGAACAAAAAAGCGGCAAGTCAGATCATGCAAAGCAGCCTGGAGATCTGAGCTATCCGGTCAAAAGTTCTATCCGGTTGCGCTACGCAGTAAAAACAGATAATTTGAACAATTCTATATAAAAATGCCGTGAAATCATACGATTTCACGGCATTTTGGTACGCCCGACACGATTCGAACGTGCGACCTACAGAGTCGGAGTCTGTCACTCTATCCAGCTGAGCTACGAGCGCATACCGCTTTGAAAGCTCCACTATTATATCAGCTCCCGCGGTGAAAGTAAAGCCTAAACTGCGCGACTTTTTCAGACATGGGCATACAGCGCGTACAGCGGCAGCTCGGGATCGTACTTCTGCGGCGCATAGTGGATCGAGCCGATGCGCGGTCCAGCCACGCCGTATTTGGGATTGAAGCCAAACAGGTTGCGGTACTGCATCAGATCGTCGTGTTCCTCGCGCATCGCCTCCAGCACCAGCAGAGCCGCCATGGCGTCGTCCACGGCGCGGTGCGAGTTTTCTGCCGCCACGTTGTAGCTCTCAATGGCATTTTTCAGCTTATGCGGGTACGGGCGGCGATCCTTGTAGACTGTGAGGATGTCCAGCATTCCAAGATTTTTAAGGCAGTCCGCCATGCCCAGCCGCGACAGGTAAAAATACAAAAACGTAAAATCAAACTGCGCGTTGAACGCCGCCATCATCGTGCGCGGCGCTTGCAGCATCTGCGCAAAGCGCTCCGCCGCCTGTGCCTTTTCTACACCCTCGGCGGAAAGCATCTGCTCTGTGATGCCCGTCAGCTCCACGATCATGCCGGGCAGACGCCTGCCCGGTGTGAGGCGGATGAGGAGGTCCATTTCGTCCTCCACGCCGCCCGGTCCGACCGCCACCGCCGCCAGCTCGATGATCTCGTCGCGGCGGCAGTCGATGCCCGTTGTCTCCGTATCCAGCACGACCACACGGTCATACTGCGTAAAAATCGAATCCAGCATTTTATTTACCGGCGCAGCACGCGCCCTGCCCTTTCCTTCGTCCATTCTCCACGCGCAATCGCGGGGCGTCCGCCGATGAACACATAGTCCATCCCCGCCGCCTCGCGCGCCGGGTCGGTGTAGGTGCCGCGCTCGTGCAGCGCCTGCGGGTCAAACACGCAAATATCCGCGTCCGCGCCCGGCTGCAAAATGCCCTTGCCGGTCAGCCGCAGGCGGCTCGCCGGAAGCGACGTCATTTTCCGCACCGCCTCTTCGAGCGGCAGGAGCTTCTTTTGGTTTACATAAGTCTCGATCATCCGCACGAACGAGCCGTACACGCGCGGGTGCAGCAGCCCGGTATCGGGATAGGTGCTGTCGGAAATGATGCTGCTGAACGGGCACGCGAGCACCCGCTCCAGATCGTCGTCACTCGCCACAGCGTCGATCATCGACGGCGTACAGCCTTCATCCGCCAGCAGATCAAAGACCAGCTCATACGGGTCGCGCCCTGCCCTACTTGCCGCCTGCGCGACGCTCATGCCCAGCAGCCACGCGTTGCGCTCCTTCGCCGCGCTCGTTACATACACATTCTCCCAGCCGCACAGCAGCGAGATATTCTCAAAATCGCTGTCATGCTCCATCCGGCGGCGCACCTGCGCACGGTATGCGGGGTCGAGCAGATTCTGCGAAAGCTGCTCCAGCGGCGCGTTCTGGCACTCCGGCGGCAGGATATGGAGGAGCTGTGTCGAGCCGCGCGTGTAGGGGTACATATCGCACGCGGCGTCCAGACCCGCCTGCCGTGCATTTTCCAGCAGCCGCAGCATCTCCGGCGTGCATCTGCCCCAGTTGCGCTTGCCGATGCTCTTGAGGTGGCTCACTTCCAGCGGCACACGCAGCGTCTCAGCGACGTGCAGCATTTCGCGCAGCGACTCGACCACGCGGTCGCCCTCCTGCCGCATATGGACCGTCACAACCACATCGCTGCCCGCCAGCGGGCGCAGCGCCTCAATGAGCTCATCCGTCGTGTAAAAGCATTCCGGCGCGTAGCCGAGCCCCAGCGACACGCCCAGCGCGCCGTCGGAGAGCGCCTGCTCCAGCCGCAGGTGGAGCGTTTTCATCGCCTCCGGCGTCAGTACGGCGCTGCCAAAGCCCGCCACGCTCGCACGCAGCGTCCCGCCGCCGACCAGCATTCCCAGATTCAGCGGCAGCGGCTGTTTTTCGAGCGCCGTCAGGTACTCCCCCATGCTCTGCGCGCCCACCGCCTCCGGCAGCGCGCCGGTCACAGGATCAAGATAGTGCAGGATCTGCGTGCGGTATGCCTCGCCGCACGGCGCGACCGACAGCCCGCAGTTTCCGTTTACGATCGTCGTCAGTCCCTGCCGCAGCTCCGCGCGCCCAAAGCCCGGGCGAAACGCTGCCGCGTCGGCGTGACGGTGGATGTCAATAAAGCCCGGCGTGACGGCTTTGCCTGCCGCGTCCACACACACGCGCGCCTGCGCCGCGTCAAATTGCCCGATCCCAGCGATCGTTCCGTCCCGGACGGCAACGTCGGCGCGGAAGCCCGCGCGCCCCGTACCGTCGATCACCGTGCCGTTTTTCAGTACATAGTCCAGCAAAGCCAGCACCCCATTTCTTCCTGATTCTACACGCTTTCCCGTCAAAAAGCAACCACCGGGGCGCAAATTTGCGGCTTGCCATCCGATGCGCTTTATGGTATAACGAGTGCAAAGCAGCAACTGAGAATTTAGTAACCGCAGACGATTTCTTTAAGGGAGCGCGGGAGATGGACATTCGACTTTTATCGCAGCGGTTCACGGTGCGCCGGCTGGACGCACGGGATGTGGACATTATTTTTGAATTAAGCCGCAAAAATGAACTATTTTACAAATATCATCCGCCATTTATCACAAAAGAGGCTATTCTGGGCGACATGACGGCGCTTCCGCCGGATAAGGGGTACGAGGACAAATACTACGTCGGATTTTTCGAGCGGGAAACGCTCATCGCGCTCATGGACCTGATCCTGGCGTATCCAGAGCCGCAAACGGCCTTCATCGGGCTGTTTATGATGAGCACGGACTACCAGGGACGGGGCATTGCCTCTGAAATGATCGGCGATGTCTGCCGCTGTCTCAAGCAGCTCGGCTATCAGAAGATCCGTCTCGGCGTGGACAAGGGCAATCCGCAGAGCTTTGCCTTCTGGTCCAAAAACGGCTTTCAGGTCACGGGCGAAACGGAATACATTCATATGGAACGGGTTTTATAACGCCCATACAAACGAAAGGCTTCCTCATTCGAGGAAGCCTTTCGTGGTTTATTGTGCCTGCGAAAGCATAGCGATGCCGCGCTCGATGCGGGCGAGCGCTTCGTCCTTCCCAAGCAGGGCGCACAGCTCCGTCGCGCCGCCGGGGGTGGACGCCTTGCCGGACACGGCAACGCGCAGCGGCCAGAGGATGATGGAGTTTCTGACCCCCTTCTCCGCCGCCAGCGCGACGAGGCGCTCATACAGCCCCGTGTTGCTCCAATCCTCCTGCTCGCGCAGGACGGGCAGGAGCGTTTTGAGCGTTTCCAGCGAGTTTTCCAGCGTCGTTTTCGACTTTTTATGCACATACAGCGCCGTGTCGTACTCCGGCAGCTTGTCGAGGAAGTCCACGCGCTCGGCAAGATCGGTCAGCACCTCGCAGCGGGACTGCACCAGCGCTGCGACCGCCTCGAGGTCGATGGCGGGGTTCTGGATCGCCGCGCGCAGATACGGCTCTGCCTTCTCAAAAAACGCCTCCGGCGAGAGCTTTTTCATATACTCGGCGTTCATCCAGCGCAGCTTCTGAATGTCAAACACCGCCGGGCTCTTGGAGATGCCGGAAATGTCGAATGCCTTTACCAGCTCCGGCAGGGTGAAGAACTCCTGCTCGGCAAGCTCCCCCTTCGGACTCCAGCCCAGCAGCGCCACATAGTTGAGCACCGCCTCGGTCAGGTAGCCATCGCGGATGAGGTCCTCATAGCTGGGGTCGCCGTGGCGCTTGGACATTTTGTGCTGCGCGTCGCGCATGACGGGCGCGCAGTGGACATACGTCGGCACGTCCCAGCCGAACGCCTGATACAGCAGGTTATATTTTGGTGCGGACGAGAGATACTCGCTGCCGCGCACGACGTGCGTGATGCCCATCAGGTGGTCGTCCACGACGTTTGCGAAGTTATACGTCGGCAGCCCGTCGGACTTGAGGAGCACCTGATCCTCCAGCTCCTTATTTTCGACGGTGATGTCGCCGAACGACGCGTCGTGGAATGTAGTCGTGCCCTCGTGCGGGATCTTCTGGCGGATGACGAACGGCTGCGCCTCGGCGCGCTTTTTTGCCACCTCCAGCGGCAGGTCACGGCAGGCGCAGACATGCTTTTTGATCTCCTTGCCGTCATCCTCTCCCGCGTCCTCGTCCTCCGACTTCTGGCAGAAGCAGTAATACGCACCGCCCTTTTCGCACAGCAGCTCGGCGTATTTGCCGAACAGGTCGCGCCGCTCGGACTGGATATACGGACCGACCGGTCCGCCGACGTCAGGACCTTCGTCGTGGTCAAGCCCGCACTCCGCCATCGTTTTGTAGATCACATCGGTCGCACCCTCGACGAGGCGTCCCTGATCGGTGTCCTCGATGCGCAGAATGAACGTACCGCCGTGGCTGCGGGCGATGAGCCAGGTATACAGCGCCGTGCGGAGGTTGCCGACGTGCATATAGCCCGTGGGGCTGGGGGCAAAGCGGGTACGCACCTTGCCGTGCGGGATGCGCGCTTCCATCTGCTCAAAAAAATCCATAACGTTTTCCTCCTTGTATTCGCCCTTTATCATATATTTTCTTTTGCCCCGCGTCAATGCTTTGTTGCGAAATCCGAGCATATGTGGTAAAATATTTGTACTTATGTGAAAAATACGATAGACAGAGGGTATCACCATGGACAATAAAAAGAGAATTTTTTCCGGCATTCAGCCCAGCGGCGACCTGACGCTCGGCTCGTATATGGGCGCGATCAAAAACTGGGTGGGCTTGCAGGAGGAATATGACTGCCTGTACTGCATCGTGGATATGCACGCCATCACTGTACGGCAGGTGCCTGCCGATCTGCGCCGCCGCAGCCTGGAACAGCTCGCGCAGTATATCGCCTGCGGGCTTGACCCGGAGAAGAACATCATGTTCATCCAGAGCCATGTCCCGGCGCACGCGGAGCTGAGCTGGGTGCTGGGCTGCTACACGCAGTTCGGAGAGCTCTCGCGCATGACGCAGTTCAAGATGAAGTCGCAGCAGCACGCCGATAATATCACGGCGGGGCTGTTCACTTACCCGGTGCTGATGGCGGCGGACATTTTGGTGTATCAGGCGGATCTTGTGCCCGTGGGTGAGGATCAGAAGCAGCACGTCGAGCTCTGCCGCGACATCGCCGCGCGCTTTAACAATTCCTTCCCCGACACGTTCACGCTGCCCGAGCCGTTCATCCCCAAGATGGGCGCGCGCATCATGAGCCTTGGCAATCCTGAAAACAAGATGTCCAAGTCCGACCCCGACGGCTGCGTGTATCTGATGGACAAGCCGGAGGATATTATGCGCAAATTTAAGCGCGCCGTCACCGACTGCGAGACCGCCGTCCGCTACGACCGCGAGAATAAGCCCGGCATCTCGAACCTGCTCACCATCTACTGCGCCGCCACCGGCAAGACGCTGGACGAGGCGCAGGCGGAATTTGCCGATCAGGGCTATGGCGTGTTTAAGCCCGCCGTGGGCGAGGCGGTCGTGGAGCTTGTCCGCCCCATCCGCGAGGAGACCACCCGCCTGCTCACCGACAAGGCGTATCTCGAAAGCATTTACAAGACCGGCGCGGAGCGCGCGTCGTATCTCGCCAACAAAACACTGCGCAAGGTCTATAAAAAGATCGGTTTCGTCGCCCGCTGAGGAGGGTTTTATGACTACCAGACTGGCTCTGCAAATGCTCGCCGCGATGGCGGCAGCCGTTGCGATCTCGTTTTTATCCACCCCGCTCGTCAAAACGCTCGCCTATAAGGTCGGCGCGATCGACGTGCCGAAGGACAGCCGCCGGATGCACAAGGTCCCCATCCCGCGCCTTGGGGGACTTGCGATTTTTCTGGCGTTCCTGCTTTCGGCGCTGATCTTTGCCGACATTGACCGCCAGCTTCAGGGCATTCTGCTCGGCGCGGTCATCATCGTGGTGCTCGGTGCGCTGGACGATGTGCTGGCGCTCAAGGCGCTGCCGAAGCTCATCGTGCAGATTTTGGCTGCGGGCGTTGCCGTGTATCACGGGTGCGTCATCCAGTTTATCTCGAACCCGAATGTGTTCAGCAACGCAACTTATGTAAACCTCGGTTGGCTGTCCGTGCCCATCACGATCATCTGGATCGTCGCCATCACGAACGCCGTCAACTTCATCGACGGGCTGGACGGGCTGGCGGTGGGCGTATCGTCCATCTCGGCGGCGGCGCTCATCGTCATCGCGCTCATGGTCGCGGAGACGAACATCGCCATCATCCTCTGCGCGCTGTTCGGCGCGTGCCTCGGCTTTATCCCGTATAACATGAACCCGGCGAAGATCTTCATGGGCGACTCCGGCTCAACGTTTTTGGGCTACATTCTGGCGACGCTGTCCATCACGGGTCTTTTCAAAATGTACGCCATTATCTCCTTTGCCGTGCCGTTCCTCATTCTGGGGCTTCCGATCTTTGACATCTGCTTCGCCTTCCTGCGCCGCATCGCGCACGGGCAGAGCCCCATGCAGGCGGACCGCGGGCACGTCCATCACCGGCTCATCGACATGGGCTTTACGCAGAAGCAGGCGGTCGCCATCGCATATATGCTCACGGCGATCCTCGGTCTTGCGGCGGTGGTGCTGACGAGTTCCGGCGAGCTCAAGGCGCTGATTTTGATCGGCGCGGTATTCGTGGTCGGCGCGATCGGGATGCGCCTGATCTTCTCGTCGCACGAGCCGGAAAAGACGGACGCCGAAGCGTCCGCCGAAAACACCGCGCCCGCGGAAGCGCCCGCCGGATCAGATGCTGCGCAGGACGCGCAGCCGGAGGATTCGACGGAAAATGAGCCGCCGCAGGCGTAAAATAGGAAAGGAGGCCCGCCATGAAATCGCGTTCTCTCAAACCGGCGGTCCTCGTGCTTGCCGCCGTGCTCATTCTGGCGCTGCTGGCTGCCATCGTCATCACGCAGACCGCCCGCTCCCGCGCGGAGCAAGCGATCACGCTGCCCGGCGCGTCCTACGCCCCGGAGGAGCAGCCGCAGACATCTACCGGCGAGAGCCTTGCCGAGATCACCCCGCAGAATGTGCAGGCTGTGTTGGCGCGGACGCTCGCCCGCCCCACGTTTTATCATCAAATTCTGACCGCCACGCTGCGGGCGGACGATTTTACGCGCACGCAGCAGATCGAGCTGTGGCGGCAGGACACCCTTTTGCAGGCGGATATTACGCAGGATGATTCCGTCCGCCATCTGCTGACTGACGGGCAGACGCTCTACGTCTGGTACGACGGCGAGACCACGCCGTCCGTCATCACGCTGGACGGCTCGGTCAATTCCGATGAGCTGCTGGGTGTGCCGACGTATGAGACGCTGACGGAGCTTCCCCGCACGGCGATCACCGGCGCGGAGGTCGTCAGCCTGACAGAACCGGACGAGCCGTCGTGCCTGTTCGTTTCGTGCGTGCAGAGCGGTGTCCGGCAGGAATACTGGGTCAGCCTGACGAGCGGTCTTTTATGCAAACAGATCACCTACAGCGGCGAAGAGCCGATGTACACGGTGGATCAGACGCTTTCTGAGCGGCTGACCGCCGGCGACGAAGCGGCGCAGGCGCTTTTTGCCCTGCCCGACGGCTCACAGCCGTTTGCTACAGCAGAATAAACGCCGCCAGCGTCAGCAGGACCGGCAGCGGATCGTCCGCATCGCTGTCAACGAGCAGCAGCAGTAGGATCGCAATCACGAGCAGATCGCCCGTGTCCGTGCCGCGCGGCAGAAGGCGGCTGAAAAACCCGCCGCCCGGCTGTTCGCACGGCGGTGCGGGCGGTGCGCAGGGAGGCGCTTGTGTGGACTGCTGCGCGGGAGCGTCCTGCGGCGGCTGCACGTCCATACGGAGATACTTACCGTCCGGCTGCGGAATGTAGCGGTTATACACAAAATCACCTCGCATCGCGCGTCCCTGGTCCTCCCCTGCGCAGCGCGCTGCCCGCGATGCCGCTCAGGCGCGCGATCTGGAGCGCGCGTTCGATCTTTTCCCGGCGCGACGGGCGCAAAAACGGTTCGAGTGCGCGCAGCAGCGCCTCCTGCCGCTGCGCCAGTCCGCCCATCGGCGGCGACTGTACGGGCGGCGGTGCGGGCGGTACATCCGGCGGCGCTTTTTCTTCGGGTGGCGAACCCGCGGGCGCGTCCGGCGGCGGCAGCGTCACGCCGAGGCTTTTCGCCAGCTCCAGCACCTGCGCCATCTGCGCCGGGTCGTTCAGGACCTCCTGAATTTTCTGCGAAAGCTGTTCTTCCATCGCGCCGCCTACTTTCGGTTGATGGCGTCCACCAGCCGGGACGCCTCCGGCGTCTGCATGACCGGCTCTAAAATTTTCTGCGCGGCGGCGTAGTCCCCGCTCTTCACGGCGCTTGCCGCCTGACGCAGCGCCGCGCCGCCGTCCCGGTTGAGTAGTCCCAAAAGCTGCTGCCCCTCTTTTGTGCCGAGCACCCTGCGGATCTGCTCCGGCGTAAAGGAAAACGACTGCCCCATCGGCTGATTGCTGTCCATAAGCTGCCTCCCTATGCTTCCTGATCTACATCCAGTCTATGCCGACCCTCCGGCGTTGGTGCATCGTATGAAAATTCTTGTTTTTTCCGACTCTCACGGCTCGCTTGGGAATATGTATGAAGCGGTGGAGCGCGAATCGCCCGACCGCATTCTCCATCTCGGCGACCACTTCCGCGACGCGGAGGATCTGGACCTCGCGTTCGGCGGTCTTGATATACTCTATGTGCCGGGCAACTGCGACTATGCCGCACAGATCCCGGCGAATCTTGAGATTGAAGTGGACGGCGTGCGCATTTTCCTGACGCACGGGCATCTGTTCAGCGTCAAATCCGGGACGCAGCGTCTTCTTTTGGAGGCGCAGCGGCGCGGCGTGCAGCTTGCGCTGTTCGGGCACACGCATCAGGCGGTTTGCGAAGAAATAGACGGCGTGACGCTCTTCAATCCCGGCTGCTGCGGGCGCTTTACGTCCCGCCCCAGCTACGGCGTGATCGAGACCGATCACGGACAGTTCACCTGCCGCGTCTGCGATTGTGACTGACGCGGCACAGGAGGTATTTATGATCCTTGCAATTGACATCGGCAACAGCAACATCGTCATCGGCTGCATCGAAAACGGCGTGATTCAAAACGAGACCCGCATCGCGACGGATCTCGTAAAAACCTCGGATCAGTATTGCTTTGACCTCAAAAATATGCTCTCGCTGTCCGACGTGCCGGTCGCGCGGCTGGAGGACGTCATCATCTCGTCCGTCGTGCCGCCGGTACTCAACTCCATGCGTACCGCTGTTTTGAAGCTCACGGGCAAGAAGCCCTTTGTTGTCGGTCCCGGCATCAAGACGGGGCTGAACATTCTGCTGGACAATCCGCAGCAGGTCGGCAGCGACCTTATCGTCGCCGCCGTCGCGGCGCTGCGCGAATATAAGCCGCCGCTCATCCTCATCGACATGGGCACGGCGACGACCATCTCGGTCATCAATAAGGACCGTGCGTATCTCGGCGGCTGCATCTGCCCCGGCGTGCGCATCTCCGCCGAGGCGCTCTCGTCGCGCGCGGCGCTGCTGCCGGGCATCGATCTGGATCAGCCCCGGCGCGCCATCGGCAAAAACACCACCGACTGTATGCGCAGCGGCATCATGCTCGGCGCGGCGTGTATGCTGGACGGCATGATCGAGCGCATGGAGCAAGAGCTCGGCGAGCGCGCCACCGTAGTCGCCACCGGCGGCATCGCGCGCTTTGTGCTGCCCATGTGCCGCCGCGAGATCGCCTATGACCGCAACTTGCTGCTCAAGGGGCTTGCCGTTTTGTATCAGATGAACCGAAAGGGATAAAAACAGCACCGCACAATTTGCAAACGCAATTGCGCGATGCTGCCAAATCAAAAGTCAAGGGAGGGATGCACGATGGAAAATTACGCCGCAGACGCGCTGTTCCTCTCGCCGCGCAAGCTCAGCACCTTTGCAAAGCAGCGCACCGCGCCGTTTTATCTCTACGATGAAGCCGGTATCCGCGCCGCCGCCAAGGCGCTGCTTGAGACCTTCAGCGCGTTTTCCGGCTTTCGGCAGTATTTCCCCGCGGCGCTGAATCCCAATCCCACGATCTTGCGCATTTTGCAGGAGGCTGGCTTCGGCGTGCTGTGTGAAAATGAAGCGCAGCTTCGTCTTGCGGCAGGCTGCGGCTTTGCGGACGAGCGCATCCTCTATGCGCCGATGGTCTTTTTACCGGCGGCGGAAGCGCTGGCGACGGAGCTGGACTGCACGTTCGTGCTGGACGGTCCGCACGCGCTGCCGCACCGTGCGCCGAAGCGGGCAATTCTGAGCCTGCGCCCCGCGCAGAAGCTGCGCGCCGACGACGGCACACCCATTTCGTTTGACAATCTCAAGACCGGGATGCCGGAGGCAGACCTCCTTCGTCTGGCAAAGCGCCTGCAATGTGGCGGGACGCAGTCGATCGGGCTGATTTTGCACGCCTGCCGCAACGACCTGCGCGAGGCGTATTACCCCGCCATCGCGCGGGAGCTGTTCACCTGCGCGGTGCATCTGAAGGAGCAGACCGGCATCACGCCCGACTGCTGCAATCTCGCCGACGGCATGGGCATCGCCTATCACCGCAATACCGCCGACCGCGAGCCGTCGCTTTCCGCCATTGCCGCGCGGATCGCGGCGCTGCGCGAGGAGCTGCTGCTGCCCGCCGGACTGGACTCCATGCGGCTGGAACTGGCAGCCGGTCGCGGCGTGCTGGCAAAGCACGGCATTTTCGTTGCCCGCGTAATGGCAGTCAAGCCGCTTAAAAATACGCTCATCCTGCTGGATGCCGCGGCGCAGCAGTTCCCGGATGCAAGCCCGCTCACGACGTATCATCACGTCAGCCTCTGCGGCAAAAATCAGATCCCGGGACGCATTCTCTGCGACGTAGCGGGCTGCCAGATGGACCTGCGCGGTCTGTTTGCCTCGCGCCGCCTGCTGCCGCCCGCCCAACCGGGCGACCTGCTCATTTTCCACGACGCGGGCGCGGGCGGTCACGCGCAGAGCATCCCCGGCACAGGCTTTGCGCCCTGCGACGAATTTCTGCTGACCGCAAAAGGCGAAATTATTCAGATTTAGAGCATCGTGAAAAATAAGAGCGTGCACACGATCACGCACAAGCCGATCGCGCCGGTCACAACGGCTTCGGCGGCAGTGGCAAGCGTCTGCCAGCGCTCCCGTCTCGATGACCGCCGAGCGGGACGTGTAGCGCAAACAGGTGCGGCAGGCTGGTAATATTTCAGTTCGATCACGTTCGTCCGTTCCATTTGGGATACCTCCTTCGTTTGTAAGCCCATAATACCAGACGACGTGTCCAATAAAACGTACCCAAACGCAACTCCTGCGCTGGGTTCGCGTTTGAACAGGCAAAATAACATTTGGAGGAGACACTATGGAACAGTACTACCTGCAAGCCGGCAGCAGAAGCATCCATTGCTGCAAGTGGACGCCGGAGGGCGCGCCGAAGGCGATCGTCCAGATCGTGCACGGTATTGCCGAGCATATCCTGCGCTACGACCATTTTGCGACCTTTCTCACGCAGCACGGCTATCTCGTCGTGGCGGAGGATCACATGGGACACGGCGGCACGCTCGCACGCGGCGATGTTCGGGGCTATTTTGACGGCGGCTGGCTGTGTGCGGTGGAAAACGTCAAGCGCCTGCACGACCGCACGGTGGAGGAGCATCCGTGTCTGCCGTATTATTTCCTGGGACACAGCATGGGCTCATTCCTGCTGCGCACCTACCTCTACACCTACCCCGATGCTCTGGACGGTGCGATCCTCTCCGGCACGGGCTGGGAGTCCCAGTCCACGCTGCGCGCTGGGCTCGCATTATGTAAACTTGAGGAGAAACGTCTCGGCGAAAAGAAGGTCAGCAAGCTCCTCAACAACATCATGTTCGGCACATATAACCGCGCCTTCCAGCCCAACCGCACCACGCACGACTGGGTCTGCTCGGTCGATTCCGTGGTGGACGCGTATCTTGCCGACCCGCTGTGCGGCTTTGACGCAACAGTCGGGCTCGCGCGCGATATGCTCACCGGCATCCGCATGAACGAGCAGCCTGAAAACCTGAACAAGATGAACAAGGCACTGCCTGTGCTCTTTATCTCCGGCATGGACGACCCCGTCGGGCGCATGGCAAAGGGCGTGCTGCACTGTATCGACGCCTTCAAGCGCACGGGGCTGCGCAGCATCACCATCCGCCTCTACCCCAAGGCGCGCCACGAGATCCTCAACGAGTTCAACCGCGACGAGGTCTACGCCGACGTCCTCCTCTGGCTGGAGGAGAGATAAAAAGTGCAAACCCCCGGAAATGAGCGGGCTGCATGAGACAAGAACCGGCACAGCGGGATGATCTGCTGTGCCGGTTCTTGTTGCATTTTGGTGTGCTGCGAGTATCTCTTGCCTCTCCCTTTGGGAGAGGTGTCCGAACGCAGCGAGGACGGAGAGGGTCATCGCTCAAAAAGGCTGCGCTCCCCTCTCAGTCAGCTTCGCTGACAGCTCTCCCAGAGGGAGAGCCAAGAAATGGAGCGTATCGGTATCGATACGCTCCATGAACTGTTTTGTGAGCACACGTCAAAACCGGGGGCTTTTTCAAATTTTCCAAATATCCCTGGCGTATTCGCGGATGGTGCGGTCGGAGGAGAAGTAGCCGGCGGCGGCGATGTTCTCCAGCGCCTTGCGCCCGAAGGCGAGCCGGTCGCGGTAATCGCGGTTGGCGCGCAGGCGCGCGTCGCAGTAGCTGTTAAAATCGTACAGGACGAAATACGGGTCGGGGGCGTGCCAGCTCGCGCCGTCAAGCAGTGCGGTGTACAGCTCCTTCTGATCCTCATCCGTTTCGACCGTACCGTCGATGAGCGTATCGACCGCGCGGCGCAGGCGCGCGTCCGCCTTGTAAAGCGCCCTGGGGTCATACGCCGCGCGCACGGCGTTCAGCTCTTCGACCGTGCCGCCGAAGATATAATTGTTTTCCCGTCCCGCGCGTTCGACGATCTCCACATTCGCGCCGTCGAGCGTTCCGAGGGTGAGCGCGCCGTTCAGCATCAGCTTCATGTTGCCCGTGCCGGAGGCTTCCGTGCCCGCAGGCGAGATCTGCTCGGAAATATCCGCAGCGGGGATGATATGCTCGGCATACGAGCAGTTGTAGTTCTGCACGAACACGACCTTCAGGCGATCGTTCGTCGTGGGATCGGCGTTCACGAGCGCGGCGATACGGTTGATATAGCGGATGATCGCCTTGGCGCGCGCATAGCCCGGCGCCGCCTTCGCGCCGAAGATGACCGCCGTGGGCGTAAAGTCCGTGAGCGTGCCGTCCTTGAGCGACAGATAGAGATCCATCACCGACAGTGCGTTCATAAGCTGCCGCTTATACTCATGCAGGCGCTTGACCTGCACGTCAAAAATGAACGACGGGTCGAGGCGCACGCCCTCCTGCCGCTCGATGACGGCGCAGAGCTGGCGTTTTTTCTCCTGCTTGACGGCGAGAAATTCCTCAACGGTGAAATCATCCATATGCTCGCGCAGACCTGCCAGCCGGTCAAGGTCAGTGAGATAGCCCGCGCCGATGCGGTCCTCCAGCAGCCCGCACAGCTCCGGGTCGCACAGACCCAGCCAGCGGCGCGGCGTGATGCCGTTCGTCTTATTCTGGAAGCGATCGGGATAGACAGCGTACCAGTCGCGGAACAGATCGTCCTTGAGAATTTCGGAGTGGATCTTTGCCACACCGTTGACGGCGTGCGAGCCGTAGATGCTCAGATCCGCCATGTGCGCCTTGCCGTCTTTGATGACGAACAGTCCGCTGTGCGGCAGCTCGCGCTTGAGCTTGGCATCGATCTTTTCCAAAACCGTGCACAGCTCCGGCACGACGGACGCGAGCAGCTTCATGTCCCACGCTTCGAGCGCCTCCGCCATGACGGTGTGGTTCGTATAGGAGAACACGCGCACGGCGATGTCAAATGCCGTGTCAAAGTTCATCCCCTCGCCCTCCAACAGCCGGATGAGCTCCGGGATGGACATGGCGGGGTGCGTATCGTTGAGCTGTACAGCGGCAAACTCCGGCAGGCGGTAAAGGTCGCTGCCGTGTACGCGCTTATAGGTGCGCAGAATGTCCTGCAGCGACGCGCTGGAGAGCACATACTGCTGCCGGATGCGCAGACGCTTGCCGTCGGGCGTGGAATCGTTGGGATAGAGCACGCGCGTAATATCCTCGGCGCGGTTTTTATCCTCCACGGCTGCGTCGTAATCCTGATCGTTGAACGCCTGGAAGTCAAGCGCGCACGGCGCTTCGCACTGCCACAGGCGGAGCGTGCCGACAGTCTCCGTACCGTAGCCGACGACCGGCATATCATACGGCACGGCGGTGACGGTCTCGTCCGCGAAGCGCACAGTTACCGCCAGCTCCGGGCGGCGGAAGCTCCACGGATCGCCGAAGCGCGTCCAGTCGTCCGCCGTCTCCTTCTGCGCGCCGTCCTCAAACGACTGCTTGAACAGCCCGTAGCGGTAGCGCAGACCGTAGCCCATGAGCGGCAGGTCGCAGGTCGCGGCGCTGTCAAGGAAGCACGCCGCGAGCCGTCCCAGACCGCCGTTTCCGAGCGCGGCGTCCTCGATCTCTTCGAGGCACGCAAGATCGACGCCCCGGTCGGCGAATGCCTGCTTTGCGGCAGGCAGAATGCCCATGTTCAGAAGATTGCTGTAAATGAGGCGACCGATCAGGTACTCCGCGGAAAAATAGAACGCACAGCGGCCTGCCGCCTGCTGCCGCCGGGTATTCGCCCACGGCTGCGCAAGCTGGTCCATGACCGCCTCAGACAGGCACTGATGCAGCGCCTGCGCATCGGCAGTCTGGAGCGTCAGATCGTGACGCTCCCGCAAAAGACGTTCGGTCTGCTCAACAAGTTTTTTTACATCGTAGCTCAAAAATGAGTCCTCCTTGAAAGTTTGCTATGCGCGGTCCGCCTGCCCCGTCAGGGCGGCAATGCGGGCGGCAAGCGCCTCATCCGCCGTGCCCGGCAGCATCCGCCAGCGCCAGTTCGACACCAGCAGCCGCCCCGGCTCGTTCATACGCGCCGACGCGCCCAAGCGCAGGTAGTCCTGCATCTGCGCCACGAACAGCGCCGCCTTGGACTGCATCCCAGCCCGAATGATCGCGTCCGCCAGATCGTCGCTTTTTTTGATCTTGAGATAGCGGCGGGCGTAGGCGTCCACCTCCGGGCTTGCGCTCTCACACCACTGCGTCAGAGTTTCGTTGTCGTGCGTGCCGGTGTAGCATATGCAGTTTGTGCCGTATTTGTGCGGCAGGTAGTTGCTCGGCTCACGCGGGTCAAAGGCAAATTCCAGCACCTTCATGCCCGGGAAGCCGGATTTTTTCACAAGCGTGCGCACCTCGGGTGTGAGGAAGCCGAGATCCTCGGCGATGAAGTCGGTGTCCGGGCAGCCGTTTTTAATGGCGCGGACGAGCTTCATGCCCGGTCCTTTGACCCACGCGCCGCGGCGCGCGGTCTTATTCTGCGCAGGGATGGACCAATAGCTCTCCATGCCGCGGAAATGGTCGATGCGGACCACGTCAAAGCTCTCCCCTGCCGCACGCAGGCGCTCGATCCACCACGCGAAGCCGGTCTTTTCCATGTGATCCCAGTCATAGATGGGGTTGCCCCAATACTGCCCATCGGCGTTGAAGCCGTCGGGCGGGCAGCCCGCCACCACGCGCGGGCGGCGCGTGCGTGTGAGCTGGAAATTCTCCGGGTGCGCCCACACGTCCGCCGAGTCCAGCGGGACGTAGATGGGAATATCGCCGATGATGCGGATGCCCTGCTTGCGCGCGTAGGCGCGCAGGCTCTGCCACTGCGTAAAGAAGCAGTACTGCAAAAACTGCTGGAACTCGATCTCGTCCGCCAGCGCCTCGCGCCAGCGGGCGATCGCCTGCGGCTGATGCAGGCGGATGTCGGCGGGCCAGTCCGTCCATGGACCGTCGCCGAAGTGTGCCTTCACCGCCATGAACAGCGCGTATTCGTCCAGCCACGCCGCCTTTTGCCGCACAAATTCGGCAAAACCCGCCGGCGGCTGAAGCCGGAACGCCGCCCACGCCTGCCGCAGCACGCGCAGCCGGTTTTGGTACATCGCCTGGAAATCGACCTCGTCCGCGCGCGTGCCCCACTGCACGGCGTCCAGCGCCGCGCGGTCAAGCCAGCCGCGCTCCATGAGCTGCTCCGGGTCGATCAGGTACGGGTTGCCCGCGAAGGCGGAAAACGCCTGATAGGGCGAGTCGCCGTAGCCGGGCGGATTGATGGGCAGGATCTGCCAATAGGTCTGCTTTGCTGCCTTGAGAAAATCCACAAAACGGTACGCCTCGCGCCCCATGTTGCCGATCCCGTACTCGGACGGCAGCGAGGTCAGGTGCATCAGGATGCCGCTGCTTCGATCCATGTTAGTCATCCTCTTTTGCTGAGTTAGTGGCGTCCGCGTGGCGGCAGACGCTCTCACGATTTTGAAATGCGAACGGCACGGTCATGTGCCGCGCAGGCGCGCCATGCTCACAGCACGCCATCAGAACGGAAAAGCTGCGTTTTGCCAGCAGCTCCGTTGACTGCGCAATGGTGGAGAGCTGCGGGGTATAAAACCCGCCGATCTTCAGCCCGTCGTAGCCGATAATGGAAATGTCTTCGGGCACGCGCAGGTGCGCGTCCGCCAGCGCGCGCATCGCCCCGATGGCGATGACGTCTGCCATGGCGAACACGGCGCTGACCTTGGGGGCGCGGCGCAGGACCGCCTGCATCCCCTTGTAGCCCTCTTCATAGCTGTAACGCCCGGTGTGGTAGTAAATTCCGTCGTCAAATTCCAGCCCGTGCCGGTGGAATGCCGCCAGGCAGCCGGCATAGCGCTGCGCCGACGTATCGGACAGCGTTCGGTCGCCGCCCAGCACCGCGATCTTGCGATGCCCGCAGTGGATGAGATAATCCACTGCGCAGGCTGCGCCCTGTAAGTCATTTGTGGTCACACTGGACAGGTTGTCAAAAGGCAGCGTGCTCGCGTCGTTCGTCACCACGACTGCCGGGACGGTGATCTTGTCAAAATCCGCCTCAAAATTGCAGTTCGTGCCGCCGAGGAACATCAAGCCCATGGGCTTGCGCTCCCGGCAGAGCCTGACCGCGCGCAGCACCTCGTTGTCATCTTCATCAATGAAATCGACGATCAGCGGGTGCGTTGTGCGCGAAAACAGAGACTGCAGCTGTTCGACCATGGTGGCGAACATCTCGTTCGCCGTGCCCTTGACGATGATGAGCACTGCGTTCGAGCGCTGCTGCTTGAGCGACTGCGCGCTCTGATTGAGCTCAAAGCCATGCCGTTTGGCGATCGCCAGGATCGCCGTGCGCGCCTTTTCGGACACGTTCGGCTGGTTATTGAGTACGCGCGAGACCGTGCCGAGCGAATAGCCGCTCTCGCGCGCGAGATCCTTGATCGTCATGCCATCAGCCCTTGACCGCGCCTGCGGCGACGCCCTTGATGATATACTTCTGGCACGTCAGGTAGAACACGACCACCGGGATGATCGACAGCAGGATCAGCGCCATCGTCGCGCCCAGATCGACCGTGCCGTAGCTGCCGCGCAGATACTGGATGTGAATGGGGATGGTCATATATTTCGTGCGGTCGAGCACGAGATACGGCAGCAGATAGTCGTTCCAGATCCACATGATCTCCAGCACGCCCACGGAGATGAACGTCGGCTTCATCATCGGCAGCACCACGCGGAAGAACGTCTGCGGCGCGCTGCACCCGTCAATGACCGCCGCCTCCTCAATGGAGCGCGGGATGGACTTGACAAAGCCCGCGAACATGAATACCGCCAGCCCCGCGCCAAAGCCGAGGTAGATGACCGGAATGGTCCACGGGGTGTTGAGCTTGAGCGTATCGGCAGTTTTCGACAGCGTGAACATCACCATCTGGAACGGCACGATCATGGAAAACACGCACAGATAGTACACAAAGCGGCAGAACACGCTGCCCACGCGGGAGATATACCACGCCGCCATCGACGTGCAGATAAGGATGAGCGCCGACGAAAGCACCGTGATGATAAAGCTGTATGCAACAGACTTTAAGAACGGATAATCGCCGAAGGTCATGCCCTTGATATAGTTCTGCCAGTGCATGAAGGTCTGGCTGTTCGGGAAGGCGAAGGTATCGGTGTTGATGGAGGCGTTGCTCTTGAACGAGTTCAGCAGCACCAGAAAGATCGGATAGAGGTAGATGACGGTGATGACAACGAACACCGCCGTCAGGATGGCGTTGGAGAGCCGTTTGCGCTGACCCATTCCCATTACTGATCGACCTCCTTCTTCCGCGTTGCCGCAAGCTGCAAAAGCCCGATGATCGCGACAAGAATGAAGAAAACGACCGCCTTTGCCTGCCCAGGACCCTTGGAGTTGCTGGTGTTGGACGAGACGATATTCAGCGCCAGCATTTCCGTCGTTTTGATGACGTTGCCGTCCGCCAGCGTTTTAAACGGCGAGCCGGCAGTGAGCGCAAGGTTCTGATCGTACAGCTTAAAGCCGTTCGTCAGGCTGAGGAACGTGCAGATGGTGATGGACGGCATAACGTTGGGGATGGTAATATACCAGAGCGTTTTCCAGCTCGACGCGCCGTCGATACGCGCCGCCTCGAGCATATCCTCCGGCACGGCCTGCAGCCCCGCGATGTATATGATCATCATATATCCGATCTGCTGCCAGCTCATTAGTATGATGAGGCCCCAGAAGCCGTATTTCGTTTCCAGTACGACAGCGGTGTCAAAATGACCGAGGATGCCGTCAAAGATCATCAGCCAGATGTAGCCCAGCACAATGCCGCCGATCAGGTTCGGCATGAAGAACACCGTGCGGAAAAAGTTCGAGCCCTTGATACCCTTGGTCAGCGCGTAGGCGACGGCAAAGGCAAGGATGTTGATGATGAGCATGGACACGAGCGTATACAGCGCCGTATACCAGAACGCGTGCAAAAAGCCCTCGTCCTGGAAGATGGTGATGTAGTTTTTCAGCCCCACCCACGTCCACTTGCTGGTGGTCTTGAATTTGCAGAAGGACAGGAACAGTCCCTTTGCGAACGGATACAAAAATCCGACACAGAACGCGGCGAACGTCGGCAGCATAAACAGCCACCCCCATCGCCGGATCGGATTGGTGATCAATCGGCACGAATGCGCCGACGCGTCACGCTTTCTCACAGTTTTCATCGCGCGCCTCCTCATTCTCGTCTGTTTCTCCGTTTATAAAACGCCGAAGCTGTACTGTAATATAGTATATCACAAAACCGGCGTTTTCTGTACAAAAGCATTCAGACCGCGCGCCGCGCACGGCGCGTCGTCTGAGGGCTTTTCTGCAATGCCCAATTATGCCCAATTTGTCGTTTTACCACACGGGAGGGAGCTTGCGCTCCCTCCCGCCTGTCACACTACATCAGATCATGTGAATTGTGAAATTGGGAACGATCAGGCGTTCTCCTTGGCGTACTGCGTCGCCCAGCCCTGCACAAAGGCAGTCTTGACAGCTTCCCAGTCGCCCGTGCCTGCGGTGTACTGCGTCAGAGCGTCCACCACAGCGGCGCGCCAGTCGTCCACTGCCGGCGTCCAGTTGAACGCCCAGGTCACGACGTAGTTGCCCTCGGCAATGTAGCGGTCAGCATCCTGGAAGAACACATTCTCCGGCTCCTTCGCGTCCTTGAACGGGCAGGGACCAAACTGCTCAGCCAGCATGGTGGTGCCTTCGTCGGAGGTCACGACCCAGACGAGGAAGTCGATGGTCGCCTGAATGTCCTCCTCGGAGGACTCATTGTTGATCGCCCAGCAGTTCTCGGTGCCTGCGCACAGGCCGGCCTTCTCTTCGCCGTCCACGCCGCAGTAGATCGGGATCATTGCCAGATCGTCGGGGTTCAGGGAGAACTTCTCCTGGGTCAGCGCGGAGTACTCCCAGCTGCCGTTCTGGTAGAACACAGCCTTGCCCTCGCCAAATTCCGCCTCGGACTCATCGCCGGTGGCAGTCGCCAGAGCAGCGCCGGTGGTAGCGGAGTCGGTGATGTACAGATCCCAGATGTTCTTGAAGTTGTCCAGATAGGCGTCGGTGATGGTGGCGGGCTGAGAGGTCACGCCGTCGTCACGGAACTGATAGTACAGCGGCATATTGGCGAGGTGACCGGAGAAGCGCCAGCTCGACGAGCCGTCCAAACCGGCGGAGGAGAAGGCGTCAAAGCCCAGCTCGGCAGCGCGGGCGTGGATGTCGTCAGCGACCTTCTTCAGGGACTCAAAGTTGGTGATGTCGTCCAGCGAGTAGCCCGCCTTTTCCAGAAGAGCCTTGTTGACGATGATGCCGAACGCCTCGTAGCAGTAGCCGATGGACAGAGTGTTGCCGTCCTCGTCCTTGAGGTTGAAGGAGTCGGTGGTCATCTGGTCCATGATGGCGGTGCCGTCCAGCGGCAGGCAGTAGTCGCCGTAGGAGTTGATAGCGCCCTGGTTGCCGCACTGGAACAGGGTCGGCGCGGAGCTCTTGTCGAGCTCGGCGGCGAGGGTGGTGTCGTAAGTGCCGGAAGCGGCGGTGACGACCTTGACGGGCACACCGGTCAGCGCGGTGTAGTCCTCAGCGAGCTTCTGCCAGGCGTCGTTCGCCTCGGGCTTAAAGTTCAGGTAGTACACAGAGCCGGTGGCAGCGGGAGTCTCCTCCGCAGCCGGGGTCTCTTCCGCGGCAGGGGTCTCTTCAGCAGCGGGCGTGTCCGTCGCAGCGGGCGTGTCCGTCGCGGCGGGGGTTTCATTGGCATTGGAAGATGCACAGGCGACAAGACCCAGCACCATCACAACTGCCAGCAGCAATGCGATCAGCTTTTTCATGGTATTTCCTCCTATTTTGATTTCGTGATCTAGTTTTGGAAACGTTTCCATTTCCGACGCCCATATTGTACACCATTTTTCTCATTTTGGAAATTAAAAAAATGCGGTTTTTTGATTTTCAGCGTTTCGTCCAATTTTAGATGCGCGTTTTTGTGCACATTTTCGGGTATTGCGCGGTTTCGTCACAACGTGCGGGCAGGGCTTTCTCCGTCCGCCATTCTTTTGGGGCAGCCGCGATCTCCAGAAGCCCCTCCCCTTCGTTACGACGAAGAACGTCAAACGCCCAAGCGGGATGTCCGCTTGGGCGTTTCTCATTATTTCGCGTAGATCAGTCCGACCAGCCAGTTGAGGGCGGGCTTGGGCAGCAGCTTTGCGAGCATACAGAAGAACTTATACTTTCCGCCGATGGTGTAGATGGGCTTTCTGCCCGTTTTCATCGCCACGCGGCGGATGAAGCGTCCGGCTGCCTCCGGCTGCATCCCTGTCTGTTCGTCGCGCTCCATACCGGCGACGCTGCGGCTGATGCGCCCGCCGTACACATCATCGCCCGCCTGCGTTTTCTGCCGCGCGGCGGTGAAGCCGGTCTTTATATCGCCGGGCTGCACGGCGCAGACCGTGATGCCGAACGGTCGCACCTCGTTTGCCAGCGCCATGGTGTAGGAATTGATCGCCGCCTTGGAGGCGGAGTAATACGTCTGGAACGGGATGGGGATCGCCCCGGCAACGGAGCTGAGATTCACGATGCGCCCGCTCCCCTGCTTCCGCAGCACGGGCAGCACGGCGTGATTGACGCGCACCATGCCGAAAAAGTTCACGTCGAGCTGACGGATGGCATCCTTCGTGTCGGTAAACTCCACCGCGCCGGAGATGCCGAAGCCGGCGTTGTTGATGACGACATCGATGCCGCCCTCCTTCTGCACGACTTCGTCCACCGCGCGCTGCACCGCTTCTTCGTCGGTCACGTCGGTCGGGATGTGGTGCAGACCCTCAACGCCGGTCTCACGGCGGCTGAGCTCATAGACCGTATAGCCCGCGGCGCGCATTTCCAGCGCCGTGCAGCGCCCGATGCCGGACGTGCCGCCTGTGATCAGGCAGACCGGGCGGCTCACAGCTCGTACCTCGCCAGCACATCCGCGATCACGCCGACGGCTTCGTCGATCAGCTCGTGCGTGTGGCTCGCCATCAGGCTCGTGCGAAGCAAACACTCATGCGGGGGCGCTGCGGGCGGCAGGGAGCTGTTGACATACACGCCGTTTTCGTAAAGCTCCTTGGCGATGGTGAGCGTGGGGATCTCCTCGTAGGTGTAGATGGGAATGATGGGGATGATGTCGCCGTTCGACGGGCGCATTTTGATGTTCTTTTCCGCGAGGCGGCGGCGCATATACAGCGCGTTTTCCTGTAATTTCGTCACCAGCTCCGGGTGCGCCTCGAGCTTGCGCAGCGCGGCGAGCGCGGCGGCGCAGTTTGCGGGCGGGATGGACGCGGAGAAGATGAACGGGCGGGAGGTATGGCGCACAAAATCCGTCACCTGCGCGCTTGCCGCCATGTAGCCGCCGAGCGACGCGAGTGACTTGGAGAACGTGCCCATGTAAATATCGACCTCGTCCTCCAGCCCGTAATAGCTCGCTGTGCCGCGCCCGCCGTCGCCGAGGACGCCGAGCCCGTGCGCATCGTCCACCATCACGCGCGCGCCGTACTGCTTGGCAAGGCGGCAAATTTCAGGCAGATTTGCGATGTCGCCGCCCATGGAGAACACGCCGTCGGTCACGATCAGGCAGCCGCAGCCCTCCGGCACTTTTTGCAGCTTCTTTTCCAGGTCCGCCATATCGCTGTGGCGGAAGCGCAGCATCTGCCCGTAAGACAGGCGGCAGCCGTCGTAGAGGCTGGCGTGGTTCTCGCGGTCCATGATGACGTAGTCCTTCGGACCGACGATGGCGCTGATGATGCCGAGGTTCGACTGGAAGCCCGTGGAGAACGTCATCACGGCGTCCTTATGCAGAAACCTTGCCAGCTCCTCCTCCAGCTCCAGATGGAGCTTCAGCGTGCCGTTGAGAAAGCGCGAGCCGGAGCAGCCCGAGCCGAGCTCCATATATGCCTGCACGCCCGCCTCGATGACCTCCGGGTCGGTCGTGAGACCCAGATAGTTATTCGAGCCCAGCATGATGCGGCGCTTGCCCTCCATGATGACCTCGGTATCCTGCTTGGACTCGAGGGCGTGGAAATACGGATAGATGCCCAGCTCCTTGATCTGATCGGAGAGCTTGGGCTTGCTGCATTTTTCAAACAGGTCGATCATTCGTTTGCTCCTCCTCTTCCATGTACCGCAGCAGCGAGTTGATCACACGCCCCGCCGCCGCGATCTCCTGTTCCGAATACTCCGTGCGCAGCGCGTCGATCGCCCGCCGGAGCGCCTGAGAGTCGCGCTGGAAATATCGGTCGTACTTCTCCCCCGTTTCCAGCCGGACCTCCCGCCGGTCACTTTCGGACACGCACTTGTGGACGTAGCCCTTCTGGACCAGACTGTTGACCTTGTAGGTCGCGTTTGGCTGTGAAATGCCGATGCACTCGGCAAATTGCGACAGCGTCGGCGCGCCGAGCAGATGGATCACATCCACCGAAAACGCCTCCGTTGCGCTCAGGCTGCCGCTTCGCTCGTGCACCGAGCCGAAAATGCGCCGGTAGCTGTCCAGCCGCAGCCAGCGGTACAGCCGCATGACCGTATCCTGAAATGCCATGTGGCGTTTCCCTCCATTCATTCAGAAATTTTATATAAAATTCTTTATGAACTTTTCACCAGTATAGTTCAGCGCTCCCGACTTGTCAAGAAAAATGTGCCGAACGCGAAAAAATGTGATATGATAGGGGCACAACGAACTTGGAGGTTTATTATGAAGGTCCTGGCGGTCATTGATATGCAGAATGATTTTATCTCCGGCGCGCTCGGCACGTTTGCCGCGCAGACGATCGTCCCGGTGGTGCGCCGCCGCATTGCCGAGGCGCGCGCGGCAGGCGACGCCGTTGTGTTTACGCTCGACACGCACACGAGCGCTTATCCGCAGACACAGGAGGGGCGCAAGCTCCCCGTGCCGCACTGCATCCGCGGGACGGACGGCTGGAAGCTGGAGAGCTCGCTGGACGCGACCGGCTGCCCGGTGTTTGAAAAGCCCGGCTTCGGCAGCCCGGCGCTCATCGAGTACCTCGAATCGCTGCCAGACCTGACGGAGGTGGAATTTGTCGGGCTGTGCACCGACATCTGTGTCATCACGAACGCGATGATGCTCAAGGGCGCGCTGCCCGAGGTCGCCATCAGCGTGCGGGCAAATGCCTGCGCGGGCGTCACGCCGGAGAGTCACGAAACAGCGCTCGCCGCCATGAAAATGTGCCAGATCGAGATCTTATGAGAAAAGCCGCCCGTTTTCGGGCGGCTTTCGTCTTTTAGAGATACGGTTTGAGCTTTTCGATCAGTGCGGCGCGGGCCGCCTCATCCAGAAACGCCGCTTCAGCGGCGTAAATGTTCATCTGCACGAGATCGCGGCGGGTAAAGCCCATCTCGTTCAGGCAGTGGCAGTATTCCTCATCCAGCGTCGTGGCGGCGAGGGTCATGTTGTCGGTGCTGATCGTCACGCGCAGCCCGGCATCCAGCAGCCTTTTTGCCGGATGCCCGGCGTAGGACGGCTGCGTCTTGCACTGGATGTTGCTCGTAGGGCAGACCTCCAGCGTCACGCCCGCGTCGATCGCGCGCTGCCAGAGAGACGGGTCGTCATAGATGTGATGTCCGTGCCCGAGGCGCTTTGCGCCGAAGTCCAGCGCGTCGCGCACGGTGTCAGGTCCTTGCGAGTCGCCGGCGTGGCAGGTGAACGGCACGTCCAGCTCGCGCGCAAGATCGAACACGGGGTGGAAATTGTGCAGCGGCACGATCCCCTCCGCACCCGCAAGGTCGAGTCCGGCGACGCCTTTTCCGAGATATTCCTTCACGAGCCGCACGGTTTCGAGATTTTCCGCCATGTTGACGGTTTCAGGGCCGACGGACATCGCGCACAGCAGAATGCCGCAGCCGTAGCCCGGATGGCGCGCAAGCGCCATCCGCCGCCCTTCCAGCACCGCCTCCACGGCGTCCCGCTGGGTCATCCCGGCGCGCTTGTGGAGCTGCGGCGCGAAGCGCACCTCGTCATACGCGTGCCCCTGCGCGGCGAGGGTATCCAGTACGGCGGCTGTGATGCGCGTCAGGCTCGCGGCGTCCTGCATAATTTGCAGCGGCAGCTCAAAGCGCTCCAGATAGGTGTTCACATCGCGGCAGTCCGCCGTTTTTTGAAGCCAGACGCGAAAGTCCTCCAAAGACTCCGTCGGCAGCGCCACGCCCTGCTCCTTTGCCATGCTCCACATCAGCTCCGGCGGCACTGCGCCGTCCAGATGCAGGTGCAGCTCGATTTTCGGAAAGTCAAATTTGTCCATCCCGCACGCTCCTTTTGTCGTTTTTGTTATTATAGTGTCCGCGAGCAAAAAACGTCAAGTCCCCGCTTCCGGGCGCACGTTTTTTTTGCTGTCAACAAAAAAATTTTGCAATTGTGTTGACAAAAATGCGTGCAAAGCGTAAAATTAGACCATGCCAAATGGCATAAAAATCTGTGAGAAATCACAAATGGAGGAACAAAAATGAAAAAGTTCATCGCTCTCCTTCTTGCAGTCGTGATGGTCCTCGGTCTGGTCGCCTGTGCGTCCGGCACCAAGGATACTGCAGAAAAGGACACCGCCGCTCCGGCTACCGACGCTCCGGCTACCGACGCTCCCGCTGCCGACGATGCTCCCGCGACCGACGCTCCCGCTGCTGAGACCCCCGCTGCCGAGGGCACGAAGGTCTACAACGTTGCCTACCTCGTCAACGGCAACCTGGGCGACAAGTCCTTCTTCGACTCCGCCGAGGCTGGTCTGGAGACTCTGAGAGACGACGGCCGCATCACCCTGCGCACCATCGAGATGGGCGGCACGGAGGAAGATCAGGCTTCCTGGCAGTCCAACCTGGACGAGGTCGCCGCTTCCGAAGAGTATGACATCATCATCTGCGGTACTTATCAGATGCCCGACTACCTGCAGGCAGTCGCCACCAAGTACCCGGATCAGAAGTTCATCATTTTCGACGACAACACCCATGTCGGCGAGAACAGCAACGTTCTGAACATCACCTACAAGCAGAATGACCTCGGCTTCATCGTCGGCGTTTTCGCTGCCAACATGACTGTTGACACCAACGTCGCCAACATGAACTCCGACGCCGTCCTCGGCTTTGTCGGCGGCATCGATTCCCCGGTCATCAACGACTTCCTGCTCGGCTACATCGAGGGCGCGCAGTATGTCAACCCCGACATCAAGATCGACACCCGTTACACCGGCAACTATATCGACACTGCCATCGCCAAGGAATACGCGCTGTCCATGATCAACGACAACAAGTGCGACATCATCTGGGGCGTGGCTGGCAACTCCGGCAACGGCGCGGCGGAAGCTGCTCTGGAAACCGGCAAGGCATGGTTCATCGGCGTTGACTCCGATCAGGAGCTGACCTTCTCCCCGGATCTGGCTGCTCTGACGCTGACCTCGGGTCTGAAGAACATCGGCAACTCCCTCATCTGGGTCTTTGACCAGCTTGATGCGGGCAAGGAATACTGGGGCACTGAGATCTCCCTCGGCGTTGCAGAGGGCGGCGTCGGTGTTGTGACCGACAAGAACTACAACACCTACGCTTCTGCGGATGTCAAGGCTGCTGTTGACGCTGCGATCGCCGGCATTCTCGACGGCTCCATCGTTGTTGACTCCGCTCTGACCGAGGCTGGCGCTGCGAAGGTCGCCGAGCTGAGAGAGGCTGTCCGTCCGTAAGTGAAAACCAAAGCGAAGAGTATATTCTGAGCTTAACCAACGAGGGGGCTCTTGCAGCCCCCTCGTTGCCTATTTAAATGACCTCGTAGAGTTTTGCGCCCGCAGGCGCAAAATAAAATTTTGGGCGGCAGGCGCTTCTGCCTGTGGAGCACACAAGCTGCACAGCTTGTATCCCCCGCAGACAGAATTGACGCTGTTGTTAGAACGAGAGAAACTGATCACAGGAGGTTTGGAAAATGCCAAACGAACAAACGGCGCGTCCGGGCGAAGAATATGTCGTCCAGATGAAGGGGATCACCAAGGTGTATCCCAACGGCGTCGCCGCCAACCAGAACGTGGACCTGTTCGTCCGTAAGGGCGAGATCCACGCGCTGATGGGCGAAAACGGCGCCGGCAAGTCCACACTGATGAAAATGCTGTTCGGATTGGAGCAGCCCACCAGCGGTGAGATCGTCATTGGCGGCGAGCCGCTGAGCCTGTCGTCCCCGTCAGTCGCCATCGCGCACGGCATCGGCATGGTGCACCAGCACTTCATGCTCGTGCCCAGCCTGACGGTCGCGGAAAACATGGTGCTCGGCATGGTCCCGAAAAAAGCCATGTTCATCGACCAGGCAAAGGCGATCGAGATCACCCGCGAATACGCCGAGCGCTTCAACCTCCATGTTGAGCCGGAGGCAAAGGTCGCGGACATCCCCGTCGGCATGAAGCAGAAGGTCGAAATTCTCAAGGCGCTCGTGCGCGGCGCAAAGATCCTCATCCTCGACGAGCCGACCGCCGTTCTGACCACGCAGGAAACGCGCGAGCTCTTTAAGGAGCTTATCAGCCTTAAGGATCAGGGCTACACCATCATCTTTATCTCCCACAAGCTCAACGAGATCATGGAGATCACCGACCGCCTGACCATCCTGCGCGGCGGTCGCAGCATGGGCGTTTACAACACCAAGGACGTCACGAAAGAAGAAATTTCCCGCCTGATGGTCGGGCGCGACGTCGTGCTGAGTCTCCAGAAGGATAGGGCACAGCCTACCGACACGGTGCTGCGCGTGCGCGATCTGGAATACGTCAACGAGTGGGGCAAGAAAATGCTCGACAAGGTCTCGTTCGACGTGCGCCGCGGTGAAATTCTCGGTATCGCGGGCGTGGAGGGCAACGGTCAGAAAGAGCTGGTCGATATGCTCTTCCACTTTAACGAGCCGGACTCCGGCAGCATGAGCGTATGCGGCAAGTCGATCAATGGCTGCTCGCAGCGTGCGCTGCGTGAAATGGGCGTTGCGCTCGTTCCGGAAGATCGTATGCTCTTCGGCATCGCCTCAACAGCGTCGATTGAGGAAAACATCATCTCTGACCGCTCCGGCGCAAAGCGTCTGAATAACGGACCTCTGTTTAACATGAAGGCGATCCACGCCGAGTCCGAGCAGCTCGTCAAGGAATTTACCGTGCTCTGCAAATCCCCGCAGCAGCAGGTCGGGATGCTCTCCGGCGGCAACATCCAGAAGGTCGTCGTCGCCCGTGAGTTCTCCAGCGACCCGGTGCTCATCCTTGCCGACCAGCCCACACGCGGCATCGACGTCGGCGCGACGGAGTTCATCCGCAAAAAGCTGGTGGATCTGTCCCGCTCGGGCATCGCCGTGCTGCTCGTCTCCGCCGACCTCAACGAGGTCATGGAGCTTTCCGACAGCCTGATCGTCATGCATAACGGTCATATCGCCGCCTACTTTGAAGATACCTCTGACCTGTCCGATGAATTTATGGGTGAGTATATGCTGGGTCTCAAGCAGCAGGACGAGGCGGAGATCAGGAGGGTTTGCCATGACTAAGAAACGCCAATTTGTATTTTCGCTCGTCCGCGGCGCGCTGGCGGTCTTCATCGCGCTGCTGGTCGCAGCCGTGCTGATCTTCATCAGCGCCGACGGGGAAACGCTGGCAGATAAATTTGCCCTCACCGGCAACGCGCTCAAGCAGCTCCTGATCGGTCCGCTGTTCAAAACGAACTCCGCCGGTGAGATCGGCGCATTCCAGTTCAAGCGTCTGACCGACGTGCTCGCTTCTATGATCCCCACGATCTTCACGGCGCTGTCCGTGTGCGTGATGTTCTCCGCCAACCAGTTCAACCTTGGCGCGGAGGGCGGCTGTATGCTCGGCGGCTTTGCCGGCGGCATGATCGCCGTGTATGTGCCGATGGCAGCGGGGCTGCACCCCCTCGTCTGCATCCTCTGCGGCGGCATCACCTGTGCGCTCATCATGCTCATTCCGGCGGTCCTCAAGGCGCGGCTGGACGTGAGCGAAATGGTTTGCTCGCTGATGCTCAACTACATCATCATGTATGTCATCAAGTTCCTGATGAATACGTTCATCGCCGACAAATCCAAGGGGCAGGTGCAGTCGAGCGCCTTCTTCGAGACGGCAAAGCTCCCCCAGCTCGTTGACAACGGCTCGATGCTCTCCGTCGGCTTCCTCATCGCGATCGTTATGGTCGTGCTGATAGGGCTGTTCATGTACCGCACCCGCTGGGGCTATGCCATCCGCATGATCGGCATCAACCAGGACTTTGCGATGTATTCCGGCATGGATGTCGCCGGCATCATCGTCCTCAGCCAGGTCATCGGCGGCTTCCTCGCCGGTATGGGCGGCTCGATCGAGGTGCTCGGGCGCTTCTCCTACTACAACTGGACGTCCCTCCCCGGTTACGGCTGGACGGGCGTGACCATCGCCATTCTGGCGGGCAACAACCCGCTGTATGTGCCGCTGGCATCGTTCTTTATGGCATACCTCACCAAGGGCTGCGCGCTGATGTCCACCTACGCCGAGGTCCCGGCGCAGCTCATCGACATCGTGCAGGGCGTCATCTTCCTGTTCTTCGCCGCCGAGCAGTTCCTGGCAAAGTACCGCCAGAAGCTCGTGGTGCGCACCGCGCAGGAGGAGCTCGCCAAGAAAGCCGCTGCCAGTCAGGAAGGAGGCGCTGTAAATGCTTAATTTTCTGAAAATGCTTGCAACGCCGGAGTTCTTCTTCTCGATCATCCGCATTTCCGCGCCGATCTTGTTTGCAACGCTCGGCGCGATCGTGGTCGAAAAGGCGGGCTTCTGCAACCTGGGTCTCGAAGGTCTGATGATGTTCTCGGCGCTTGCCGGCTCGCTCGTCAGCTACTACGCCAGCAGTTGGCTCTGGGGTCTGCTCGCCGCGCTCATCGTGGGCACAGGTCTGGCGCTGATGATGGGCTTCTTCGCCTTTAAGCTCCGCACGAACATCACCATGGTCGGCATCGCCGTCAATATGATGGGCTCGGGCGGTACGCTCTTCCTCTGCAAGGTCATCACCAACCTCACCGAGGGCAAGGCGATGGCGTCCTCGACGGGTCTGATCACCAAGGCGCTGTGCATCCCCGACATCCAGATCCCGCTGCTGAACAAAATTCCGTTCCTCGGGGGGATCATCTCCGGGCACAGCCTGCTGACGTATCTGGCGTTCATCCTGTGCTACGTCACGTTTGTCATCCTGTATAAGACGAGCCTTGGTCTCAACATCCGCGCGGTCGGCGAGAACCCCAACGCGGCATCCTCCGTCGGCGTGTCGGTGCTGAAGATCAAATACATCGCCATCGCCTACTCGGGTCTTATGGCAGGCTTCGGCGGCGCGTTCATGTCGATGTCCTACGCCCAGGGCTGGAGTCTTGACATGGTCGCCGGACGCGGCTTCATCGCGCTGGCGGCGCAGGCAATGGGCAGCGGCGAATGTCTGGGCGGTATGCTCTCGTCGCTGATCTTCGGCTTCGCGCAGGCGCTCGGCATCAAGTTCTCGGCGATCGGTCTGGATTCCAACCTTGCCTCGCCGATCCCCTACGCCGTGACCATCATCGGTCTGCTGATCTTCGCGCTTGCGCAGCGCAGGGGCGGCAAGCGGCGCAATACCGCCAGCCTCAAAAAGGCTGCGGCAAAGGCAGCAAAATAAACGTATTCACAAGGGCTGCCTGCAATTGCAGGCAGCCTTTGGCGTTTCAAAGCACGAGCTTGAAGCGCCTTTATAAAAGCCTGAGATTCTGGAGGTACACATGAACGAACAAACCCGGATCCCTGTGATCCTTGACGGCGACCCCGGTCATGACGATGCCATCGCCTGGACGCTGGCAAAGGCGTCGGGGCGCATGGACATCCTTGCCGTGACGTCGGTCGCGGGCAATCAGACCATTCAGAAAACGACCTACAACACGCAGCGTATCTGCACACTGCTCGGCATTGACGCGCCGATCGCACAGGGGCGTCCGCGCCCGCTCATCGAGCCGCCCATGAACGCGCCGTCGGTGCACGGCGAGTCAGGGCTGGACGGTCCTCCCCTGCCCGAGCCTGCGATGGGGCTGTCGGAGCTGTCGGCGTGCGAGTTGATGGCAAAGACCCTGCGCGAGAGTCTCACACCTGTTACCATCATCTCCACAGGTCCGCTCACGAACACCGCGGCGCTGCTGCTGGCGCACCCGGAGCTGAAAGAAAAGATCGCGCGCATCTCGCTCATGGGCGGCGGCATCGCCTACGGCAACTGGACGCCCGCGGCGGAGTTCAACATCCTCGTCGATCCCGAAGCGGCAAAGATCGTCTTCCGCTCCGGCGTGCCGATCTTAATGGCGGGGCTGGATGTGACGGAAAAGGCGCTCATTTTGCCGGAGGACTTCCGGCGCATCGCCGCCATCGGAAACCCTGTCGCGGACATCGTAGCGCAGTGGCTGGAGTTCTTCTACATTTTCCACAAAAACCTCGGCTATGACGGCGCGCCGATGCACGACCCGTGCGCGGTCATGGCGCTGCTGCACCCGGAGGTGTTCACGATGAAGCCGCTGTATGTGCAGATCGAGACCGCCGGCAAATACTGCCGCGGCGCGACCGTGGGCGACCTGCTGGGCGTCACCGGGCACGCGCCCAACGCCACCTGCATTCTGAACGTGGACCGCAAACGGTTCGCCGACCTGCTGGTGGACGCCATGCGCTTTTATGGGGAGGGTCAGAAATGAATACATATCCCGTCTGGATCGACTGTGACATCGGCGTGGATGATGCCATCGCGATCATGGCGGCGCACGCGCTGCCGCAGATCGACCTGCTCGGCATCTCCACTACCTGCGGCAATGCCTCGCAGGAGAACACCTACCGCAACGCACACCGGCTGAACGGGCTGCTGGGCACGGATTACCCGGTCTATCGCGGCGCTGCTTCGCCGCTGTGCCGCGAGCTGCTCACCGCCTCCCATTTCCATGGAAACGACGGTCTGGGCGATGTGGACCTGCCTGTGCCGCCGGACGCGGTGTACCGCGTGGAAGCGGCGTGGGACGCGCTGTATGAGGCGGCGGTCAAATACCCGCACACACTGCGCCTGATCGCGCTCGGACCGCTCACGAATGTCGCCACCGCCTTTTCCAAGTACCCCGACCTGCCGGGGCTGCTGCACTCCATGCTCATCATGGGCGGTGCGGCGGTCGGCGGCAACGTCACCCCGGCGGCAGAGTTCAACATCTACTGCGACCCCGAGGCGGCGGAGCTGGTGTTCGATTCCGGCGTGCACATCGTCATGTGCGGGCTGGACGTCACGCTCAAGGCGCTGCTGCGTCCCGCCGACTGGGACGAGCTGGCGGCGACCGGCACGCGGGCTGGCAAATTCGTGCGCGACTGCGTACAGTGCGCGTGGCAGTTCTCGCAGAAATTTGGGCTGGAGGGCGTTGCGATGCACGACTCCTGCCCCGTCCTCTACCTTGCGCACCCGGAGCTGTTCCGCGCGGAAGAGGCGGGCGTAAAGATTGAGACCCGCAGCACGCTCACGCTCGGCAAAACCGTCACCGACCTCTACAGCGACAAGCAGTTCGACGAAAAGAACGCCACCGTTGTTCTGGACGTAGACCGCGACCGCTTCATCGAAATTTTGAAGGATTGCATCAAAGCCATCTGAAAAACATAACAAAACCGCCGGAATGCAGATGCATTCCGGCGGTTTTTGCGGTCATCTTATACTGTTTTCTGATTAAATTCTTTAATCAGAAAGGTTTCGCCTTTGGCGTAACCAATTTCGTGATTTTGAAAAAATCACGAAATCTCGTCTCATAATGATCTTCATATGAAAAACTTCAATTCTATGAATTAAAGTTTTTCATTGAATATCAGTATTAAAAATCGAGGGGCGGATCATCCGCCCCTCGATTTTTCGGTTTATTTTGCGATCTTCTGCGCGTAGCGGGTCAGGATGGCGGCGACCTGCGCGCGGGAGGCGTTCTCCTGCGGCGCGAGGCGACCGCTGCTGCCCTGGATGAGACCGCTTTCCACGCACCATGCCATCGCTTCACGAGCGTAGGCGGAGACGCTGTCGTAATCCGCGAACGTCTGGATGCTCGCAGGCTCTGCCGTCACGTCGTAGCCGCAGAGCTTTGCGTAGCGGTGGAGCATCGCCGCGAGCTGCTCGCGGGTGATGCTGCGCTCCATGCCCGTGCCGTCAGACACGCCGTTTGCCATCGCCCAGGTCTGCCCCGCCGCGTACCACGGCGTGCCGGAGGTGTTTTCGCCCTCCAGACGGGCGAGGATCGTGACGATCATGCCGCGCGTCGTATCAGTGCTCGGGCTGAACATCGTGCGCGACGTGCCGGTCATCAAGCCGTTTTCATAGGCGTATTCCACGCCACCATAGTACCAGCTGCCTGCCGGAACATCGGTGAACGGCAGACCGTTATCATCTGCGGCAGAATCCTTCGCCGCGTCGTTCACGGAGGGCTTTGCCACCGTGCCGGTGCTGCTGCGGATGGTGTCGTATGCCTCGATGGCGTCAAAGAGCTTGTCGCGGTTCTTCACCTGCTCCTTGTGTGCGTCGTCCAGCGCTTCATACGCGCGGCGTGCGTCGCTGATGGCGCTGCCGCTGTTCTTCGTCACGTCGCCGATGGCGTCGATGAGTTCTTCGGTCCGGCGCGCTGCGAGCGTCGCTTCCGCCTCCGTCAGGCGGTCGAGGTTATTGACCTGCGACTGTTCAGCATCCGTCAGCGCGTCATACGCCGCGCGCGCGGCTTCGATCTGTGCCGCGTCCGCCGTGGTGATGTCGCCCGTGTCCGGGAGCTGGTCGATGGTCGCCTCCACGTCCGACACGGCGTCGCCCGTCACGGTGATGACGCACACGCCCGGACCGCTGACGCTGCTGCCCGCAGCCGCCACATAGTAAGTACCCGGCTTGCGGAAGCTGACTGCCAGCTCCGCGCTGCCGTTCGTCGTGCCAAGCTCCGTCCACCTTGTCACATCGGTGTCAGCCTCAGAAAGGTCGCTCGTGACGTAGACCTTGGTGTTTTTCAGTGTCGCATCCTGCGGCGTGCCGTTCCGCATATCCGCCCCGGCGCGGTGCAGAACGAGCGTCTGCGCCTCGCGTGCCGTCAGCCCCAGACGATCGACCGCCGTGCCGTCCGGCTTTGCAAGGTAGGCATAGCCCGCCGCAGACGACGTCCAGTAGTCCTGCTTGCTGTACAGACCGACCTCAACGAAGTCGCCGTTTTCCAGCGTCATGTAGTCCGCCGTCGCGCCGATGCCCGGCTTCATGAGCGGGTATGTGTGATTCAGGAAATAGGTCAGGTTGGACTTGACGTCCCAGAATTTTGCGAGAGTCATCGAGCCGAATGTGCCACTGACCGTCAGCGCGTCCGTGCCGTTTGCCGCCTTCCCGCCGTTCAGCTTGTACTGCTCCACCATACGGATGAGCAGATGCAGCATCGTCGGCTGCTCAACGACCTTGCCGTTCGACTTCACGCTGAACTCTTCCAGACCGTAGTCTGCAAGGTCGAACCAGGTGATCTTCACCGGCACGGCCGCCAGCATCGTCTGGTCGGCGTCATTGCCGGTCAGATACTCGCCGTCGCGCGAGAGGGAGAAGTAAACGGTCTTGGTGCGCCCCACCGTTGTCTCGCGGGTGCGCGTCCAGTGCGCGTAGATGGTGGTGGCTTCGGTAAAGACGGTATCCGCCGTCACGGCGCTGCCGCCGTCCTTTGCGGTGAACCAGCCGTCAAAGCGGTAGTTCCAGCGGTAGCCGTCCGCAGGCAGCGTGCCGAGCGCGCCGGTCGAGGTCGTGCGGACGTCCGCCGTGTCGCAGTAGCCGCCGTTCGGGTCGAGCGTGATGAGATAGCTGCCGTTTGCCTCCCACGTCAGGATGGGATAGCCGTCGTTGAGCTGGGCGCTCACGCCGTCGCGCTCATAGCAGGTGACGTAGGCTTCAGAGTTCAGCGCCGTCACGAACGACGCCGCCTTCATCTCGGCTGCCGTGCGCGCCCTTGCGCCGTTTGGCTGGAACGCCGCGAGGAGCGGCGCTTTATAGAAGCTGCCCTGCTTGATGGGGATATAGTCGTCGCCGCCAAAGCTGCCGAACGCGCCGCCGCAGTGAACGGCAGCATCGACCGTGCCCACGTTGTAGCAGCCGAGCGGTGCGGACGCAACATACACATTGCCCGCAACACCGCCCAGATAATCTTTGCCGGTCACGCTGCCGGTATTATAGCAGCCAAGGACCTCGGCGTAGTTCTGCACCTCGCCGATCACGCCGCCCACAGACTTGGCGTCCGTTCCGCCAACGCTGCCCTTGTTGCGGCTGTAACGCACCACGCCGTAGGAGTTCGCGCCCGCGATGCCGCCGACCTGCTGCGCGCCGGTGACGGCAGCGTCGTTGCCGCAGCGCTCCACCACGTTATTAAGCCCCACGCAGCCGACGATGCCGCCGACCTGAATGTTGCCGCTGACGCTGCCGGTAAAGAAGCAGTCGGTGATGCGCGCATTGCGCGCCTCGCCGCCTCCCGCATCCGCCATCGCGCCCGCGATGCCGCCGGTCTGGCTGACGTCGCCCGTGGCGGCGACCGTGCCGCTCACGCTCAGGTCTTTGACGAGACCGCCCTTGCCGATGAGCCCGCTCTTGCCGATGAGCCCGAAGAAGCCGACTTCATCCTCCGCACGGCTGACCTTCAGCCCCGTGATGCGCTTGCCATTGCCGTCAAACGTGCCCGTAAACGGATGCCCGGACTTGCCGATGGGATACCAGTTGGCAGTCGTGAGCGCGATGTCATTCAGCAGCTTCGCGGAAATACTGCCGTTGCCGCCGTTGACTTCGCTTGCAAACCAGTGAAGCTCTTTTTCAGTTGTGATCTGATACACGCCGCTGACATTGACAGGCTCATCGCAGTCCGCAAGCTCCCAAAGTCCGGCAGCGTCTGCCGTTTTGATCTCCTGCGTGGTCGCCTGCTTCACGCCGGGCTTTGTGCCGCTCGTGACCTTGACGGTCAGCGTCTTGCCCACGTCGTCCGCCGTAACGGTGTACGCTTCGCCCGTGTCGACCTGCTTCGCGCCGCGATACCATGTATACGTCAGCGTGCCCTGATCGGTCTCGGAGGAGGCAAAGCTCGCGGTGAGCGTGCGCCCGACGACTGCCGCGCCGCGGATGCTGACAACGCCTTCCAGACCCTCGACCTTGCCGCTCGCATCTGCCTTCAAAACGCCGGAGGCATCGGCGCACAGCGCCTTGACGCGCAGCGTTCTGCCGGTGAGCGTATCGGGGATGGTGTATTCCGCCGCGTCAGTGATGGCGACGACCGCGTCGTCATTGTCATCGTAGCTGTAGTACCAGACGTAGAGCAGCCCGTTCGCGTCGCCGGTGTAATTTGCCGTCAGCTTGCCGTTGACCTCTACCTTGCCGGTAAGGGTCAGCTCGCCGCCGATGGCGGTCTTTTCAGCGAGGAGCTTCATTGCCTTCGCCAGCGCCTGCGGCATGGCGTCCAGCTCGTCCTGCGAGCTGATCTTATTGTTCGTGGGATAGCCGTCGTCCTCGTAATCACCGCCGGTCACATCGCCGACGTTATAGAGGTTCTCGAAAACCACCTTGCTGAGATTCAAGCCCACCGCGCCGCCGACTGCGCCGCCGAGGGCTTCGACGTTACCCGCATTGTATGCGCCCTTGACCGTGCCGTTGTTCCTGCCGACCACGCCGCCGACATAGCCGTGCAGGGTGCTCACCGTGCTGACGATCGCGCCGTTGTTGGCGCAGCTCGTGACCGTGCCGCCGTCATTGTCAGCCGCAACACCTGCCGCCATCATCCCTTTGGCGCGGATGATGCCGCTGTTGGCACAGCCCGTGATCGTACCCTTTGTGTTGCTTGCCGCGATACCGCCGACGTACCTGTCGCCGGTGACCGCCGCATTGTTCACGCAGGTTTCGACCGTTCCGCTGTTCACCGCCGTGATACCGGCAGCGCAGTTGCCGCCCTTGAGCGTACCGTGCGTGGTGCAGCTCGTGATCGTGCCGGTATTGCTTGCCGCCAGAATGGCGCTGTTGTCGCCGCCGACAACAATGCCGGTCACGTTAAGATTCTTGAGCTTACCGCCGTTCGCGGCAAACAGTGCCGCGCTGCCGCGCTCATTTTTGCAGTAGAGATTCGTGATGGCAAAGTCCGCGCCGTCCAGCTCGCCCGTGAAGCCGCCGTCCACCGGCGTCCAGTCGCGGTTGTTGAGGTCGATGTTCGCCGTCAGAACGCCCCGGATGGCGGGCGTCGCCGCCGCGTGGTCCGCGAACCACTTGAGGTCCGCCGCGCTTGCGATCTGGTACACGCCGCCATCAGTCTTAGGCTCAGCCGCGGAGGCTTTGCCGTCCCAGCCGTCAGGTTCGATGGCGGGATGGTCGGGATCGACCGGCTCACCCGAGCCGCTGTTCTGCCACGCGAGGATGGGATAGCCGCGGTTGATGTTCTCGCTGTCCGCCGTGAACTTGTCGCTGAGGTCGGCGCTCGTCAGGGCCTTCAGCTCGTCCTCCGTTTTGAGGGTCGCCGTGCCGTTCTGGATGGCGTAGCCATTGAGGTTGCCGACGGTCTCCGTGACCGCCTCGTTGCTCAGCCCATAGACCTTTTCAAGCGTTCTTTGCTGTGGGTCTTCCAGTCTCCCGAGGATGCTGCCTGCTTTTACGGCGGTCGGCACGGTGCTGCTGTACGAATTTTTCAGCGTGCCATAACGGAAATTGCCGAGCAGTCCGCCCGCTGCGCCAGAGGGCGATGTAGCAGTCACAGAGCCGGTATTGTAGCAGTCCGTGATCGTGCCGCCGTTATACAGATCACCTACCAAACCGCCGACCAGACTTGCTCCCTTCACCTTGCCGGTGTAGAAGCACTCTGTCATGGCAGTGGAGCTTTTTGACTGCACGCAGCCGACAACGCCGCCTATGCGAGTGCCCTCGCCGGTGACGGTCGCTGCGCTGGAGGATCTTGTGATCGAGCCGTCCACATAACCGGCAACACCGCCGACATAACTCGATATGCCGTAAACTGTTACCGAGCTTGTAACATGGCAGTTTTCCACATTATACGCATCGCCAGCGACCGCGCCAACACTTTTGCCACGGTTTGCAGCGGTGCTTCTGTTTTCGATCAAACTGTCCGAAATGGTCAGGTTGCAGATCATGCTGCCCTCATCCGCATATCCGATCAGTCCCGTATAACTGGCACGCTTATCCGCGCTGGTGGACTTTGCAAGAATGTATAGCCCGCTGATCGTGTGACCATCGCCGTCAAAAGTACCCTTGTACTTATCGGAGGTGTTATAGTCCTTATACCAGCCGATCGGCGTCCACTTATGGAGCTTGCTCGTGTCCTCGATCGTAACATCCTCGTTGATGCAAATATCCGCCGTGAGCTTTACAGAATCGGAGGTTTTGCCGTTTTCATTGAACCACATCAGTTCATCCGGCGAGCCGATCTGATATACGCCGTTTTCATCCTTCTGCGGCTCGGTATAGGTCTTGCCGTCCCACGCGGTCTGGACCTCCAGCACCGCGCCGGGGATGCTCGCCGCGCCGTTTTCAACGGTGAAGTCGCCGCTGACCGACTTGTAGCCGGAGCAGGAGATGGTATAGTGATAGCTGCCGTTCGGCAGGCGGTAGCTTCCGTCAGCCTCCGCCGTCAGCGTTTTCTGCCACACAGGGCAGGTAACGGTGACGGTCGGGTCGATCGCCGCGCCGTCCGCCGCCGTGATCGCGCCGACGCTCACGGGGTAGGTATCCAGCGCCGTAAGCGTGACGCTCTGCGTGTCCGCCGTCTCGTTGCCGGTCACGGTAAACGTGCCCGTCGCGTCCTGATAGCCGAACGCCTTGATGGTATAGCTGTACTGGCTGTCAGACTTCGGCAGGCGGTAGGTGCGCCCGCCGGTGACCTCCGGGGTCTGCCCATCCACGACCAGCTCCGCGCCCTCGTCCGGGTCGATCTCAAATTTTACGGTGTAGAGCTTGATATTCAGGCTGACGTTGATGGTCTGCCCGCCGTAGGCGACGGTGAACGTGCCCGCCGCGTCGTCGTGCTCGTCCGCTGTGACCTTGTAGTCATAGTCGCCGTTCGTCAGTTCGTAGGTGTGCACGCTCACCGGGTCGATCGGCACGCCGTCCTGCGAGACGGTCAGCGCCGCGTCCTCCGGCGAGAGGGTAAACGTGACGGTATATTTCGCCGTCGGGTCTTGCCAGCCGAGGATGGGATAGCCGCCATTTGCATCCGCCACATAGCTGCCGCCGAGCAGACCGGGCATATCGGGTGCTTTCAGCTCGCTCTCCGTCTTAGCCGTGATCGTACCGCTGCCATTCGCCCCGTCGCCAGTCGCCGCAGTGCCAGACAGGTAATAGCAGTTGGTGGCGGTGATGAGACCCGGCGTCACCGCACCGCTGTAACTTTTCCCCGCACTACTGCCAACGATACCGCCAACGGTAATGCCAGCGGTCGTGCTGTCATTGTTCGTGATCGTACCGGCGTTGTAGCAGTTCGCAACCGTTGCCGTATTGCTCGTGCTGGTCGGGTCGCCGACAATACCGCCAACACCCTTGGCATATTTTTCCGAAAATTTCGGACTCGGGGTATTGCACGTCACGCTGCCTAGATTGTAGCAGCTTTCGATTTTCGTGTTCGCGCCGCTGACGCCACCCACGATGCCGCCGATCTCATACGCGCCCGTGATCGCGCCGCTGTTGACGCACAGCGTAATGCTGCCGTTGCCTCCATAGTTGCCGGCAATGCCAGCCGTGCGCTTGAGTGCGCTGGTGACTGCACCAAAGTTGGCGCAGCGTTCGATTGTTGTGCCAGTGGCGGTCGCTACAACGCCGCCGACGTAGTACTCATATACGCCGGACTTACCTTCTGAGGTAATGCTGCCGAAATTCATGCAGCCGGTCAGGCTGCTGCCGGTGTATGTGTAGGCTACAACACCCGCAACATAGCCCTTTTTAACGCCTGTCACGTTCACCTTATTTGTGCAGTTTTCCATCGTGACCGGCGAGCCATACGCGACGATGCCTGCCGCATACGCGGACGAAGTCGCGGAAGTCTTTACGCTGCCATCCACAGTCAGATTCTTGATCGTGCCGTTTTTGACATAGCCAAACAGCCCTTGATACCCCGTGCTGGCATTGTCGATATGCAGCCCGGAGATCGTGTGCCCCGCGCCGTCAAACGTACCGCCATAGTAGGTATAGTCGCTGTAGCTGTTATACTTGCCGATCGGCGTCCAATCCCCGCTCAGGCTGCTCAAGTCGATATTCGCCGTGAGCTTGCCGCAGAGCGTGGATGTGCCTTTCTTGGTCGCATTGACCTTGTCGCGGAACGTCACAAGATCGTCCGCCGTGGCGATGAGGTACGGGTCATCCTTCGTACCGCTGCCGCTGAGGTCTGCCGCAAAGGCGACGGTGGGCAGCAGCCCCACGATCATCACCAGCGCCAGAACCCAAGCCAGAATGCGTTTTTTCATCTGCATTTCCTCCTGCTTCTTTGGAGCGATGCTCCATTTTTAACAAAATCTCATTGTCTTTGGGAGACCCAAAGACACGCAAGGCGCGCGCCTTGCGACAAAAAAATCTGTGCAGCCATACCGCTGCACAGACTGATCCCGTTTGGGCGGTCCGCTGCGGATGTGGCGCAGAGACTGGCGCGGTCCAACGTATCTGACTTATCCCAAACGGGCTTCACAGTGACCTTCTCGCGGGGCTTTGCACCCCATTCCGCCGCCGGTGGCTCCCGCCCCGGCAGGATCGCGCCGATATGAAATTTTCCGTGGTTATTCTAGCGCGCGCCGCTGCAAAAAGCAAGCCCTGCGCCGCCTTTATTTGCAGAAAACCCGCCCCGGACGCTGCCGGGGCGGGGTCAAAGACTTAAAATGTTCTGGCAAGCTCTGCCGCCTTGTCCATCGCGGCTTTGAGCGACCCTTCGCCGTCAAATCCGGCGACATCCATGCCGTCGGCGGCAACGCAGTCGTAGCGGTCGATGCCGAAAAATTTGCACAGTGCCTGCATATAGCGGCTGCCCATTTCCAGCTCGTCACCCGTGTAAAAGCCGCCGCGCGTGGTAAGATAGACCATGCGCTCCGCGCGGCAACGCCCCACAAGCCCCGCCTCGGTCGAAGCGAAGGTGATGCCGTCGAGCGAGACCTGCTCGATGTAGACCTTCAGGAGCGCCGGGAAGCTCAAGTCCCAGAACGGTGCGGAGACCACGATCTCGTCCGCCGCTGCGAACTGGTGCGCCAGATCAAAGCGCGGGTGCGACAGGTTGCCCTGTTCGAGCAGCTTCTGCCGCTCCTCCAGATAGTCGCCGAAGAAATAGCGCGGCTGGAGCTGCATGAGGTCCAGATGCGTCACCGCGCAGTCCTGCGGCAGCGCGTCTAAAAACGCGCGGCTCAGCCGCAGCGTGCGTGATTCCTCGCCCCGGATGCAGCAATCGACCCACAGAACGTTTTTCATTTTGCGCCCTCCATCTTATCAAGGCGATACAGTGCTTCGAGTGCCACGCGAATTTCATCGCGCTCACCGCGCGCGCACGCGTCCGCGCCGTCTACATACCCGCCGATGGCGTCCGCCGTGTCCTCGCCCCAGACGACCACGTTATTGAGGATGGACGCGGTCCTGACGCCGCGCAGACGCCCGATAGTAAACAGCGCCGCCGTTTCCATATCCGCGCCCAGAACGCCCTTGGACGACCAATAGGCGCTCTCCTGCTCGTTTTCCTCGTGGTAGAAGCTCTCGTGGCTGTGCGCAAGCCCCACATGGCTGCGGCAGCCGAGCGCCTTCGCGCTCTCCATGCAGCAGTTCAGCAGCACCGCGTCGGCGACCGCCGGATAGCGCACATCCACATACGCCTTGGACGCGCCATCGTCACGCACCGCGCCGCACACCAGAATGAGGTCGCCCAGCGCGATGCCCTTTTGCAGCGCACCGCACGAGCCGATGCGCACCATCGCCTTCACGCCGATGTTGTGCAGCTCCTCAATTGCGATCCCGGCGGAGCAGCCGCCGATGCCGGTGGACAGCGCCAGCACGCGCACGCCGCGGTACTCCCCGCACAGGCTGCGAAATTCGCGATTATACGCAAGCTCGCGCACGTTTTCAAGCTGCGCGGCAATGCGGTCGAGCCGTGCCGGATCGCCCGGCAGGATGGCATAGTCGATCCCCAGCGTTTCATCCAGGCAGATATGCGGCTGTTTCATGGTAGTTCCCTCCTGTAATATTACGGCGCGGGATTTTTCCGCACCTCAATGTGATAGCTCAGCGTGCCGCAGTCGGTATGCTCGATCTCCAGCGCATATTCCAGATCGAGAATGCCGCCGCGTTCGTTCAGAAGCACCGTGATGTGCCGCGCGCACACGCGCGTGAGCAGCGCGGTAATGCCCGCGTCATACAGGCTGTCATAGGGCTTGCCGACCTCAAAGCGCATCTGCGAGCGAAGCCTGCCCGTCCGCGTCAGCGTGACCACGTCGCCATCGACGGTAAAGGTGGTCACCACACCCTGCTGCCCGGTCATCTCCGTTTCCTCGTAGGAAAACACGATGTGCCCCGGCTCGTAGGTGTAGCAGCCCTGCGTGACCATCTCGATCGTCTCCGGCGCGTCGGGCACGACCTGCTGCGTGCCGGAGATGGTGATAACGGCGTTCGGCTTCATCTCAGCCCTCCAGCGCCAGCGCAATGAGCTGGTCAAGCAGCTCGCTGTACGGGATGCCGCTCGCCTCAAAGAGCTTGGGATACATGGAGATGGACGTAAAGCCCGGGAGGGTGTTGATCTCGTTAAAGACGACCTCGCCGTCACGCGTGACAAAAAAGTCCACGCGCGAAAGCCCGCGGCAGCCCATCGCCTGATAGACGCGGATCGCCTGCTCGCGCACGCGCTCGGCGGCGTCCTCGCTGATGCGGGCGGGGATATAGAGCTTGGCGCAGTCGAGGATATACTTGGCGTCGTAGTCGTAGAACTCCGCGCCAGAGTCGATCTCGCCGCAGACGGACGCCATGGGCGTATCGTTGCCGAGCACGGCGACCTCGACCTCCTGCCCGTCGATAAATTCCTCCACGAGCACCTTGCTGTCATAGCCCAGCGCCGCCTCCAGCGCCGCCAGCAGCGCCGCGCGGTCACGCGCCTTGGCGACGCCCACCGACGAGCCTGTGCCCGCGGGCTTTACAAACACGGGATACTCCAGCGCGCGCTCGATCTTCTCCACGACGCGCTCCGCGCCGCAGCGCATATCCTGCGCCGTCACGAGCTGCCACGCCGCCTGCCGGATGCCGGCGTGCCCGGCGATGAGCTTGGTGATGGTCTTATCCATGCACGCGGCGGATGCGGCGACACGCGGACCGACATACGGGATGCCCGCGATCTGCAAAAGCCCCTGCATCGAGCCGTCCTCTCCGTTTTCACCGTGCAGCACGGGGAACACCACGTCGATGCGCTCGCGCACGACGCAGTCGTTTTCAAAGCTCAGCAGCCCCTGACCGCGCACGGGCGAGATCGCCGCGCGGCGGTTTTCCGGGCAGTCCTGCCAAGTGCCCGCGGGCAGCATCCCGTAATCGCTGCCGCCGAAGAGCACCCAGTCTCCGTCCTGCGTGATGCCGACGGGGAAGATATTATATTTTTCGGTGTCCAGATGGCTCAGCACCGACTGCGCCGAGCGCAGTGACACGGCGTGCTCCGGCGATACGCCGCCAAACAGGACGCAAACGCTTAATTTTTTCATCGTGAACCAGCCTCTTTTCGCTACACAATACGTTCTTATACTATATGTCAAAACTTCAAAGAACACAAGCACATTTTTCTTGAATACCGTGATTTTAACAGTGGAAAAATCCTGCCGGGGTGTATATAATGTTGTGTATGAGAGGAGGCTTGCGAGATGCAGATCGACCTGACTAAAAAAGAGTTCCGGCGGCTGCTGGATATGGTCTACATCGGCAACTGGATCTTGAACTCCACGCGCGGCGACGACCGCTTTGCCGATTACGATGATGTGGAATCCAAGCTCTTTGCCCTCTGCCGGGAGGCGGGAATGCCCGCGCTGGTGGAAAAATGGGAGGGCGCGGACGTACCCTCGCGCGCCTTTGCCGACGGCGGCATCCACGAGGCCATCGTGGATTATGAGGACACCGTATTCTACGAGATCCTTGCCGAGGAGCTGGCGCGGCGCGATATGGACTATCAGCCCGTCTCCAAGGACAATTACGACGAGCTGGTCTCCCGCATGGACGATTACATTGCGGAATTTGAAGCCCACGGCACGGACAACATTCTCATTTCGACCATGGATGACCCCTGAGCGTTTCTTCGAAACGCTCTCAAACGAGAACCGCTTCGCTGGGTTCTCGTTTGAACAGGCTTGCACTGCGCTGTGCGCATAATTTTTGCGCAGGCGCAAAGCTCTACGAGGTTTTAGCAAAAGGCGGCGCAGGCTTTCGCCTGCGCCGCCTTTCTATGTTATGCAAAAACCGAGAACAGGGTATACATGACCAGCGGGATGGTCGCAACGGACAGCAGCGTCGTCACGAACACGCCCGCGGAGGCGAGCTTTTCGTCGCCGCCGAACTGGTAGCTCATAATGGTCGCGTTCGTCGCCGACGGCATGGCAAGCATCACGATGAGCGACGCAAAGAGCCGCCCGTCGCGCATCACGCCGCGCAGCAGCAGCCATGTGAGCACCGGCAGCACGATCATCTTAAAAGCCGCCAGCACATACACACGCCACTTGTTAAAGACCTCGCGCAGCGGCATCTCCGCCAGCGACGCGCCGATGATGAGCATGGCGATGGGCGAGGTCAGGTCGCCGATCGAATCGGTAACGCGGTAGAGAATGCTCATCGCCGCCGGGCACGCCGCCCACAGTGGGCGGATGTCCGCGAAGTAGAGGATAAACGCCAGCAGCGCGGTAATAATAGTCGGGCGGCGCAGAATGTCGCGCGACAGCTTCATCCTCTGCCCCGAGATGAGCGTCACGCCATACGACCAGCAGATGAGCTGGAACACCATCACAAAAACCGTGGCGTAAAACACATACGCAGGTCCAAGCAGCGCCTCAATGACGGGGTAGCCCATGAATCCGAGGTTGGAAAACACGAGCAGGTAGCGGTACACGCCCGCGTCCGACGCGCTTTGGATGCGCAGCGCACGCGGCACGAGGAACGAGATCAAGATCAGCACCACGAACATCGCCAGCGCCACGCCCGTCATGCCGAGCACCTGCGCATTTTCCATCGGGTGCTCGCCGGACAGCGCCGACGCAAGCACCTGCAGGGGGTTCGTGAGCATACACACGAGTGTGGACAGGTGCTTGTTCATGTCCCGCGTCAGCACACCGCGCTTCGCCGTGTAATAGCCGATCAGCAGAATGCCGAACAGCACGAGCATCTGGGTAAATAATGCGGAAAAATTCATGGTGGTTCTCTTTTCTCTCTATAAAGTCCCGAAAATACCCGGCGCTGCGTGCAGCGCCGGGCGGTTTTGCTGCAAAGCTTATTTTGCCTGCGCGGTCTTGGCGAAGGCTTCCATCTCCGCCCAGGTGGGGATGCTGTCGCACGCGCCGGCGCGGCTGACCGCCAGAGCGCTGGCAAGGCTGGAATTTTCCAGCGCCTGCGGCACAGAAAGTCCCTTGGCGAGGCTCGACAGGAAGAAGCCGCAGAACGTATCGCCCGCACCCGTGGTGTCCACCGCCTGCACGCGGTAAATACCGTGCGCATAGCGCTCGTCGCCGCACTGATAGAGCACGCCGTCCGAGCCGACGGTCAGCACGATCGCCGCAGCGGGGAATTTTTCGTGCAGCGTCGCAAGGATGGTCTCATAATCCGTCGCGTCACAGCCCGACAGCGTGCGCCCCTCCGTCTCGTTGACCAGATAATAGTCCACAAGCTCCAGCGGGTAGCTCAGGATCGACGCCGTGATGGGAGAGGCGTTGAACGCGACCTTGAGCCCCCTCGCCTTCGCCTGTCGGATGATATAGGGAACGTTATTGACCTCATTTTGCACCAGCATCATGTCGCCCGCGCCGAAATGCGCCAGTACGGAGTCGATGTAGTCCTCCGTCAAGCGCGCGTTCGAGCCCGCGCAGACGATGATGCAGTTCTGCCCGTCGGGTGTGACCTGCAAGGCAGTGTGCCCGCTGGGCATATCCAGCGTCTGCAAATAGTCCAGATGCGCGCCGGAGGCTGCAAGCTGCTCGCGCAGCATCTCCCCGTCCGTCCCGATCGCGCCCGCATGATAGACCTCCGCGCCCGCGCGCGCAAGCGCCACGGACTGGTTCAGCCCCTTGCCGCCGCAGAAAATATTCATATCCGTGCAGAGGATGGTCTCCCCCGCGCGCACAAAATGATCCACGCTGTAAACCTTGTCAATATTGAGTGAGCCGAAATTCAGAATGCGCATGGCTGCCCCTCCTTTTCGTTATAGGGGTATCATATCACGCGCACGGCGTTTTGTCGAGGAGGATTTGTGAGCCCGCAGACACAGCGCACTACAACTGCGTCGCAAGATAATACACGATGCCGTAGAGGATGCTCGCGACTGTGCCGTAGACGATGACCGGTCCGGCGATAACAAACATTTTTGCCGCCATGCCGGTCACGAGCCCCTCGGTGCGGAACTCCATCGCGGGCGAGACGACGGCGTTGGCAAAGCCCGTGATCGGCACGAGCGTACCCGCGCCGGCGTGCTTGGCGATGTCGTCGTACACGCTCAGCGCCGTGAGCAGCGCGCTGAGAAAGATCAGCGACGCGGACGCCGCCGTCGCTGCAAGATCCTTTTCCAGCCCCAGCGCCTTGAAGCCCGCAAGCAGAAGCTGTCCGAGCGTGCAGATCAGCCCGCCCACGCAAAACGCCCACGCCAGATTTTTGAGGCACGGCGACTTCGGCGCAAGCCCCGCGACATATTCGTTATATTCCTTCTTGCTCATTTGCAATGTAAAAACCCCCTTTTTGGCATAGCTTCTGCCAAAAAGGGGGTTTTATACGCAATCGAGTGAGACTAACTAGTATTACACCAGCTCGATGACCGCCATCTCAGCGGCGTCGCCGCGGCGCGGTCCGATGCGGGTCACGCGGGTGTAGCCGCCGTTACGGTCGGCATACTTCGGCGCGATCTCGCTGAACAGCTTCTTGGCAACATCTTCCTTGGTGATGTAGCTCAGAGCCTTGCGGTAGGAAGCAAGGGTGTTCTTCTTGCCCAGAGTCACCATCTTTTCGGCGACGGGCTGGACTTCCTTGGCTCTGTAAAACGTGGTCTCGATCTTCCCGTTTTCAAACAGGTAAGTGGTCATAGCTCGCAGCATCGCCTTGCGCTGGTCGCTGGTCCTGCCGAGCTTTCTCGTACCAAACATGGGGTTTCTCCTCCTTCTTAAAAGGTAATTGCAGATTAGTTGTTGGAATTACCGGAATCGTCGCTCGCAAGGGAAAGCCCCATCATGGCGAGCTTGTTCTGCACTTCCTCCAGAGACTTTCTGCCCATATTGCGGACCTTCATCATATCCTCGCCGGTTCTGGAAATCAGATCCTCGACGTTGTTGATGTTGGCGCGCTTGAGGCAGTTGAAGCTCCGAACCGACAGATCCAGTTCTTCAATGGTCAGTTCAAGCACCTTGTCACGATGCGTTTCGGGCTTTTCGGACATGGTGGGCTTGCTGGCAACCGTTTCGCTCAGTGCGGTGAACAAGCTCAGATGATCAGACAGGATCTTCGCGCCCAGGCTGACCGCGTCACGCGCGGAGATGGTCTGATCCGTCCAGACCTCGAGCGTCAGCTTGTCGTAGTCGGTCATGTTGCCCACACGCGTGTTTTCCACGGTGTAGTTGACTTTGTAGACAGGCGTATAGATCGAATCGACCGCGATCGTTCCGATCGGCATGGTAGCGCTCTTGTTCTTGTCCGAGGACACATAGCCGCGCCCGTGGCTGAGCGTGATCTCCATATTGAAGCTCGCGTCAGGACCAAGCGTGCAGATATGCTGCTCGGGGTTGAGGATCTCGACCTCGCCGTCGGCTTTAATATCGCCGGCAGTGACCTCGCGCTCGCCGGTGGCGTCAATGAACACAGTCTTGACGCCCTGGCAATGCAGTCTTGCGATGATCTTTTTCACGTTCAGGACGATCTCGGTGACGTCTTCCTTGACGCCCGGGATCGTAGAGAACTCATGCTGAACACCGGCGATCTTGATGCTGGTCGCTGCCGTACCCGGAAGCGACGAGAGCAGAACCCTTCTGAGGCTGTTGCCCAAAGTCGTGCCGTAACCTCTTTCCAGAGGCTCGATGACATACTTGCCGTAGGACGCATCCTCGGCAGAATCCATACATTCGATGCGCGGCTTTTCAATTTCTACCATTTAATAAATACCCTCCTTGTAACTGCGAAACACCGTTTCGCTGCCGAATTCAGCTTACCAATAAACGAGGGTGATACGTTACTTGGAGTACAATTCGACGATCAGATTTTCTGCGATCTCAAAGTCAATATCGTCTCTGGCGGGCAGTGCAATTACCTTGCCGGAAAGGGTATTCTTGTCACGCTCGAGCCACTTCGGGGCTGCGACGAAGGTGTTGTCCTCCTTCATAGCCTTAAAGCGGGTCGTGGCGCAGCTCTTCTCGCTCACAGCGATCACATCGCCAACGACGGTCTGGTAGGAAGGGATGTTGACGCGCTTGCCGTTAACGGTGAAGTGACCGTGGTTGACAAGCTGACGCGCCTCACGGCGGGTACGGGCGAAGCCCAGACGGTACACGACGTTGTCGAGGCGGCGCTCAACAAGGCTCAGCAGCAGCTCGCCGGTATTGCCGTTCATACGCTCTGCCTTTTCGTAGAGCATATGGAACTGCTTTTCCAGAATACCATAGACGAACTTGACCTTCTGCTTTTCGGTCAGCTGCATGGCATACTCGGACTTTTTCGTTCTTCTCTTGCCGCCGGGATTGCGGTTGGAATTTTTGCTGTAACCCATCGCAGCAGGAGAGACGCCAAGCGTTCTGCAACGCTTGAGAACAGGCTGTGTATTCTTTGCCATAGTACTAATTCTCCTCCTTCCAGATTAAACGCGACGGCGCTTGGGAGGACGGCAGCCATTGTGAGGAATGGGCGTAACGTCCTTGATCATCGTGACCTCGAGGCCAGCGGACTGAAGCGCGCGGATGGCGGATTCACGACCCTGACCGGGACCCTTGACATACACTTCAACGCTCTTGAGCCCGCAGGCGTCCACAGCCGCCTTCGCAGCGGTCTCAGCGACCATCTGCGCAGCGTACGGAGTGGACTTTCTGCTGCCGCGGAAGCCGAGTCCGCCGGACGAAGCCCAGGAGATCGCGTTGCCGTTGGTGTCGGTCACCGTGACCATGGTGTTGTTGAAGGACGAGCGGATATGCACGGCGCCCTTTTCGATCACTTTCCGCTCACGGCGGCGCTTGATAGTTTTCTTGACAGCTTTAGCCATTGTACATATCCCTCCTTACTTCTTCTTATTCGCAATGGTCTTCTTGGGACCCTTGCGGGTGCGTGCATTGGTCTTGGTGCGCTGACCGTGGACGGGCAGACCACGGCGATGACGCACGCCGCGATAGCAGCCGATCTCAGTCAGGCGCTTGATGTTCAAAGCCACTTCACGGCGGAGGTCGCCCTCGATCCGATAGTGCTTGTCGATCACTTCACGCAGCGCGGATTCCTGATCCTCGGTCAGATCCTTGACGCGGATGTCGGGATCAACGTTGGCGAGCTTCAGAATTTCCTGTGCGCTTTTTCTGCCGATGCCGTAGATGTAAGTCAAACCGATCTCGATTCGCTTTTCACGGGGCAGGTCAATACCAGCAATACGTGCCATACTATTCAGAGCACCTCCTATTAACCTTGTCTCTGCTTATGCTTCGGGTTTTCACAAATTACCATTACGCGGCCCTTGCGCTTAATGATCTTGCACTTCTCGCACATGGGCTTTACGGACGGTCTTACCTTCATGTTGTTTAACCTCCATATGAGAATTGAATCTCTACTTGCTTCTCCATGTGATTCTGCCTCTGGTCAGATCATACGGGGACATTTGAACCGTCACCTTGTCACCGGGCAGGATCTTGATAAAGTTCATCCGGAGCTTGCCGGAAATGTGTGCCAGAATGGTGTGTCCACCGCCAATATCGACCGAGAACATGGCATTCGGCAGTGCATCGGTTACGATGCCCTCAAGTTCGATTACGTCGTCTTTTGCCAAGATCAATTAACCCCCTTGGTTTTGACTGTTGAATTTTTGGCTGAATACAGCCAATTCCCTTCGTAATTCGCTATTGAGAACCTTGTCGCCGTTGCGAATCTTCTCGGCGACGCGTGTATCGGCTTGCAGAACCTTCTGAATATGTTTGCGTTTTTTGCGTTTGGGCGTTTCGAGCTTCCTGCCCTTGCCGTCGGCGATCAGGACGAAGTCCCCATCCGTGTCCACCACGAAAAAGAACTGACCCTTATCGCGTCCCGCCAACGAAACAATCATGTCCGATTTGCCAATATCCATACTCAGCGGTCCTCGCAGACGGTGAGAATTTCCGGCTCTCCGTCGGTGATGAGTATCGAGTTTTCATAGTGTGCCGCGAGCTTGCCATCGGCAGTTACGGTCGTCCAACGGTCTTTCAGGACCTTCACCTCGTAAGTGCCCTGTGTAACCATCGGCTCGATCGCCAGGGTCATGCCTTTGACCATGCGCGGTCCTCTGCCAGGAGAGCCGAAGTTCGGGACTTCGGGCTCTTCGTGCATCTGCTCGCCTACGCCGTGACCTACGAAGGCGCGCACCACACCAAAGCCGTGCTGCTCGACATACGTCTGAACAGCGTGACCAATATCCGAGATCCGGCAGCCCTGCCGGGCAAAGCGAATCCCCTCGTAAAAACTCTGCTCCGTCACCGAAATGAGCTTTTGTGCCTCGGGAGAAATTCTCCCACAGGCAAAGGTTGCGGCGCAGTCACCCGTAAAACCTCCCCAGCTCGCGCCCACGTCCACCGAGACGATGTCGCCCTCACGCAGCACCCGGTCGCCCGGAATGCCGTGGATCACGACCTCGTTGATGGAGATGCAGGTGCTGGCGGGAAAACCTCCATAACCAAGGAACGTCGGTTTCGCGCCCTGTGACACGATATAATCATGCACAGCTTTGTCGATCTGTCTGGTCGTAACGCCCGGTCTTACCATTTCGCCTGCCAAAGCACGCGCTGCCGCGGTAATTTTACAGGCCTTGCGCATGACCATCAGTTCGCGCTCGTTTTTGACTGGGATCATATTACACTCCCAGCGCCCGCAGGATCTCCGCCGTCGCCGCCTCGATGGGCTGGTCGCCTTCGACCAGCTTGAGGATGCCGAGCTTGCGGTAGAAGTCCTTGAGTGCTTCCGTTTCCGTGTGGAACACCTTCAGACGGTTCTTGACCGTTTCGGGTGCGTCATCCTTGCGGATGACCAGCTCACCGCCGCACAGATCACAGACGCCCTCTTTTTTGGGCGGATTTGCAGCAATGTGGAAGCTCGCGCCGCAGCTGCCGCAGACGCGGCGGCCGGTCATACGCGCTTCGATCACACTGTCGGCGATCTCGATGGACACAACACAGTCGAAGTGGATACCGGCGTCCTCCAGAGCCTGTGCCTGCGGGATCGTGCGGGGCACACCGTCCAGGATGTAGCCGTTCGCGCAATCCTCACGGGCTACCCGCTCCCGAACGATGCCAATGATGACATCGTCGGGAACGAGCTTGCCGTTATCCATAAATTCTTTTGCCTTCAGACCGGTCGGCGTGCCGTTTTTGATCGCCTCGCGGAGAATGTTGCCGGTCGAGATGGTGGGGATGTTCAGCCTTTTGCTGATGATCTCCGCCTGTGTTCCTTTGCCTGCGCCCGGAGCGCCCAAAAGAATCAGTTTCATGCCAACCCCTCCCGGATTATTCGAGGAATCCCTTGTAGTGGCGCATCAGCATCTGCGCTTCCATCGCCTTAACGGTCTCCAGTGCAACACCGACCACGATGATAACGGACGTGCCGCCGATGCCGAGGCTGTTGTTGCCCAGGATCGTACCCACAATGATCGGGAGCAGCGCAACGATCGCAAGATACAGCGCACCGAAGAGCGTGATTTTGTTGATGACCTTCAGAATGAAGTCGGAGGTCGGCTTGCCCGGGCGGAAGCCGGGGATGAAGCCGCCGTTCTTCTTGAGGTTATTGGCGATCTCGATGGGGTTGAACTGGATCGTCGCGTAGAAGTAGCTGAACGCGATGATCAGCAGGAAGTAGCAGACCATGTATACGACGCTCTTCGTGTCGAACACATAGGTGTTCATCCAGTTCCAGAAGCCACTCGAGCCGGTGCCCGTGAAGGCAACGATCGTGGCCGGCAGAGAGGCGATGGACTGTGCAAAGATGATCGGCAGCACGCCGGACATATTGACCTTGATCGGCAGGTGTGTGTTCTGCCCACCGTACATCTTACGACCGACCACACGCTTTGCATACTGCACGGGGATGCGGCGCTCGGAATCGGTGATGAACACGATGAACACAACGATCGCCAGGATGCCGACGACCAGCAGGACCGACACATACCACTTCATGGAGAACAGGTTGGTCACCAGAGACGGGATGCGGGAGACGATGCCGGCGAACAGGATCATGGAAATGCCGTTGCCGATGCCGAACTCGTCGATCTGCTCACCCATCCACATCAGGAAGGATGCACCGGCCGTAAACGTCAGGACGATGACCAGACCATAGAGGAAGCCGGTCTGCCCTTCATTGAGCAGGTTGTAGTTCTTGAGCATGATGAAGTAGGCAAAGCCCATCAGCAGCCCAAGACCGATCGTGGAGTAGCGGGTGATGTTTTTGATCTTCTTGCGGCCCTCTTCGCCGCCCTCCTTCGCCAGGCGCTCCAGAGCGGGGATGGCGATGGTCAGCAGCTCAATGATGATGGACGCGTTGATGTACGGCTGGATACCGAGGGCGAACACGGTCGCCTGCGAGAATGCCGAGCCGGACATTGCATTGTACAGTCCGAGGACCGTATCTGCGAATCTAAGACGGAATGTTTCAGCGAGGAGGTCGATGTTCACATACGGAACCGGAACGCAGCTGCCAAGTCTGTAGATCAGCAGCACGATCAGTGTGAAGATGAGCTTCTTGCGCAGCTCGGGGATCTTCCATGCGTTACGGAGTGTGGAAAACACTTACACCACCTCTGCCTTTCCGCCTGCCTTTTCGATCTTTTCCTTGGCAGACTCGGAGAAGGCGGCCGCCTTCACAGTCACGTTCACGGTAACGCTGCCGTTACCGAGAACCTTCAGACCGTACTTGCAATCATGCAGGATGCCTTTTTCGATCAGCGCAGCCGCATCGACGACAGCGCCGCTCTCAAAGCGGTTGAGGACGGCAACGTTGATCGCCGTCAGGGGCTTTGCAAAGATGTTGTTGAAGCCGCGCTTCGGGATGCGGCGAGCCAGAGGCATCTGACCGCCTTCAAAACCGATGCGGAGTTTGCCGCCGGAGCGCGCCTTCTGACCCTTGTGCCCGCGGCCGCCGGTCTTGCCGTTGCCGGAGCCCGTGCCGCGACCCTTGCGCTTGTCAACGTGGGTAGAACCCATAACCGGAGCAAGTTCATGCAGATTCATCTACTTGTCCTCCTTACTGTTCTTCCGTAACCTGCAGCAGGTAGCCGATCTTTGCGATCTTGCCGCGGGTCTGGGTGTTGTCAGGCTGAATGGTCTCCTGACCGATCTTGCGCAGACCCAGGGAATGCGCAGTGGCAATGTGCTTCTCAAGACGGCCGTTGAGGCTCTTGACAAGCTTAATTCTCAGATTAGCCATGTTCAAAAGTCCTCCTTAACCGACGATCTCTTCCACGCTCTTGCCGCGGATGCGCGCCACCTGAGCGGCATCACGCAGGCTCATCAGACCCTGCATCGTCGCCTTGACGACGTTCTGCGGGTTGTTCGAGCGCAGGCACTTTGCACGAATGTTGGAAATACCGACAGCCTCCATCACCGCACGGACCGCGCCGCCGGCGATGATGCCGGTGCCTTCGGGGGCGGGCTTGAGCATCACGCGGCCGGCGCCGAACACACCGATGACGTCATGCGGGATTGTCGTTCCTTCGAGGGTGATCTTGACCATGTTCTTCTTCGCGTCGGCGATGCCCTTGAGGATCGCTTCGGAAACTTCGGCAGCCTTGCCCAGACCGTAGCCGACAGTACCCTTGCCGTCACCAACGACGACCAGCGCGGAGAACTTCATGACACGACCGCCTTTGACGGTCTTAGAAACACGGTTGAGGTAGACGACCTTCTCGATAAACTCGGGAGCGTTGTCTTCCTTCGGTGCTCTATCTCTATTGTAAGCCATTGTTTATCCTCCTCCGATCAGAATTCCAGGCCGCCTTCACGGGCGCCCTCAGCAAGCTCTGCCACACGACCGTGATAGATATAACCGCCACGATCGAACACGACAGTGTCGATGCCCTTTGCCTTGGCGCGCTCGGCGACGAGCTTGCCGACCTTGCGGGCGGCTTCCTTGTTGCCGGTAGCACCTTCAAATTCCTTGTCGAGAGTGGATGCGGAAACCAGAGTCACGCCGTTTACATCGTCGATGACCTGAGCATAGATGTTCGCATTGCTGCGATAGACGTTGAGGCGAGGTCTTTCGGGCGTGCCGGAGATCTTGCCGCGCACTCTGGTATGACGCTTCATACGCTGTGCGTTCTTGTCAAAAGTTTTTACCATGATGGCACACCTCCTAATTATTTCTTACCGCCGGCCTTGCCTTCTTTATGGCGAACGACCTCGGTGGTATATTTGATACCCTTGCCCTTATAGGGTTCAGGCGGTCTCTTGGCTCTCACGTTCGCGGCATACTGACCGACCTTCTGCTTGTCGATGCCGTGGATGATGACCTTGTTGGGCGCGGGGACTTCAACGGTGATGCCGTCGATCTCTTCCATCGTGACCAGATGGGAGTAGCCGAGGTTCATCACGAGCTTGTTGCCCTCTTTGCTTGCCTTGTAGCCGACGCCGTTGATGTCCAGCTCCTTCTTGAAGCCTTCCGTCACACCGACGACCATGTCATGCACCAGCGAGCGAGTCAGACCGTGGAGGCTCTTGTGCAGCTTGTCTTCCGAGGGACGCTCGACCGTGATGACGGCACCCTCGTGCTTGATGATCATTTCAGGACGCATCGCCTGCGTCAGCGTGCCCTTCGGACCCTTGACGGTAACGACATTGCCCTCGGCAATGGTGACCTCAACGCCCGCGGGAACGGTAATGGGCATTCTACCAATTCTAGACATTGTTCAATACCCTCCTTACCATACAAACGCCAGGACTTCGCCGCCGACATGGTTCGCACGCGCAGCCTTGTCGGTCATAACGCCCTTGGAAGTGGAAATGATGGCGATACCGAGACCCTTGAGGACCTTCGGCAGCTCGTCAGCACCGGCGTACACACGCAGACCGGGCTTGGACACGCGGCGCAGACCGCTGATGACCTTCTCCTTGCCTGCCAGGTACTTAAGCTGAATGCGGATGATACCCTGCGTGCCGTCCTCGACGATCTCATAGGACTTGATGTAGCCCTCGTCGAGCAGGATCTGTGCGATGGACTTCTTCAGATTGGAAGCCGGCACATCGACTTTCTCGTGCTTTGCTGTGTTTGCGTTCCGAATACGGGTCAGCATATCAGCAACGGGATCGGTGATTTGCATTTGTGTTTCCTCCTAGTTTGAAGTTACCGCAGAAAGCGGTTCCGGTGGCGAGGTATCACGACTAATTTATACGCTGCGTCCAAAGTAACCAAGGAACACCCAATTAACCGTGACCTTTCGTCATCCGTATTTTTATCGTTGGAGGGCGGCGTGTCCGCCGCCCTGGCGATAACAGAATTTCATGGGAGATCGACGTCTCCCCTCACCTTTCGGCGAGGTTTTTCTACCCTCTCAATGCTCTTGAGGGCAGATTGGCAAAGATTTTTTCGCTAGGCAAGGTTTTACGGTGAAGGCGTATATGCTATACGCCGAACCGCAAATAACGCAGCATAGCCGAAAAAGATTTACCAAGATGCCTTTCTAACTCCGGGGATCTGACCCTTGTAAGCCAGCTCGCGGAAGCAGATACGGCACACGCCGTAGTCACGCAGGTACGCATGGGGACGACCGCAGATCTTGCAGCGGTTGTAGTAGCGGGTGGAGAACTTGGGTTCTTCCTTCTGCTTGAGAATCATTGCTTTTCTAGCCATTCGTCAAATCCTCCCAAATTACGCGTAGAACGGAGCGCCGACCATGGTCAGCAGTTCCTTGGCTTCTTCGTCGGTGGTGGCGGTGGTGCAGATGCAGATGTCCATGCCACGGATCTTATCGACCTTGTCGTACTCGATTTCCGGGAAGATGAGCTGTTCCTTCAGACCGAAGGCGTAGTTGCCGCGGCCGTCGAAGGAGTTGGGGTTGATGCCGCGGAAGTCGCGGACACGGGGCAGCGCCACGTTGAACAGACGATCGAGGAACTCCCACATACGCTCGCCGCGGAGGGTGACCTTGACGCCGACAGTCTCGCCTTCACGGACCTTGAAGTTCGCAACGGACTTGCGGGCCTTGGTGGTGATGGGCTTCTGACCGGTGATGGTAGCGATGTCCTTGCAGATCGCCTCGATCTCTTTTGCGTTGTTCTTGGACTCACCGCAGCCAACGTTGACGATGACCTTGCTGAGCTTCGGGATCTGCATGACGCTCTTATACTGGAACTTGGACATGAGAGCGGGTGCGATCTCTTCGGTATACTTAACTTTCAGTCTAGCCATTTATGAACGCCTCCCTCTCAAATTTCCTGTCCGCACTTCTTGCAGACGCGGACCTTCTTGTCGCCTTCCAGCTTGACAGCGTGGCGAGTCGCCTTGCCGCACTTCGGGCAGACAAGCATCGTTTTGCAGGCGTACAGCGGGGTCTCCTTGCGGATGATGCCGCCCTGTTCGCCCTCCTTCTTGGGCTTGACGTGGCAGGAAGCCATGTTGATGCCTTCGACAACGATCTTGCCGGCAGCGGGCATAGCCACGAGGACCTTGCCCTTCTTGCCCTTGTCCTTGCCGGACAGGACGATCACGGTATCGTTTTTCTTAATGTTCATCTCATGGTCCCCCTATTAAACGGTTTCGGGTGCCAGGGAGCAGATCTTCATGAAACCAGCGTCACGAAGTTCTCTCGCCACCGGCCCAAAAATACGGGTGCCGCGAGGGCTGTTGTCGTCCTTGATGAGAACAGCGGCGTTCTCGTCAAAGCGGACGTAGGTACCGTCGGCGCGGCGAGCGCCCTTGACAGAGCGGACGATGACAGCCTTGACGACCTCGCCCTTCTTGACCGTGCCGTTCGGAGCTGCCTTGCGCACGGAGCAGACGCACACGTCGCCGATGCTGCCGAATTTGCGCTTTGCGCCGCCGAGTACACGGATGCACTTGATTTCCTTGGCGCCGGTGTTGTCGGCAACCTTCAGATAGCTTTCACTTTGGATCATGTGTTGTCGACCTCCTTACTTAGCCTTTTCGATGATCTCTACAAGACGCCATCTCTTGTCCTTGGACAGCGGGCGGCACTCCATGACCTTGACGGTATCGCCGATACCGCACTCGTTCTTTTCGTCGTGTGCCTTCAGCTTGTAGGTTCTCTTGATGATCTTGTGGTACAGCTTGTGCTGTACGCTCGTTTCAATCGCAACCACGATTGTTTTGTCCATCTTATCGGAGACGACGGTACCAACCCTGGTTTTGCGGAAAGCTCTGGTATTTTCACTCATTTGCTGTTTCCTCCTCAGTTCTTGGTCGCGTTCTCACGAATAATAGTTTTGATGCGGGCAATGTCTTTCTTAACAGCCGCGATGCGCAGCGGGTTATCGAGCTGGTTGGTCGCGTGCTGCATGCGCAGCATGAACAGATCCTTTTTCAGCTCAGCCAGCTTGCCTTCCAGCTCAGCGGCAGACAGTTTACGGATTTCGTTTGCCTTCATCATTATTCACCACCATTCTCGGATTCCGGGGCTTCTCTGGCGATGATCTTTGTCTTGATGGGCAGCTTGTGCTGCGCCAGACGCAGAGCCTCGCGTGCTTCCGCTTCGGGAACACCGCCAATTTCGAACATGACTTTCTGATTCTTGACGACCGCGACCCAGTATTCGGGCGCGCCCTTACCAGAGCCCATACGGACGCCAAGTGCCTTCTTGGAAACAGGCTTGTCGGGGAAGATCTTGATCCAGACCTGACCGCCACGCTTGGTGTAACGGGTCATGGCGACACGGGCCGCCTCGATCTGGTTGCCGGTGATCCAGCCGGGTTCACACGCCTGGATACCAAATTCGCCGTAAGCGATCTTGTTGCCGCGGGAAGCAGTGCCCTTCATGCGGCCTCTCTGAACGCGGCGATATTTTGTTCTTTTGGGCATCAGCATTAGCGGTTGCCTCCTTCCCTGCGGTCATTGTAGCTGCGGCGCTCGCCGTTATTGTTGTTGTACGGACGGCGCTCGCCATCATTGCGGCGGTCACCGTAGCGGCGATCACCCTGGCGGCGATCACCCTGACGGCGGTCGCGGCGCTCACGGCGTGCGGGCTCCGGGTTCTCGGAACGCAGCGTGGAGTTGAGCACCTCGCCCTTGTAGATCCAGACCTTGCAGCCGACCTTGCCATAGGTGGTGTTCGCCTCGGCGAAGCCGTAGTCGATGTCGGCACGGATGGTCTGAAGGGGGATGGTGCCTTCGTGATAGGACTCGGTGCGTGCGATCTCAGCGCCGCCCAGACGGCCGCCGCAGGTGCACTTGATGCCCTTCACACCCAGACGCGTGGCGCGCTGGATCGCCTGCTTCATCGCGCGGCGGAAGGAAATACGCTTTTCGAGCTGCGCGGCGATGTTCTCCGCGACGAGCTGCGCGTTCATGTCGGGGCTGCGGATCTCAACGATGTTGAGCGCCACGGTCTTGCCGAGCTTCTTCTCGATGGACAGGCGCAGCTTTTCGATGTCCTGACCGCCCTTGCCGATGATGACACCGGGACGGGAGCAGTGAATGTTGATCTTGACCTTTGCGTTATCTCTTTCGATCTCGATCTTGGCGATACCGGCGGAGTAAAGGGTGCTCTTGAGCTGCTTGCGGATGTTGTAGTCCTCAACGATCAGATCACCGACTTTATCCTCACGGGCATACCAGCGAGAGTCCCAATCCTTAATTACGCCAACGCGCAATCCATGGGGATTAACTTTCTGTCCCATAGTAACCTCCTGCTTAAGCCTTCTCGCTCACACCAAGGGTGATGTGAGTGGTTCTCTTCAGAATACGGTTGTATCTGCCCTGTGCCCGCGGCATACCACGCTTAAGCGTGGGACCGGGATCGGCGAGCGCCGTGGAAACGTAGAGCTTTTCAGCATCCATCTGGTGGTTGTTCTCTGCGTTGGCGATGGCGCTCTTGAGCAGCTTGAGCATCGGTTCGGAGGCAGCCTTGGGAGTCTGCATCAGATAAGCCGCTGCGGTCTTGACGTCCTTGCCGCGGATGAGGTCGCAAACGATGCCGACCTTACGCGGGGAGATACGCAGGTATCTCAGATATGCTTTTGCTTCCATACTCTTTGCGTCCTCCTTCATTACGAATTGGTGGTCTTGCTGCCGGAGTGACCACGGAACGTTCTGGTGGGAACGAACTCACCCAGCTTATGACCGACCATGTCTTCCGTGATATACACCGGCACATGACGGCGGCCGTCGTGCACAGCGATGGTGTGACCCACGAAGGAGGGGAAGATCGTCGAAGCTCTGGACCAGGTCTTGAGAACCTTCTTCTCGCCCGCCTTGTTCAGTTCTTCCACGCGTTTGAAGAGTTCAGGCGCTACAAACGGGCCTTTTTTAATACTTCTGCTCATTTTATATCCCCCTTACTTCGCGTTTCTGCGCTTAAAGATATACTTGTTGGTGCGGTTCTTCGCCTTGCGGGTCTTGAGGCCCATAGCCGGCTTGCCCCACGGGGTCATAGGACCGGGATGACCAACAGGAGATTTGCCTTCGCCGCCGCCGTGCGGGTGGTCGTTCGGGTTCATGACAGAACCGCGGACGGTCGGGCGGATGCCCATGTGACGGGTACGACCGGCCTTGCCGATGTGCACGTTCTCATGGTCGATGTTGCCGACCTGACCGATGACTGCGGTGCAGTTCATGCGGACGAGGCGGACTTCGCCGGAGGGCAGACGGACCTGCGCCATCTCGCCGTCCTTTGCCATGAGCTGCGCAGCCGTGCCCGCAGAGCGGACAAGCTGAGCACCGCGACCCGGGTACAGCTCGATGTTGTGGATGACCGTGCCGACGGGGATGTTGGCGACGGGCAGGCAGTTGCCGGGCTTAATGTCGGCGGTGGCGGAAGCGACGACAGTGTCGCCTGCCTTCAGACCGACGGGCGCGAGGATGTAGCGCAGTTCGCCATCCTCATACTTGAGCAGGGCGATGAACGCGCTGCGGTTGGGGTCGTACTCCAGGCGCAGGACCGTTGCGGTCATTTCCTTCTTATCACGACGGAAGTCGATGATACGGAACTTGCGCTTGTTGCCGCCGCCGCGATGGCGGACGGTGATTCTGCCGTAGCTGTTGCGGCCGCCGTTTTTCTTGACGGTGTCCAGCAGGCAGCGAACGGGCTTCGCCTTTTTATCCACGCCGTCGAACGCGGAAACGGTCATGTTTCTTCTCGACGGGGTATACGGCTTAAAAGATTTGATCGCCATATTGCGTTACACTCCTTCTCGTTATTAGACCATGCCTTCGAAGAACTCGATGGTCTTGGAATCGGCAGTCAGCTTGACCATCGCCTTCTTCCAGTTGGCGCGGCGGCCGGCAGGAGCAGCGCCCTGGCGCTTCATCTTGCCTTCCATGCGGATGGTGTTGACCTTTTCGACCTTGACGCCGAAGATCTCCTCAACAGCCTTGCGGATCTCAGTCTTGTTGGCAGTGAGCGCAACCTGGAACACGTACTTCTTTTCTTCCGTGGCTTCCATGGACTGTTCGGTGATGACGGGCTTGATGATAATATCGTAAGCGGTCTTCATTATGCGAACACCTCCTCAATCTTAGCCAGCGCAGCCTTGTCAACAACGAGCTTCTTCGCGTTGAGCACGTCGTAGACGTTGATCAGGTTGGCGAATGTAACGACGATGCCGGGGATGTTGGCGGCGGACTTGACAACGATCGCGTCATTCTCAGCCGTCACGACCAGTGCCTTGCAGTCAGCATCGACTGCCTGCAGGAACTGCTTGAAGGTCTTGGTCTTGATCTCGTCCATCTTGATGGCGTCGATCACGACGAGGTTCTCTTCCTGAGCCTTGGCAGTCAGCACGGACTTCAGAGCCAGGCGCTTGACCTTCTTGTTGAGGGTGTAGCTGTAATCGCGGGGCTTCGGGGCGAACACGATGCCGCCGTGATACCACTGCGGAGCGCGGATCGAGCCCTGACGGGCGCGGCCGGTGCCCTTCTGACGCCACGGCTTGATGCCGCCGCCGGAAACCTCCGCACGGGTCAGCGCGCTCTGCGTGCCCTGGCGGCAGTTTGCCAGATGGTTCTTCACAACGTCGTGAACGACAGCTTCATTGATTTCTACGCCGAACACAGCATCAGAGAGTTCGATCTCGCCGACCTGCTTACCAGCCATATCAAAAACTTTAGTCTGCATGATTTACTCTCCTCTCTTAGCGGTTTCTTGCCGAAGCCTTCTGCGGGTTGGTACGCGCGGAAGCCTTCTGCGGGTTGATGCTGGCGTTGGCAGCGCTGCCCTTTTCCTTGAAGTTCTTCACCGTGTTCTTCAGATACACGATGCCGCCCTTCGGACCGGGGATCGCGCCGCGGACGACGATCATGTTCAGCTCGTCATCGACCTTGACGATGTCAAGATTTTCGACGGTGACCTGCTCGTTGCCCATCTGACCTGCACCGTTGTGGCCCTTGAAGATCCGGCTCGGAGAAGAGGTCGGACCCATGGAACCAGCCTGACGGTGGACCGGGCCGCCGCCGTGCGTCATCGGGGTGCGATGACCGCCGCAGCGCTTGACAGGACCTTCGTAGCCGTGGCCCTTGCTGATGCCGGTGACGTCGATCTTGTCGCCGACCGCGAAGATGCTCGCCTTGATCTCGTCGCCGACGTTTGCCTCGGCAGCCTTTTCAATGCGGAACTCCTTGAGATGACGCTTGAGGGTGACGTCTGCCTTTTTCAGATGTCCGGCCTCAGGCTTGGACAGCTTCGATTCCTTCACGTCCTCAAAGCCGAGCTGGATGGCGTCGTAGCCGTCTTTTTCAGCGGTCTTCTTCTGCGTCACGACGCAGGGACCCGCTTCGATCACCGTTACCGGGATGACCTTGCCGCTCTCATCGAAAATCTGGGTCATGCCCACTTTTTTGCCGATGATCGCCTTCTGCATTTGCATTTGTGTTTCCTCCTAATTTAAGGTTATTGGTTGACAAACTTGCGCATTGGGCACGCCTTGGTTTATCAACATGACCCGTCCGTCCTCATACATGACGAACCGTGGCGGGCTGCTGTAACTATAATATAGATTACAGCTTTATCTCAATTTCAACGCCAGCCGGCAGATCCAGGCTCATCAGAGCCTCGACGGTCTTCTGGTTGGGGTTGAGAATGTCGATCAGTCTCTTGTGGGTTCTGCGCTCAAACTGCTCACGGGAATCCTTATACTTGTGAACAGCGCGAAGGATGGTGACGACTTCCTTGCGGGTGGGCAGCGGGATCGGGCCGGAGACGGACGCGCCGTTGCGCTTTGCGGTCTCGACGATCTTTTCTGCACTCGCGTCGATGAGCTGATGATCGTAAGCCTTCAGGCGAATACGAATCATTTCCTGTTTTGCCATGAATGTTTCCTCCTTGATGTGACGTACTCAGTTTCTTTGGCTTCTGGGTACGGTCGAGGACTGTCTGTACGCTATGCCGTGCGTATCACTCCGCACCATGAAAAAAGACCGACGTTGTGCCGGCCTTCTCCACTGCGGCGATATACGCTGCACAGAGGATCCTCAGCCGCCCGATGACCGGACATACTCCGCAGAAGTTACCGCCCGGGGCGCAATCTCCTGCATCATCGCATTTGACACGCGTGGTAGCGTTGCTAACGCCATTCGCGCGCCTTAGTATCATATAATAAAACCCCCTTGGTGTCAAGGGGGTTTTGAGGATTTTTCATAAAAATTGCAGGAAAATTTCGGCGTTTTGGAGAAAATGCCGGGTCTTTTAGTATGCGACGCCCCAGTAGATCATTTTCTTCGCCGGTTTTCCGCAGATCGGACACACATCGCCGAGGTGCTCCTGCCGGAGCGGCATACAGCGGGACGACATTCCGCCCTCTTCCTTCATCTTGAGCTCACATTCCACATCGCCGCACCACATCGTCTTGATGAAGCCGCCGTGCTCCTTCTGGAGCTGCTTTGCCTCTTCGATGGAGTGCGCCTCGAAGATGTGGCTGTCGAGGTTCTGCTTTGCCTTATCGAACATCCCCTTCTGCACGAGCGCAAGCTGCTCCTGCACGGCGGACTCTAACTGGTCGAGCGAAGCGACGGTCTTTTCGCCGTCGTTGCGGCGCACGAGCACGCACTGCCCCGCCTCGATGTCGCGCGGACCGATCTCCACACGCACCGGCACGCCCTTCATCTCATACTGCGCGCACTTCCAGCCCATGGAGTTGTCAGAATCGTCGAGCTTGACGCGCAGACCCGCGGCGGTGAGGCGCTCCTTGAGCTCCGTCGCCTTTTCGAGCACGCCCGCCTTGTGCATCGCCACCGGCAGCACGATCACCTGCACCGGCGCGATCTTGGGCGGCAGCACGAGACCGTTGTTGTCGCCGTGCGCCATGATGACCGCGCCGATCATGCGCGTGGTCGAGCCCCACGAGGTCTGGAACGGATACTGGAGCTTATTATCGCGCCCCGTAAAGGTCACATTGTACGCGCGGGAGAATTTATCGCCGAAGTAGTGGCTCGTCGCGCCCTGCAGCGCCTTGTGATCCTTCATCAGGCATTCGACGGTGTAGGTCGCCTCCGCGCCCGCGAATTTTTCCTTTTCGGTCTTCTGCCCGGGCACGACCGGGATCGCCAGCACGTTCTCAAAGAAATCGGCGTAGCATTTGAGCTGCTGCTCCGTCTCGTGGATGGCTTCCTCGGCGGTCTCGTGGATGGTGTGACCCTCCTGCCACCAGAACTCGCGGCTGCGCAGGAACGGGCGCGTTGTCTTTTCCCAGCGGATGACGGAGCACCACTGGTTGTAGAGCATCGGCAGCTCGCGGTACGATTGCAGCACCTGCGACCAGTGGTCGCAGAACATCGTCTCGGACGTCGGGCGGAACGCCAGACGCTCCTCCAGCTTTTCGCTGCCGCCCATCGTGACCCACGCCACCTCCGGCGCGAAGCCGTTTACGAGCTCGCCCTCTTTTTTGAGCAGGCTCTCGGGGATAAGCACCGGCATGGCGACGTTTTCATGCCCCGTTTTCTTGAACTCGCCGTCCATGATGCGCTGGATATTTTCCCAGATGGCGTAGCCATACGGGCGCAGGATGGTAAAGCCCTTCACGCTGGCGTATTCCACCAGCTCCGCCTTGCGGCAGATGTCGGTATACCACTGCGCAAAATCCTGTTCCATGTCGGTGATCTGTTCGACCTTTTTCTCTTTAGCCATATTTTTCATCCTCTCGGAAATAATACTCCACAGTAACAAAACTATTCTATCACATCTGTCAATCCCCCTGACATAAAATGAACTACTGACTGGAAGGAGTGTTTCCATGCCCGAATTTACCGTCACTCTGGATACAAGCGCCGCCCGATTTTACCGCCGGGTCGCCGGCGCGGCGGGTCTGAGCGTCGAGCAGGTGCTGTCCGACGCGCTGTTTAAGCTCGCCGGCGAGCTGGCGCTCGAAGCGCTGGCAAAAAAGCAGGAAAAATAGTGCCGTCCCGCTGCATCCACCGCCGCGCCGTTCAGAAAGCCCCGCCAAAGCCTCACCGCCCGAAGCGGCGCTCCGCACAGGAGCGCCGTTTACTTTTTTATCTTGACGAACCTGTCATTTCTGGTATAATAACCACAATTTATACGAAAGGAATGAAGCAAATGGACTCCGACAGCAGTGACTGTCCCAGTACGCACCACATTTGTCATTTGATTTTGGGAGCATATCTGCACTGCGGGACGCAGCGCGGACGTGCTTTTTTGCGTCTCTAGCGGTGCAGTAACATCATAATCACAACTTCAGATGACAGAAAAGGAGCAACATACATTGTCTACCACTACTTGCCTCATCATTATGGCAGTCTGCCTGGCGTTTTCCGCCTATTTTTCGGCGACGGAAACGGCATTTTCCTCCGCAAACACCACAAAGCTCAAAACCCTTGCCGAAAAGGGCAACAAGCGCGCGGCGCTGGTCTGCAAGCTGCTCGAGCGCTATGACCGGCTGCTCTCCACGATCCTCATCGGCAACAACATCGTGAATATCGCCACAGCGTCCATCGGTACGGTGCTGTTTGTCAGGCATTACGGCGACGCCGGCGCGACGATCTCTACCGTGGTCGTCACGGTCGTTGTGCTGATCTTCGGCGAAATTTCGCCGAAAAGCATCGCCAAGGACAGCGCGGAGCGGTGCGCGATGCTCTCTGCACCGCTGCTGCGCGTGCTGATCATTCTCTTTACGCCGCTCAACACGCTCTTTTCGCTCTGGAAAAAGCTGCTGTCCAAAATCTTCCGCCTCAATGCCGACACGAAAATGTCGCAGGAGGAGCTGCTCATGCTCGTCGATGAGGTGCAGCAGGACGGCAGCATTGATAAAGACGAAGGCGAGCTGCTGAAAAATGCGATCGACTTCTCCGAGCAGCGCGCGGAGGATATTCTCATCCACCGCACCGATCTGGCAGCGCTCCCCATCACCGCCACAAAAGAAGAGGTCGCCGCGCTGTTTACGGAGACGAAATATTCCCGACTTCTCATCTATCAGGATTCCATCGACAACATTCTCGGCACGATCCACCAGAAGGACTTTTACGTTGGCTGCGGCGTGACGGACAAGCCGCTGCGCGACATCCTTCTCCCGCCGGTCTACGCGTTGGAGCGCGAGCCGATCAGCCTGCTGCTCAAAAAGCTCCAGAAGATGAAAACGCACGTCGCCGTTGTGGTCGATGAATACGGCGGAACGTGCGGGATCGTGACGATGGAGGATATTCTGGAGGAGCTGGTCGGCGAAATTTGGGATGAGCACGACGAAGAAGAGACGCCGGTCCGTCAGGTGTCCGCGGATTCCTATCTCGTCGATGCCGGGATGAGCTTTGACGACTTTGCCGATCACTTCGGTCTGCGGGGCGATTGCGAAATGTCCTCCGTCAGCGGCTGGGTCACCGAGCAGTTTGGGCGTCTGCCCGACCCCGGCGACACGTTCGATTTTGAGACGCTCCATGTGCAGGTCACGCAGGTCGCAAACCATCATGTCGAGCAAATTCGCGTCTTTACAAAATCGGACGCTGCCGCGCAAAGCCCTATAACCGTGTCCTGATAAACCGCGCCCGGAGAATTGCTCCGGGCGCGCTTTTGTGCTTTTTCTCCCACCGGCGTTGTTTTTCCCATCCGGGTCTGCTATAATGCAGACGCAAGTTAAAACATACCACGGAGGAACTTCTAATGAGATCCATTCGGGACTTATATAAAGTCGGCAAAGGACCGTCCAGCTCGCATACGATGGGCCCCGAGCGCGCCGCGCGCATTTTCTTGCAGGAAAATCCGGGCGCGGAGCGCTTTGAGGTCGTGCTGTACGGCTCGCTGAGCAAGACCGGCGTCGGGCACGGCACGGACCGTGTGCTGCGCGATGTGCTCGGTGCGGCACGCACAAGCGTCGTCTTTTCTGAGACTGACCCACCCGACCTCAAGCACCCCAACACGCTCGATCTTCTGGCATACACCGGCGATAAGCAGACCGCGTTTTTGCGCGTGGAGTCCGTCGGCGGCGGCGATATTGTGCTCGAGGGGCGCGAAAACGACGCGATGCAGGCGCAGACCTATCCTGAAAACTCACTTGCCGAGGTGCTGCAATTCTGCAAATGGCGCTGCATCTCACTCTGGGAGTATGTCGAGCTGAACGAAGGTCCTGAGATCTGGGACTTTTTGCAGGGCATCTGGGACGCCATGCGCGCCTCCGTGCGTGATGGTCTCGCCGCGTCCGGCGAGCTGCCGGGCGGGCTGCACGTCCGGCGCAAGGCGAAAATGCTCTATACGCAGGAGCGCCCGGATGAGATCCCGCAAATTCGGGAGCTGCGCCACGTCTGCGCCTACGCCTTTGCCGTGGCGGAGCAGAACGCTGACAACGGCACGATCGTCACCGCGCCCACCTGCGGCAGCTGCGGCGTGCTGCCGGCGGTACTGCTGTATATGCAGGAAAAGTACGACCTGCCCGACCGCAAAATTTGTCAGGCGCTCGCCGTGGCGGGCGTGTTCGGCAACATTGTCAAGCATAACGCGTCCATCTCCGGCGCGGAGTGCGGCTGTCAGGCGGAGATCGGCACAGCCTGCGCCATGGCGGCAGCCGCGATGTGCGAGCTGACGAACATGAGCGTCGAGCAGACGGAATACGCCGCCGAGATCGCCATGGAGCACCAGCTCGGGCTCACCTGCGACCCTATCTGCGGACTCGTGCAGATCCCGTGCATCGAGCGCAACGCCGTCGCGGCAAAGCGCGCGATGGACGCGTGCAATCTGGCTTGCTTCCTCGTCGGCACGCGCAACATCTCGTTTGACATGGTCGTGCGCACGATGTACGAGACCGGCGTGAGCATGAACCGCGCGTTCCGCGAGACAAGCGAGGGCGGACTCGCCCGCCTCTACAGCCGCCGCGCCGCTGAAATAAGATGATAAGGGAAGAGCCTCCCCAAATCGGGGAGGCTCGTATTTTTCGCGCACCGCCGACGTGCGCCCCTCGTAGGCTTCCTTGTGTAAAGGGTCGATTCCCCCTATCGGGGGGAAATGCTCCGAAGGGACAAAGAGGGTAGAGACACTGTCAGCAAAGCTGACTGAGGGATTTCGCGGTAGGCACTTGCAAGAACAAATGTGCCATTGGCAACCTCGTAGAATCTACCAGATATGCCGCGGGGGCTGGGTTCTACCCTGCCCGCGCAAGGCACGCTATCAAAATTGCACAACGAGCGGCGACCGCGCACAACGTTTTGTAGGGGCGGACGCCTCTGTCCGCCCGATGGGCAATGACAAATTTGTCGCGGCGTTTCGTAAAAACGGACGTGCCCCGTGCGGGTCGATCTGGGCATCGACCCCTACAAACATTTTACGGATTCGACGGGGTGCGTTCGTGTTTGTGGGTGCATACCGCAGGGCGGACAGGGTCGCCAGCCCTTGCGCGCGAAGCCTTGAAGGGCTGCTAATAATCCACCTTCACCAGGCACAGACCCTGGGGCGGAACTGTGTAGCCCGCGCGTGTGCGGTCTCGTGCCTCCAATATCTCTGGCATTTCCTCTGCCGGGCGCTTGCCGTAGCCGACCTCCAGCAGTGTGCCGACTAAGATGCGCACCATGTTCTGCAAAAAGCCCGTGCCGTGGAAATTGAGGTAGAGATAATCGCGCTTCTGCACGATCTCGATGCGATCCACCAGACGGACGGTGGATTTTTTCATTTTCGGATTGCCGCAGAAGCTCTTAAAATCATGCTCGCCCACGAGCAGCGCCGCGGCGCGCTGCATGGCGGCGACGTCCGGCGCGCGCTCGAGCGTCAGGACATACTTGCGGTCAAAGACCGGCTTGAGCGCGCCGGTGTAGCAGGTATAGCAATACGTCTTGCCCACCGCCTTATAGCGCGCGTGGAAGCGCTCGGACGCGGCGCGCACCTCGCGCACGCAAATATCGTCCGGCAAATAGCGGTTCATGTAGTCGCGGATGTCCTCCGGCGAAAGCTCCGTGTCCAGCACGGCGTTCGCCGTCATCGCTTTGGCGTGTACGCCCGCGTCCGTCCGCCCCGCGCCGATCACGTCCACGGGCGCGCCCGTCATGCGCGTGAGCACATCCTCGAGCTTACCCTGAATGGTGGGCTTGTCCGGCTGGTGCTCCCAGCCGTAGTAGCGTGAGCCGTCGTAGGCGATGGTCAGCTTATAATTCTGCTTCATTTTTCGCCGTACTCCATCGTAAACCGGCACACCGGGTAGTTGGAGCAGCCCCAGAAGCGCTGCCCCTTGCGCGCGCCCTTCTGCGCTGTGCGCAGCACCATCTGCGCCCCGCAGCGTGCACAGCGCGGTATTCTTTCCTGCGACGCACGGCGGATCATCCGCGCGGAGGCGCTCTGCGCGTCCGTGTTCAGCTCCGCGTAGCGGATGGCGGTGCAGTGCATGCGCCGGGCGATCTCCACCGCCAGCAGGTCATACATCTGCCGGAGCTGCCCTTCGTCCACGCCCGCGGCGAGCTTGCGGCGCACATAGACGTCCGGCGCAGCGCCGACCTTTTTTGTAAACGCCTCCAAAAAGCGTTCACGGTCCGATTTCGGCTTTCGTTTGGGATACATTCCATCATCCCCCTTTTTTCTTGGTATCTTCAGTATAGCACACCCGGAGCGCAAAAATCCACTGTTGCCTTTTTCCGACATAATGCAGTATAATGTAGCGAGTGAAAACTAGTTTCCCGATCAGGAGTGCCTATGAAACGGATCATTTCTCTGTTGACTGTCTGCCTGCTGCTCGCGGCGCTGTGCCTGCCTGTGGGCGCGCAGGGCGCGCAGGGGTATACGCTGCCTGCCACGCTCACCGTTGGTACGGCTTCGCCGCAGGAGCCCACGGCATCCGCCGTGCTGCGCTTCCCCGATCTGCCGGACGGCGTGGCGCGGCTGTGCACGCTGCGCTGGTATCGCGACGGCGTGCCCATCTCGCAGCCGCAGATGCTGCTGGCGCAGAAGGGCGCTTACGCCGTCTGCCGCGTCACGGTCTGTTTTTCGGAGACCATGCCGTCCTCCACAACGATCACGGCGGAGCTGACCAGCGGCGGGGAGACGTGGACGTATGACGCGGCGCTGGAGATCGAAAATTACGACGCAGCGCACTACGCGCGGCTGAAAACGCTGGCGCAGCCGTACCGCATTTCCATCGGGCACAAGCAGAACACCGTGGTGGTGTGGGCGCAGGCAGAGGACGGTACATATTCGCTCGTGCAGAACGTGTTCCTCTGCTCCACCGGCTACGCAACGCCCTACGGCACATATTACGCGGGCGAAAAAATTCGCTGGCACACGCTCTACGGCTCGGAAAAGACCAACTGGAATTACGTCTATGGGCAGTACATCACCCGCATCACGCACGAGATCCTCTTCCACTCTGTGCCGTATTACACGCCGAATCCCGACGATCTGGAGGCGGATGAATATAACCTTCTCGGCACGCGCGCGTCCATGGGCTGCATCCGCCTGATGGTGGAGGCTGCCAAGTGGATCTACGACAACATCCCCATCGGCACACCCGTGGAGCTGGTGGACGATCTGGAATTGCCCACGCAGCTCCCCGCCGCCCCGCAGATCGACTTAAGCGACGCCAGACGCGGCTGGGACCCGACCGATCCCCTTCCCGAAAACCCCTGGAAAGCCGCGCGCCAAAATGAATTTTGACGCGCTTTCAAACGAAACCCGCTTCGCTGGGCTTTCGTTTGAGAAGGCTTGCACTGCGCTACGCGCATAATTTGTGCGCGAGCGCACAAATTCCACACTCCGCTCCGTGAGCAGTATTTTTGCCGACGTACACGCCGCCGGCAAAAATGACCCGAATTTTATTTTGCGCCTGCGGGCGCAAAACTCTGCGAGGCTTATAGAAATTGTATGACCCGTCCGGCTGTACGCCGGACGGGTCTTTTAACATTTTAGAACACTGTTACCAAGAACTGCGTCACCAGCACCACCGCGATGAGCGCGATGGGGTACGTCGCCGCGTATGCCGAGGCGACGTTGCTCGTGCCCGCCACATGGATGAGCGTGCCGAGCGCCGGGGTGGACGTCATGCCGCCCGTGATCGAGCCGAGGATGTTCAGCAGGTTCAGCTTCAGCACATAGCGCGCCACGAGATAGCCGAGGATCATCGGCAGCAGCGTCATCACGATGCCGTAGACGAAGTAGATCGGCTTAAAGTAGCGCACAAAGCTCATGCCGCCGGACACGCCCGCACCGATCAGGAACACCATCAGCCCCAGCTCGCGGAACGTTTCAAGCACCTTTTTACTCGGCATCAGGTCGGCGCGTCCGACATGACCGAAGTGCCCGAACACCAGAGAGATGAGCAGCGTGCCGCCCGTCGTCGTGAGCGAGAAGAAGCCGAACAGCTTGACTGACCCGACCAGAATGCCCAGCACCGCGGCAAGCGCAAACGGCGTAAAGCCAAAGTCGTCAAACTCCAGGAGCTTGCCCTTGAACTTCTCCACATCGCCCGTTTCCACATGGGTGATCTTGCGCACCTCCTCCGCCATATCGGCATGGACGATGCGCGGCATGAGCTGCACGAACAGCACCACACCGATGACGCCGAACAGGTACGCGATACCGTAGCCGACCGTGACGGCGTCCTGATACTGTGCTGCGACAGCCTCCTTCGTCGCCGAAAACGCCGGGGTGGACGTCAGTGCACCCGACAGAAGCCCGGTAACGATGGCGGTGAGCTGCTGCGGGTCATAGCCCGGCGTGCCGCTCTCCAGCGCGCGGGCAGCGAGCAGGCAGAGCGTAGCCGCGATGCCGCCGGAGAAGATGATGACAAAGCCCAGCAGCACATAGGACTTGAAGTTGTGCTTCATGTTCTTGAAGAAGTTCGGACCGGCGATGAAGCCGACGGACGTGACAAAGAACACAAGCCCCAGGTTTTCCACGATCTTCAGCGCCTGTGAGGCATAGTTGACCTCCTCGAGCACGAACTTGGAGTTGAAGTGCAATCCGAAAAATGCGCCGTAGATGAGTGCGATAACAAACACGCCTGCCGTGCCGAGGCTGATCCCCTTGATGGTGATGCGCCCCAGAATATACCCGACTGCCGCGATCGCAAAGACCGACAGCATCAGGAAGTTGGCGGCGTTCATTGAAAATGACATGACGTACTTCCTCTTAAATCTCTCTAATTCTTACTTTGCCAGGGTAGGCTCTTCTCTGCGGGCATAATCCGGCAGGAGCTGCGGTGACAGCTTTTCCGCCGCCTTGCCGCTCACGGCACGCTCTGCCTCAAACGCCTCAAGATGGCTGAGTGTCAGCTTGCCGACCGTCACGCTCTTTGCCTTTTCGGAGGCGTGCACGCCCGCGTTGCGCCCAAAGACGATGACGTCGAGCAGACTGTTGCCCATCAGACGGTTGCGCCCGTGGATGCCGCCCACGACCTCGCCGGCCGCAAACAGGTTCTCAACGTCTGTCTGCCCGTCGGAGGTGATGTGCAGACCGCCGTTCTGATAGTGGAGTGTCGGATAGACGAGGATCGGCTCGGTGCGGATGTCGATGCCGTGCTTGCCGAACATCCGCATCATGGCGGGGATGCGCTTTTCGATCGTGCCGGCGCCGTTTTTCAGCTCGATCATCGGCGTGTCCAGCCACACTGCGTCGCCAAGCGGCGTCTGGATGCCCTTATTACGGGCGGAGCACTCGCGGATGATGGACGCCGCAGCAACGTCGCGCGTTTCCAGCGGGTTCATGAACACCTCGCCGTCGCAGTTCACGAGCATTGCGCCGACCGAGCGCACCTTCTCCGTCACCAGCGCGCCGTAGATCTGTGCCGGGAACGCCGCACCCGTGGGATGGTACTGAAGCGTATCGGCATACAGCAGCTTCGCGCCCGCGCGGTAGCCGAGGATGAGCCCGTCTGCCGTCGCGCCGTAGTGGTTCGAGGTCGGGAAGCCCTGATAGTGCAGCCGTCCCGCGCCGCCGGTAGCGAGAATGACGGTCTTGGCGCGCGCAACGTACAGCTCCTTCGTCTCCATGTTCATGAGGATCGCGCCCGCGCAGTGACCGTTTTCGTCCTTCACAAGCTCGATGGCGGAGGTGAAGTCCACCACCGGGATCTGGCGGTTGAGCACCTCATCGCGCAGGGTGCGCATGATCTCCGCGCCGGAATAGTCCTTTGCCGCGTGCATCCGCTTGCGGGACGTGCCGCCGCCGTGGGTGGTGATCATCGTGCCGTCGGGCGCTTTGTCAAACTCCACGCCCAGCTCCGAGAGCCATTCGATGGCCTCCGGCGCTTCGGTGACGAGCTTGTAAAGAAGATCCTTCTGCGCGGCAAAATGTCCGCCGCCGTAGGCGTCGAGGAAATGCTGGGCGGGCGAATCGTTCGGCTTGTCCGCCGCCTGAATGCCGCCCTCTGCCATCATCGTGTTCGCATCGCCCATGCGCAGCTTCGTCACGATCATGGTCTTGACGCCTGCCTTGTCGGCTTCGATCGCCGCTGAGCAGCCCGCGCCGCCCGCGCCGATAATGAGCACATCCGTGTCATAGTCCGCGCAGGACAGATCGATCTTCTTGTTCAGGATGCGGGACGTGCCCTCAAGCAGCGCCGCCAGCTCTGTGGGGACCTTTTCGCCCTTGTTCGGACCAAAGTCCAGCACCGTGAACTGATTCTCGCGGTAGTCGGGATGGTACGTTTTGAGCAGAACGTCTTTTTCCTCCGCCGTCATTCTGCGGGGATCGAGCTTGATGTTTTCCGCGCGGGCCGCTTCGACCTTGCGGATGGATTCGAGCATTTTCGGATCAGTATACATGACGTTCCCTCCTTACTTTTCGATCTCGCGGTGGTTGTAAAGCTCCTTGATCTCGTCGATGGGCTTGCCCATCAGGTCCTCAATGAGCTTTTCGAACTTGCCGTCCCGAATTTCCTGCACACGCTCGGTCAGGTGGTCACAGTGCGGGGCGAGATATTTGCCGTTGAGACGGCGGGCGAGCATCGCGACCTGCGGGTGCGAGATGCCTGCCGGGCAGCGCGACGAGCAGACGCCGCACATCACGCAGTCAAACGACTCCTCCGCGCACTTTTCGTATTCACCGCGCTGGGCGTAGGCGATGTACTGCATCACGTTCAGCCCCTGCGTGCACGCCTTGGTACAGGCGTTGCAGCCGACACAGGAATAAATTTCGGGGTAGAGCTGCATCATGATGCGCTCATCCGGGCGGACCTTTTCGATGTCGTAGACCTCTTTTACCAGCGGGAAGAACGGCAGCGTCGCCACATACATATTGTTCTCCACGCGCGTAGAGCACGCGAGGCACGCCTTGAGCTCCCGGTCGCCCGCGATGCGGTAGATCGTGGCGCACGCGCCGCAGAAACCGTTGCGGCAGCCGCAGCCGCGCACGAGCTGATAGCCGGCATATTCCATCGCTTCCATGATGGTCAGGCTGGCGGGGACTTCATACTTTTTGCCGAACAGAAAAACATTTACCATAGTTTCCATCGCTGTTTCTCCTTAATATTCATTGGGCAGCTCGTCGAGCTGGTCAAAGCGGAACACAGGACCGTCCTTGCAGACATATTTGCTGCCGATGTTGCAGCGTCCGCACTTGCCGAGTGCACACTTCATCTTCAGCTCCATGGTGGTGTACACCTGCGTGCGGGCAAAGCCCAGCTCCATCAGCCCCGCGAGGGTGAATTTGATCATGATGGGAGGACCGCACATCACAACGGTCTTATCCGTGGTAAAGCCCAGCTCCTTCACATAGTTCGGCACAAAGCCGACGTGCCCGTCCCAGTCCGGCTGCTCGCGGTCGATGGTCAGGTGGACGTTGATGCCGTCCTCCTTGCACCACACGTCCAGGATCTCCTGGAAATCGACCAGATCCTCCTTGGAGCGCGAGCCGTAGACGATGTCGATCTTACCGTAGCGGTCACGGTAGTGGCGGCAGTAGTTGATGACGGAGTGCAGCGGCGCAAGACCGATGCCGCCCGCGATGAACAGCAGGTCCTTGCCCGCGAACGCCGTGTCCACGGGGAAGCCGTTGCCGTAGGGTCCTCGCAGCGTGATCTGCTGCCCCCCCTCCATCTGGTGCAGCCACTGCGTTACGCAGCCGCATTTTTTGATGGAGAACTCAACAAATTCCTCTTCCGTCGGCGACGACGTGATGGAAAACAGCGCCTCGCCCACGCCGGGGATGGAGAGCATCGCGCACTGCCCCGGAATGTGCTCAAACGGCTTTTTACCGTCAAGCCCCACCACACGGAAGGTCTTGACGTCGGGCGTGTCCACGCGAATTTTCGTGACCACGCCGATGTTGGGGATCAAGGGATCTTTTCTCATTTTGCTTCCTCCCCCAATGTTCGGATGACTTTGGCAATGTTCATGTGGATGGGGCACTTCTGAAGGCAGCGCCCGCAGCCAACACAGCTGTAAAGCCCCTCGTTATTTTCCGGGTAATAGACCAGCTTGTGCATAAAGCGCTGGCGGAAGCGCTCGAGCTGCGTCGGGCGCGGCTGACCGGCGGACATTTTCGTAAAGTCGGAATACATACAGCTATCCCAGCAGCGGAAACGCTTGACGGTCTTGCCGGTATTGAACTCCTGAATGTCATAGCACTGGCAGGTCGGGCACACGAACGTGCACGTTCCGCAGCCAAGACAGCTTTCGGACAGCTGCTTCCACTCCGGGCGGTCAAAGAGCGCCTTCGTTTTGCCTGCGCCGAAGCTCGACAGATCCAGATCGTGCAGCGGCAGCTTGCTCATCACTGCGCGCGTCTGCGCCTGCTGCTCTGCAACAGCCTCGTCGCCGCCGTCAGCCAGGCAGCTCAGGCTCTTTGTCAGTGCCTCGCCCTTTTCGGTGTTGGCGCGCCAGTAGAGGTTTTCAGCATCCAACCAGCACGTCACGTCGCCCGCCGGCTCGGCGGCGTCAATGCCGAACGCACCGCAGAAGCACGTTTCCTCCGGCTCAGTGCACGCCATGGTTACGATCGTGCCGTTTTCGCGCCGGGTCTGATAGTAGGTATCCACCGGCTCTGCGAGGAACACACGGTCGAGCACGTCAAAGCTGCGGCAGTCGCACGCGCGCACGCCGAACAGCACGAACGGCGCAGTCACGTCGCGGTTTTCCAGCACCTCGATCTGCTTGCCCGTGACCTTAAAGCCCATGAGGTTTTCCACCTGCGGGAAGAACAGATCCTTCGCGCTGCGCACAGTATTGAGCGCGGGCGAGAGCGTCATGCCCTCCTGCCAGACGGTAAATTTGCTGACGCCGGAGGCGTCCTGTGCCGGGATGTACAGGGTCTTTTCGCCGCTGATCGCCGCGAACAGCTCCGGCAGCCTTGCGATCGGGAGCTTTTTCATGCCTTTGCACCTCCCCGTTCGTATACGACGGACGGCTCACAGTCGTCCTTGGTAAAGTTCATCAGCGGCGGCTTCGTATCCATATCCGCGCCCGCCTGATAAACGCCGTACAGGTCGTTGATGTCCTTAATGAACTTGCGGTTGAGCAGATGCAGCGGAATATGCTGCGGGCAGACCCGCGAGCACTCGCCGCAGTCGGTGCAGCGCGCCGCCACATGGAACGCGCGGATGATGTGGAAGAAATTCTCCTCAAAGCTGTCCGCCGCCGCCTTATTATCCGTGCCGAGGTCGTGGTTATCAAACACGCACTTTTCGCACGAGCACGCGGGGCAGACGTTACGGCAGGCGTTGCAGCGGATGCAGCGCGAAAGCTCGCTGCGCCAGAACGCGTAGCGCTCTTCGGGGGTCATGGCTTCGAGCTTTGCCACCTCATCAAAGCGGGCAGAATCCAGCTCCTCGCCCTGCTCGCCGAGCAGCTCGTCAAATTCCACAATCTTCTTGGATTTGCACACCGTGCAGCGCCCAAGCAGAACGTCCTGCTTGTTCACGATCTTTTCGCCCGTGAGCGTCGTGACGCGCAGCGTATCGCCGTCCTCCGTGACCGCCGTGACGCCCTTGCAGCCCGCAGCGCGGATCTTGTCGATGTCGCACATCCCGTCACACTGCACGCCCACAACGTAAACGTGGTCACGCCAGATGCGATGCTCCTTCAGAAGCTGCACAAAGGAATAGCTGTCACACGGCTTCAGGAACGCCGCGACCTTGCCGTCCTTGCGGGACTCCTGAATGAGGTATTTTGAGAGATTGGCTGCCGAGAACGCGCTCCACACAAAGTCCTTTTCGATCTCTTCGACCGTTGTGAACACCGCCGGGGTCAGGTCATAGAAGAACTCGCCCGCCTTCCAGCCGAGCACACGATCGACCGTCCCGCTCTGGAGCAGCGCCAATGCCTTTTCCTTTACTCCTTGCATCTCAGGTCCTCCAATCTGCGGTTTTCGCCGAGTTTGGTGATCGTCGCCACAAAATCGTTCATCGTGGCGGCAAATTTTGCGCCCTCCGCGGCGGACACCCACTCCACGCGCGTGCGCTCCTTTTCGATGCCGAGGAAGTCGAGCATCGAGAACAGCAGCGTCATGCGGCGGCGGGCATAGTAGTTGCCGGTGGTGTAGTGGCAGTCGCCGGGGTGGCAGCCGCACAGGATCACGCCGTCCGCGCCGCGCTGGAACGCGCGCAGGATGAACATCGGGTTCAGACGGCAGGAGCACGGGATGCGGATGATCTTGACGTTCGCCGGATAGTTCAGCCGGTTCGTGCCCGACAGATCCGCGCCCGCATACGAGCACCAGTTGCAGCAAAATGCAACGATGGTGGGTTTCCAGCTTTCATTTACCTGCATATCGCATCCACCTCCGCCATGATCTGCTTGTTGGAGAAGCCCTTGAGATCCATCGCGCCGGACATACACGCCACCGTGCACGCGCCGCAGCCCTGGCACACCGCCGGGTTGACCTGCGCCACGCGGCGGATGAGCGTCGTGCGGTTCGGACCTCTAAATTCCTTGTCGATATAAGTAATTGCACCGTAGGGGCACACCTTTTCGCAGTTGGAGCAGCCGTTGCACATCATCTCGTCCGGCTGCGCAACGCACGGGTTGCACGTCAGATGGTCCTTGGCAAGCAGCCCGATGACCTTGGATGCCGCCGCGCCCGCCTGCGCGACCGTTTCGGGGATGTCCTTCGGTCCCTGGCACGCGCCGGAGAGGAAGATGCCCGCCGTGGGGCTTTCCACCGGTCGCAGCTTCGGGTGCGCTTCGGTAAAGAAATCGTTCGTATCCATGGACGCGGTGAGCATCGTGGCGAGGGGGCGCGCCGTCTCGTCCGGCTCGATCGCCGCCGCGAGCACGACCATGTCCGCGTCGATGTGGAGCTGCCGCCCGCCGATGAGGTCGGACGCCTGCACCTTCAGCTTGCCGTTTTCCGGCACGACCTTGCCGACCATGCCCTTGATGTAGTGCACGCCGTATTCCTCGACCGCGCGGCGGTAGAACTCGTCAAAGTTCTTGCCGGGGGTGCGCACATCGATGTAGAACACATACACATCCGTGTCGGGATATTTTTCGCGGCAGAGCATGGCGTGCTTCGCCGTGTACATGCAGCAGATCTTGGAGCAGTAGGGCTTGCCCTTTTCCGCGCCGTCGCAGCGCGAGCCGACGCACTGCACGAACACCAGCGTTTTCGGGTGCGTGCCGTCGGACGGGCGCAGCAGCGTGCCGCCGGTCGGACCGGCAGCGTTCATCAGGCGCTCAAATTCGAGGCTGGACACCACGTCCGGGCTCTGCGAGTACGCAAACTCGTCGAACTTGTCGAGCTTGATGGGGTTAAAGCCGGTGGCGACCACGATCGCGCCGTACTCCTGCTCCACCAGCGTATCCTGCTGCTTGTAGTCGATCGCGCCCGCGGTGCACACCTTGGAGCACACACCGCACTTGCCAGTCTTGAGCATGGTGCAGTAGTCTGCGTCGATGGTGGCGATCTTCGGCACGGCCTGCGCAAACGGGATGTAGATGGCGCGGCGGGTGTCGAGCCCGAGGTTAAAATCGTTCGGGACTTTTTTCTGCGGGCACTTCTCGGTGCAAAGACCGCAGCCGGTGCAGACGTCCTCTTTCACATACCGCGCCTTTTTGCGGATGGTCACATGGAAGTTTCCGACAAAGCCCTTGACCGCCTCGACCTCGGAATAGGCGTAGATCTTGATCTTTTCGTTCTGCGCCGCCTCGACCATTTTCGGCGTGAGGATGCACGCCGCGCAGTCGAGCGTGGGGAATGTCTTGTCGATCTGGGTCATTTTGCCGCCGATGGTGGGCTTCTTTTCCACGATGTCCACCTCAAAGCCGGCGTCGGCGATGTCCAGCGCCGTCTGGATGCCGGCGATGCCGCCGCCGATGACGAGTGCGCGCTTCGTCACGGGGCTCTCGCCCGCCGTGAGCGGCGCGTTCAGATGCACCTTGGCGATGGCGGCTCTGCCGAGGATGACCGCCTTTTCCGTGGCTTCCTCTTTATCCTTATGGATCCAGGAGCACTGCTCGCGGATGTTGGCGATCTCCACCATGTAGCCGTTCAGTCCCGCCGACGCGCAGGTCTTGCGGAACGTCTGCTCGTGCATCCGCGGGGAGCAGGAGCACACGACCACGCCTGTGAGCTTGTGCTCGTGAATGGCGTTTTTGATGAGGTCCTGCCCGCTCTGCGAGCACATATACTGATACTCGGTCGAGAAAACAACGCCGGGCTCATGCCCAAGAGTTTCCGCGACTTTTTTGACGTCCACCGTTGCGGCGATATTCGTACCGCAGTGGCAGACAAACACACCGATCCTCTGCATTGCTCTCCCCCCTTACTTTTTATATTTACGGAATGCGCTGGTGATCGCCTGCTGCGGGATGTCCTCGTCCAGGATTTCGGGGATGCGCTCGGCCTTCAGGTGATCCGCGCCCTGCTGACGCACGACGGCGTCGCGCACGGCTTCGATGAGCGCGGCAGGCTCCACGCTGCGCGGGCAGCGCTCCACGCACGCAAAGCAGCTCAGGCAGCGGTAAATGCCGCGCGAGTTCATCAGCTCTTCGATGCGTCCTGTTTCGACCATATCCACGAACTGATGCGGATGGTAGTCCATCTCGTCATACGCCGGGCACGCGCCGGAGCACTTGCCGCACTTCATGCACTTTCTCGGATTGACGCCGGCGATGCGCTTTACATCCTCGATCAGATAATCCCTGTTCATTCGGCATCCTCCTTCACGCCCAGCGCCTCGGCGAGCAGCTCAGTAAAGTAATGCACCGGCAGCCCCGCCTCCGCGTTCGCGGTGAGATTGTACATACAAAGCGGGCAGGCGGTGATGAGCTCCTGCGCGCCGCACGCCTTGGCATTTTCCATGAGCTTGTCCACCTGCTTTTTGGCAAACTCCTTGCCCTCGACCACGGTGTAGCCGCCGCAGCACTCGTTGCGCCGCGCCCACACGACAGGTTCTGCGCCGATGGCGCGGATAAAATCCTCCAGAATGGTCGGATTTTCGGGGTCGTCAAAGCCCATTTCCTTGCCGGGGCGGAGCAGCAGACAGCCGTAATACGCGCCGATCCTGCGCCCCGTAAGCGGATTTGTGACCTTTTTTGCCAGCTCGTCAAAGCCGACGCGGTCACGCAGGACCTCCAGATAGTGCAGCACCGTCGTCTCGCCCGTGTACGGCACGTCGAGCTGTAAGTAATTCTGCACGCGCGAGGAGATGATCTCGTCGCGCTGCAGATCGCCGTTGACGCGCTTGATGACATGATGGCACGCCGAACACAGCGTCACCAGCTCCTGCCCGGCGTCACGCGCGGCGGCAAGCGCCCGCACAGACGACAGGCGGGTCGCAATTTCGTCCTTCGCCATAGGATACACCGCGCCGCAGCACTGCCAGTCCGGCAGCTCGCACAGCTCAAATCCCAGCGCCTGCGCGGCTTTTCTGCCGTACAGGTCGAGCTGCTTGCCCTTTGTTTTCAGCGTGCAGCCCGGAAAATAACTGAATGTCATAAACCTCACCTCAGACCATCTGTTCGGGATGGAACACTTCGTCGAATTTTTCCGCCGTCAGGAAGCCGAGCGCCACACACGCTTCCTTCAGCGAGATGTTTTCCTTATATGCCTTCTTTGCGGTCTTGGCAGCGTTTTCATAGCCGATGTAGGGGTTGAGCGCTGTGACCAGCATCAGGGAATTGTAGAGATTGTGGTGCATCTTTTCGCGGTTGGCGGTGATGCCCACGGCGCAGTGATCGTTAAACGACACGATCGACTCCGCCAGCAGCCGCGCGGATTGCAGGAAGTTGTAGATGCAGACGGGCATGAACACGTTCAGCTCAAAATTGCCCTGCGACGCGGCAAGACCCACCGCCACATCGTTGCCCATGACCTGCACGGCGACCATCGTGACCGCCTCGCACTGCGTGGGGTTGACCTTGCCGGGCATAATGGACGAGCCTGGTTCGTTTTCAGGGATGAAAATTTCGCCCAGACCGTCGCGCGGACCGGATGCCAGCCAGCGCACGTCGTTTGCGATCTTCATCATGTCCGCCGCCAGCGCCTTGACCGCGCCGTGCGCAAAGACGAGCTCATCCTTGCTCGTGAGGGCGTGGAACTTGTTGGGGGCAGTGATGAAATCCTTGCCGGTCAGCTCGGAGACTGCCTCGGCGACCTTGACGTCAAAGCCCTTCGGCGCGTTCAGACCCGTGCCGACCGCCGTGCCGCCCAGCGCCAGCTCTTTCAGCGGCGGGAGCGCGAGCTCGAGCATTTTGCGGTCCTTTTCCAGACTGCTGCGCCAGCCGGAGATCTCCTGCGAGAACTCGATGGGCGTGGCGTCCTGCAAATGCGTGCGCCCGGATTTTACGATGCCGCGGTTTTCTGCTTCCAGACGCAGCAGCGTCGCCACCAGCTTGTCGATCGCCGGGAAGAGCTTATCCTCGATGGCGGCGACGGCAGCGATGTGCATCGCCGTGGGGAAGGTGTCGTTCGACGACTGGGACATATTGATGTCGTCGTTCGGGTGCAGGAGCTTTTTGCCCGCGATCTCATTGCCGCGGTTGGCGATGACCTCGTTGGCGTTCATGTTTGACTGCGTGCCCGAGCCGGTCTGCCACACCACCAGCGGGAAATGGTCGTTCAGACTGCCTGAGATGACCTCATCGCACGCCCGCGAGATCGCCGCCAGCTTTTCGTCCGTCATCTTTTCCGGGCGCAGCGCGTGGTTGGCGATCGCCGCCGCCTTTTTCAGGATGCCGAAGGCGTGTGTGATCTCACGCGGCATGATCTCGATGCCCACGCCGATGGGGAAATTCTCGTGGCTGCGCTGGGTCTGCGCCGCCCAGTAGCGATCCGCCGGGACGCAGACCTCGCCCATTGAATCGTGCTCCATGCGGTATTCCATAAAACTGTTCCCTCCGATAGTGTAATTTGTCGGTTACTCAGGAAAAACGGCACATCCGGCAGTCCGCCGCGCGATGTGACGCCCTGATACATCCTGTGCCCGCGCCGGCTTGCACCGGCGCGGGCTGCATGGTATTCGTTAAATGTTGATCTGCGCGATGACTTCCTTGAGCTTGTTTGCGCTGTTCTGGAGCTTGGCGACCTCCTCGTCGGTGAGCTTGTTGAGGATCTTGCCGCGCACGCCGGTGTTATCGACCAGCGCCAGCGTGGACAGACACACATCGCTCACACCGTATTCTCCGTGCATCAGCGTGGAGATCGTCAGCGCGGTGCCGGCGGTGTTCAGCAGGCACTTGCACAGGTGGCACACGGACATCGCAACGGCATAGAACGTTGCGCCCTTCGCCTTGATGACCTGACCGCCCGAGGTACGGACGAACTCTTCGATCTCGGCGTACTGCTGATGCCAGTCGATGCGGTCCTTATCCGGGGAGCTTTCCTTATAGACGTCCACATGGTTGTTGGCGATATGCACCAGCGACCAGGGCACGAACGAGGAATCACCGTGCTCGCCGTAGACGTGCGCGTGCACGTTCTTGGGGCTGATGCGGAAGATCTTCGCAAGCTCGGACTGCAGGCGGCTGGTGTCAAGGATCGTGCCGGAGCCGATGATCTGGCTCTCAGGCAGCCCCGAGACCTTGTGGAACACATACGTCAGCACGTCCACGGGGTTCGAGACGATGACGTATTTTGCGTTCGGCGCGGCCTTCACGACCTGCGGCGCGATGTCCTTGATGATATTGACATTCGCCTGCGCGAGGTCCAGACGGGACTGACCTGCCTTGCGCGGCATACCCGACGTGATGACCACGATGTCAGAGCCGGCGGTCGCGGCATAGTCGCCCGAGCGCACGATGGCGGGAGAGCAGAACGGAGCGCCCTGATAAATATCCAGCGCCTCGCCGAATGCCTTCTGCTTGTTGATGTCCACCAGAACGATCTCAGAAGCCGTGCCCTGGATCATCAGGTCGTTCGCAATAGTCGCGCCAACACTGCCCGCGCCGATCACAGAAATCTTACTCATACCCTGTACCATCCTTTATCATAATAATTTGAATCGCAATTGGAAGCCTTGACGAATGCCGGGGCATCCATCCCCCTGCTCCCGATTATAGCGAATCCGGTAGAAAAACAGAAATGCTTTTCTCTCAGAACGTATATCACTTTTCATATAGGAATGCTTATTTGCGATACTCGCGAATCACATACTGCACAAAGCCCGCCTCAATATCGGTCATCGCGTACTGCGGATTGTAAACGAGCGCGTCCTGATACACCACCGTATTGTCCTCGCACGGTCTCTGAATCAAGCCCCACCGCTGGAGGTACTGCTCCGGCATCGGCGGCAACCAGGTATACACGCCCCAGATGGTCTGCAAAAGCTGGAGCTGCGCCATGCGGTCCACGGTGTAGATCGTGCGGCATGCCGCGTCCTCCGTGCGCACGCGCGGGCGCTGTGCGTCGCCGTGGATGATCTGCGGGTACTCCGCCAGATCCTCCATATGGATCGTCTCCCGCCGCGCAAGCGGGTGGTCGCGCGGCAGCACCAGTTCGTATTTGAACCGCCCCAGCACCTGAAAGCTGAACTCCCGCTCCGCCGTCTGCTCGTCAAAATAGTCCAGATATTCCGAGCGGAAGCGCAAAACGCCCAGCTCCGCCTCGCCCACGGTCAGCCTTTGCAGCGCCTGCCGCGCGTGGCACTCACGGATGGTCACCTCCAGCTCACCCGGGGACGCGAGCGACGCCAGATACTCCGCCGCCAGATCGAACAGCCGCGCCGAGCGCGGCAGGCATACGCGCAGGCGGCTGCGCACGGCATGACGCGGACCGAGCGCCTCGATATATTCCATCTCGCGCAGAACGCCGCGCGCGTGCAGCAGGAATTTCGCCCCGCGCTCCGTGGGGCGCACGCCGCGGCTCGTCCGCTCAAAAATGCGGAAGCCCAGCGTCTTTTCCAGATCGTGCAGGATACGGCTGAGATTCGGCTGCCCGATGAATAGGTTTTCCGCCGCCTGTGAGATCGACCGCGTGCGTTCGATCTCTACAACGTACTGTAAATGCTGCGTATTCATGTCCGCTTCGCTCCATTTCCGGCGTTGCGCGCCCTTTTTTCACAGTGATTATATATCATTTCGCGCATATCCGCAAGTGAAATAAAATGGATTTAGGATGCCGCGCAGCAGGTGTGCAGGATGCAAAAGCAAAAAAAGTCGGGATATGCCACAAAATCCTTGCCATTTCGCCGCCGCTTAGTATAATCAAAAGCAGAAACACCGAACAGGAGGGCGCGCACATGGATGTGCCGGTCATGACCGTCGAGCAGTTTTTTAAGCCGGGAGAGCATTTTCATATGCAGGTCTCCACGGATTTCCCGGATTTTGTGGGCGTTGCCCACCGGCATGAGTATATCGAGGTCGTCTATGTCCTCTCCGGCGCGGCGACGCACGTTGTGGAGGACAAGTCCTCTCCCGCGCGGCAGGGCGACCTGTTTCTTATCAACGTCGGCACGATGCACAAATTCTGCCCCAGCCGCCGCACGGCAGAGCCGTTTGTGGTGTACGATCTGATGTTCACGCCGGAATTTTTTGATTTGTCGCTTGCCGGAAGCCGCGCTATCGAGGCGCTGAGCGGCTCGTTCATGTTCCGCTCGCTGCTGGGCACGCGGCGCGGCAAGGACGCGAGCTTCGGCATCTCCGGCGACCTTTACACCACGTTCAGCGAGCTTTTTCACAAGATGTATTACGAATACCGCAACCAGCACCCCGGCTATATGGAGATCATCCGCGCATACCTTTTGCAGGTCCTCATCACGGCGATCCGCCTGTCGGATGCCGCCGAAAAAAAGCGCGGCGCGCCGGGCAAAAAGCAGGCGGTACAGAGCGTCATCGCCAGCATCGAGCAGCACTGCGGCGAGGAGCTGAGCGTGCAGGCGCTGGCGGATGAAGTGCACCTGAACCCCGACTATCTGGGGCGCATTTTCCGCGAGGCGACCGGCGAGACCATCACCGCCCGCATCCAAAAGGTGCGCATTCGCCGCGTGTGCGAGCTGCTTGCCGCGACGCAGCGCACCGTCGCGGACATCGCCCTCGCGTGCGGCTTCGGCGACGTGAAATTTTTCTACACCGTGTTCAAAAAGCACACCGGGATGCTCCCCGGCGACTACCGCCGCACGCACCAGAAATGAGCGTCTGCCGCCGCAGTTCTCACGATCGTTATTCAAAAGCCTCGCAGAGTTTTGCGCCCGCAGGCGCAAAATAAAATGCAGATCATTTTTGCCGGCGGCGTGTACGTCGGCAAAAATTCTGCTCAGCCTGCAAGTGCGGAATTTTTGCGCTCGCGCAAAAATTATGCACGCAGCCGGCTGCAAGCCCGTTCAAACGGAAACCCAGCGAAGCGGTTTTCGTTTGAGAGCGTTTCAAAAACACTTTTTTGAAACGCTCATAGGTCGGAATCCACCATATCCCGGTAGCAATTGACCAATGCGAAATTCTCCGAAGCGGGCTAGAATGGTATTCGTAAAAAATCAACAAGCCATTTTCCGAAAAAGGAGGGTACTATGTTCAACATTCACGAATGGAACAAGCAGGCGAACATCGTCGCTGACATCCTCGCCCGCGCGCCGAAGATCGACAAGACGCTGCGTGTCGGCACGGAGGAATTTAGACGCCGCCAGAAGGCTGTTTATCAGGCGCTCGCCGCGGCGGGCTATGACGGCGGCATCGTCTATTCTGACGAGCACTATCACGGCGACGTGCCGTATCTCGGCGGCAACACCAACATCTCCGTTGAGCCTGTGGCGGGCATCGTCGGCAAAAACGGCTTTGCCATTCTGGCGGGTCTGGAGGGCTGCTACGTCGCCGAGCAGCTCTCGCCGCGCTCCGGCTGCCGCGTCGGGCGCGTGGAGATGCTGAAGCTGGCGGATGAAGAATACCCCGTGGAGGCCGACCGCATCGAGGACGTGGTCGAGGACATCTGCGGCGGCAAGCCGAAAGCACTGGCGCTGCTCACACCGCGCGCGGTCATGCCGCTGAGCGTTTTTGAGTGGTTCGAGGGCTACGTCGGCAAGGGGAATCTGCGCGACGCGCAGGAACTCTACTTCAAGATCAAATATGAAAAATCCGACATTGAAATGGCGCTCACCCGGCAGGCGGCAAAGGTCTCCGACGTGATGGTCGAGGCAATGCTCGCCGTGATGAAGCCCGGGATGCTCCAGACGCAGGTCGCGCAATGGGGCTACGCCGTCGCCAGTGAGCTGGGCGTGGAGGAGCACGGCTTTGATGTCATGGTCACGAGCGGCGAGGACAACCGCTCGCTTGTCGGCAAGGCGCTCAACCATGTGATCCGCGAGGGCGATTTTGTCCATGTGGGCGTAGGACCTGCGATGGACGGTCTGACCGCCTGCGAGCGGTGCAGCGTCGTATGCACCGGTCCGAACGGGCAGCTCACCGAGGCGCAGAAATACTGGCTGGATTTTGTGGACGAGGCGTACAAGGTCGGTCTGGACGCGTACATCCACGTCGCCGAAAATGACCTCCCCGCGCGCCTTCAGGAGCAGGCGCTGGTGGACTACTTTGAAAGCCGCCGCGACGAGGTCAGCCGCCGCATCGGCAAGCCCATCGACCTTGCCATGCTCAAGCCCTACACCGGCACGCACAACTCCGGCTACACCGAGTGTCAGGAGTTCTACGGCGCGATCACGCTGAACTCCGACGCGCCGCTCGGCAACCAGATCGTCATGATGCTGGACGTCGCCGCGCGCGGCTTCGGCAGCACCTGGAATGACGTGGTCATCCCCGAATTTGACTATGTGCTCGTCGAAAAAACGCTGGGCAAGTTCGGTCGCCATGTGGAGGTGTTCAACGACCTGCCCATCCGCCTACAGCACTTGGTCGGCGCGGGCTATTAAGAGGTGTACATATGAAATTTACTTACTGCAATACGGACACAAAGGCTGTTTCCAAGGACATCGGCGTGCTCTTCCCCGGCTTCGGCGAAAATGAGGTGCTGGCGGTCATGAGCCCGCACGACGATGACGCGATTTTGGGCGCGGGCTACGCGATGCTCGCGGCGCAGCAGGCAGGCGCGGAGGTGTATGTGGTGATCTTCTGCCGCGGCGACGCGGGCTACAGCACCGTGGCAGAAAAGGCAAGCATCGAAGAGGTGCGCACGCGCGAGACCTTCGACTGCTACGCGCGTCTGGGCGTGCCCGCCGACCACATCCTGCGCATGAATTTCCCCGATTTTTCCGCCTACGGGCACATCGGCTGGGAAAAGGCGGACGGAAAGCCGGGTGATATGCCGCGGATGCTGCGCTTTTTGCGCGAGAAAAAGGTCACGCGCGTGATGATCCCCAACCACTATCATGAGCACATCGACCATCTGGCGACGTACATGATGGCGAGCTTTGACGTGCCGCAGGCGGGCGACGCCGCGCTGGTCGATCACGGCACGCCGCACGCCGTGCGCTCGACGCTCCAGTATTCCGTCTGGGCGGATTTTGACCCCGAGGACGCGATGGTACACGGGCGCAGCAGCGCGCTGCGCGCCAACCGCATTCTTGTCGCCACCCCCGCCGTGGAGGAGCACATCGACGACGCCATCCGCGCCTATGTCTCGCAGGAGAAGATCATCGAAAACCTTGTGGCGACCCGCCGTGAGCGCCAGACCGCCAGCGGCACATTTGTCGAGCCGTACATCGCCTTCGACTGCCGCCCCAAGATCAATTTGAGACCCTACATCGACTGGGTCAATCAGTACCTCTAATACTGATTCTTGATTAAAATATTGAATCAAGAATCCCGTGTGCTACGCACACTCGCATCGTGCGAATGCACGCTGCGCCGTCTCATGCAGAATCTGACGCGCCGTTGGCGCTATAAAAAGCTCTTCAAGCTTTTTAA
>JALFSI010000032.1:0-81186 GCA_022779365.1 Clostridiales bacterium
TGATTAAAATATTGAATCAAGAATCCCGTGTGCTACGCACACTCGCATCGTGCGAATGCACGCTGCGCCGTCTCATGCAGAATCTGACGCGCCGTTGGCGCTATAAAAAGCTCTTCAAGCTTTTTAACAGATTCTAGTATAAATACGCAAAAGCCGGGCGGAAGCAATTCCGCCCGGCTTTTGTTTTGAAGAGAGAGAAAAGAGAGAAAGAGAAAGAGAAAATGACGAACACGGTTCAAAGTTCACCGCTGCCTGTTCTCAAGCACTCTCGAGAACCGGTGTCCTCTGACGGTCTAAGCATACAGGATTTGACCCGTGCGATGGTGAACGGTTTGTAAACGAACCTTGAAGAAATTCTTAATGTTTGTTAGTAACCGCCGAATCAATGCGGTTACTTTAGCCGCGGAAGCTATCTTCTCCCAGGAAAAACAGCGCCAGCGCGCCGGGACCGACGTGCGCGCCGGTCACGGGCTCGTAGCAGACGGTAAGAATATCCTTCGGCGCGTTCGCCTGCCGCAGCAGCGCGGCAAGTGCCTCCGCCTGCTCGGTGCAGCCCGCGTGCGCGATGCCGATGGTCTGGTGCTCCGCGTCCACGACGGCGCGCGCATACTCCCGCGCCAGCGCGGGCACGACGGCGCTCTTACCGCGCACCTTGGAAAAGCAGACGATCTTGCCCTCGCGGTCGCCCTTGAGCAGCGGCTTGAGCTGCAAAACGGACGCGATGACCGTCTTGACCGCTGACAGCCGCCCTGTCGCGCGCAGGTATTTAAGGTCGTCCACCGAAAAGACCTGACACATCCGATATTTCCGGCGCTCCAGCGCCTGTGCCGTCTCCTCGAGACTTACGCCGCGCTCGCGCAGGTCGGCGGCGTAGAGCACCAGCAGCCCCTCGCCCAGCGACGCGCTGAGCGTATCGACCAGCTCGATCCTTTGCAGCGGGAACGCCTCGCGCAGCTCCACCGCCGCCATCTGCGCGGACGCGAACGAGCCACTGATGCCGGAGGACATCCCGACGTACAGAATGTCCTGCCCCGCCTCCAGCAGCGGACGCATGGCGTCGATGCAGCGCTGCGGCGTGATCTGCGAGGTCGTGACCTTCGCCCCGGCGCGGATGGCGTCGTAATACGCCTCGCCGTCAAACGTGTCGCTCAGGCATATCTGCTCCTGCCCGTTCACCAGAAAGGTCAGCGGGATGCAGCCGATGGTCCGTTTTTGCAGCAGCGCAAAGCTCAGGTTGGAGGATGTGTCAGTCAGGATCTCAAACATAGTCAAAATGACTCCTTTATCTAATCTGCCGGATTAGATTAACACATCCACACGGCAAAATCAACCGATCAAAATGACAATTTCCTTTTGCGTTTTCACCGCGCGTGTGGTATGATGCTCCCAGAGAGGTGAAACGGATGGCATACTGCAAGGAACTCATCGCGGCAAAGCTGCGCCGCTGGGAGAAGTATCTGCTGCGCTTCCGCCTGCCGTCGTGGGAGGCGATCCCGAACATGGGGCTTTATATGGAGCAGGTCGTGGAGCTGCTCAAGGACTATCTGGACTATATGCCGCCGGAGCTGAAGGACGAGCAGGTCATCACCGGCGCGGCGATCAATAACTATGTCCGCCGGGGCATCCTGCCGCCGCCGAACCGCAGGCGCTATTACCGCGTACACATCGCGTATCTCATCATGATCTGCACGCTCAAGCAGAGCCTGAGCATGACCATGGTGCAGAAGCTCCTGCCGCCGTCGGCGGAGGAGGGGACGGTGCGCGCGGCGTATGAGTCCTATGCCGCGCAGCATAACCGCACGGCGACGTATTTTGTCCGGCAGGTCCGGCAGGCGAGCGACCAGATTTTAGACCACGCCGAGCCGAGCGAGACGAGCGTGGAGCAGACGGAGAAGCTGATCGCAGCCTCGGCGATCATCGCCGGCTTCGCGCGCCTGTTTGCCGAAAAGCTGACCCTGCTGGACGATAAAACGCTGGAAACCGGCGGCAATATCGCGATCGAATAAGAGAGGAGGCGGCGGGATGGAGCAGAAAATTCGGCGCGACCGCAGCATGGGCGACAATCTGCGCCGCCTGCGGCTGGCAGCCGGGCTGTCGCAGGAAAAGCTCTGCGCCGGGCTGCAGCGGCGCGGCTGCGACATCGGCAGAACGACGTATGCGAAATACGAAGCCGGGGAGCTGAACATCCGCGCCAGCGTGCTCATTGAGCTCAAGGCACTGTACGCCTGCCCCTACGAAGAATTTTTTGCCGATCTGCCGGGCGGAAAAACGGAATAAAGATGCAAAACCCCGCCGTAGCGCTGGCGTGCCAAAATACTTGTGATCGAACCCGGTGGGTCTCATGCGAGACGGGTCACCAAAATCGCCCTTCGGGCGATCGCGCCGAGTGGCGCGTCAATTCGGAGCGCAGCGGAGAATTTCATAGGCGGGATTCATTCCCGCCGTTTATGATCGAATGGGACCAAATAAAAAGCCCGCTCCAACTGGAGCGGGCTTTTTATTTGGTGACCCGTACGGGAATACTCCGGCGGCTGCGCCGCCTCCGTGTCCCTGCGCATTTTGTTTTGACGCAAGCGTCAAAACTGTGGCTGCATTTGCAGCCGCAGCGCTGGCGCGCTGAAAATGCTTGTGATCGAACCCGATGGGCTCGGTTCAACATACGAATAACCAAAAAAGAAACCATCCATTCGGATGGTTTCTTTTTTGGTGACCCGTACGGGAATCGAACCCATATTACCGCCGTGAAAGGGCGGTGTCTTAACCTTTTGACCAACGGGCCTGGTAGCGGCAATCTGACTCGAACAGATGACAACACGGGTATGAACCGGGTGCTCTACCAACTGAGCTATGCCGCCAAATCGCCGTGTATCACACGGCAAGGGAAATTATATAGTATTTTTTGCGTCTTGTCAACTGGATTTTCGCAAAAGCCGGGGGAAATTTTCATTCCGACTCCAGTTCACCCAGCACGCCGTCGCGGCAGAGGTCCGTGACGCGCACCGGCAGGACGCGGTTGTTGAGATCGCCGCCGCTTTGCAGGTAGACCTTGACGTAATTCATCGCGTGCCCCGCCCAAAGCCCGTCCTCAAGCTGCTCAAAAAGCACCTGCTGCACGCTGCCGCGCATCGCCTCGTGATACCCCTCCTCCAGCGCCGCGGCGACCTGCGCCGCGCGCGCTGCGCGCGCCTCCTTGACGCTGCGTGGGAGCTGATCGGGCATTTTTGCCGCCGGCGTGCCGCTGCGGCGCGAGTAGGGGAAGATGTGAAACATTGAGATGCCGCAGCGCGCCACAAACTCCAGCGACTCGGCAAATTCCTGCTCCGTCTCGCCGGGGAAGCCGACGATCAGATCGGTCGTGACGGCGCAGCCGGGGAAATATTCGTGCAGCAGCCGCACGCTCTCGGCGTAGCGCGCGGTGTCATATTTGCGGTGCATTCGCGAAAGCACCGTGTCGCTGCCGCTTTGCAGGCTCAGATGGAACTGCGGGCAGAGATTCGGAAAGCCCGCCAGCGCGCGGCAAAATTCCGCCGTCACCGTGCGCGGCTCAAGCGACCCCAGCCGGATGCGCACGCCGGGCGCTGCCGCGCAGATGGCGGCGAGCAGGTCTGAAAGCGTGCTGCCGTCCTTCCACTCCGCGCCCCAGGATGAGATCTCGATGCCGTTTACCACGATCTCGCGGTAGCCCGCCGCCGCAAGCTGCCGCGTCTGCGCCACCGCCGCGTCCAGCGGCAGCGACCGCACGCGCCCGCGTGCGTAGGGGATGATGCAGTAGGTGCAGAAATTGTTGCACCCGTCCTCCACCTTCAGAAGTGCCCGCGTCCGCGCGGCAAGCCCGCCTGCGGGCAGCAGCTCAAATTCGCGCGCCTGCCCCGCGTCCTCCACGCGCTCCCAGCGCGCGCTGCGGTCCTGCGCTGCCTGCTGCATGGCGCGGATAAATTCGGCGCGGTCCGCCGTGCCGACCAGCACGTCCACGTCCAGCCCTCGCACCTCGTCCGGCGCGCTCTGCGCGTAGCAGCCGCACACGCCCACCGCCGCGTCGGGGTTCAGCTTGCGCACGCGCCGGATGGCGTTGCGCGATTTTTTGTCCGACGCCGCCGTGACGGTGCAGGTGTTGATGATATAGCCGTCGCAGATCTCGTCGAAGCTCCCCAGCGTGTGCCCCGCGGCGAGCAGCATCTGCTCCATCGCCTGCGTTTCATACTGGTTGACCTTGCAGCCGAGGGTGTAAAAAGCGAATTTCATAGTCCGTCCGTCCATTCCTGTTTCTATATCTATTATATCGCACCGCGCGCCAAATGTATAGTCTATGGCATAAACGCGCCGCGCGGCGCATAGGCTTGTACCAAACGAAGCGAAAGGATGATGGGATTTGAAACGCAGACTCATCGCGTTCGGGCTGGCGCTTACGCTTACGCTGCCGCTGCTTGTCATGCGCGCGGGCGCGGCAGAGCCGGACGTGTCCGCGCCGTCGGCGATCCTGATGGAGGAGGCGACCGGCGAGGTTTTGTATGAAAAAAACGCGCACGAGCGCCTTGCGCCCGCAAGCGTGACGAAGATCATGACGCTCCTGCTCGTGATGGAGGCGCTGGAGAGCGGGCGCATCGGCTGGGACGATACCGTCGCCGCCAGCGCCGCCGCCGCAGCCAAGGGCGGCAGCCAGATCTATCTGGAAGAAAACGAGCAGCTTCCGCTGGAGGAGATGCTCAAGGCGGTCGTCGTCTCGTCCGCCAACGACTGCGCCACGGCGCTGGCAGAGCACATCGCCGGCAGCGAGAGCGCGTTTGTGCAGATGATGAACGAGCGCGCGGCGGAGCTTGGCATGACCGACACACACTTTGTCAACTGCACGGGTCTGGACGACGAGCCGGACGCGGCGGAGCACCTGACCACCGCCCACGACATCGCGCTCATGTCGCGGGAGCTGCTCAAGCATGAAGAAATTAAAAAGTACACGACCATCTGGATGGACACCGTGCGAAACGGCGAGTTCGGACTGTCCAACACCAACAAGCTCGTCCGCTTTTACGACGGCACGACGGGGCTGAAAACGGGCTACACCTCCGCCGCCGGGCACTGCCTGTCCGCCTCCGCCAAGCGCGGCGGCATGGAGCTCATCGCCGTGGTGCTGCACTGCGATTCCAGCCCCCACCGCTTTGAGTCCGCCAAGGCGCTGCTCAATTACGGCTTTGCGAATTACGCCCTCATCACGCCGCAGCCGGACGAGGCGATCGGCACCGTGCCGGTCCGGCTCGGCACGCAGGAGCGCGTCACGCCCGTTTTGCAGACGGACGCGCCGGTGCTGGTGGATAAAGCGCTTGCCGCCGGCGTGCAGAGTACGGTGCAGCTTGCCGAGCGGGTGACCGCTCCCGTCGAGCAGGGGCAGACGCTCGGGATGCTCACCGTCGCCTCAAACGGACAGACCCTCGCCGAGATCCCGCTCGTCGCCCCCGAAGCCATCCCCGCCCTCACCTGGTGGGACGTCTTTCTGCAAATGCTCAAAACCATCGCCGTCGGCGGCTAAAAAAGCAGCCCGGACGCAAAAGCGTCCGGGCTGGCTTTTCAGCGCATGGCGCCGTTTGCTGTGCCGGTCATGCCGGGGGCGGTGGTGCGGTAAGGGTCCTGCGTGCCGGTGCCGGGGGTGTAGGTCACGCCGGAGCGCCCGCTGCCGCCGTGGTTCGTGCCGTTGACGTAGCCGTTTCGTGTGGTGGAGACGTTGCCGTAGTAGCCGCGCCCGTCGTCCACATACCCGCTGGCGGCGCACGCGCTGAGCGCGCCGAGCAGCAGAACGGTCACAAGAACAAGGATCACTGTGCGTTTCATAGAAGTACCTCCTGAATCTCGCCAAATTTCGATTTGATCGCGGCGCAAGCCTGCGCCCGCTTGCCGATAGTATCCGCAGTCCGCGCGGCGCTATGCGCGCGCCGTGCGCGGCAATTTCTGCCGGTGCGACAAAATTCTGCAAAGCGGCAACAGACGGCTTGATTATTTGTGCGGCGCTTTGTATAATGAAAGCGGATTACAATAAAATAAAGGAGCGGCTTTATGAAGAAATTGACGGTCAAAAAGGGGATCGCGTGTATGGCGTGCCTGGAGTGCGTGCGCACCTGCTCGGTCGCCTTTTACAAGGAGTTCCATCCCGACAAGGCGTGCCTGAAGATCACGGAGCGTAACGGCGCGGTCAAGCCCATGGTGTGCGTGCAGTGCGGCAAATGCGCCGAGGCATGCCCGAACGGTGCGATCACGCAGAATCCCAAGGGCGTGTACATGGTCAGCAAAAAGCTCTGCACCGGCTGCGGCAAGTGCGTGGAGGCGTGCCCGTTCGGCGTGATGGTCAAAGCAGAGGACGCGCCCACGGCGTCGAAGTGCATCGCCTGCGGGCTGTGCGCGAAAAACTGCCCGATGGAGCTTCTGGAAGTCGTAGAAAAATAAGAAAAAAGGACCTGCCGTGCAGGTCCTTTTTTAACAGAGGAGGAAAAAGCATGGAACGACATGACGAGCGGGCGTATGAGCTGTTTTTAAGCGGCTGCAACTGTGCACAGGCGGTGCTGCTGGCATTTGCGCCCGACGCGGGGCTGACGGAGCAGCAGGCGCTGCGGGTGGCGTCGTCGTTTGGCGGCGGCATCGGCGGGATGCGCGAGGTGTGCGGCGCGGTGAGCGGGATGCTGATGGCGGCGGGGCTGCTGTATGGCTATGCGCCGGGCGACCGTGCAGGCAAGAGCGAGCATTATGCGCGCGTGCGCGAGCTTTCGGAGCGTTACCGCGAAGAGAACGGCTCGATCATCTGCCGCGAGCTGCTGGGGCTTGCCGGGCAGACCGCGGGGCAGCAGCCGTCGGAGCGGACGGCGGAATACTATAAAAAACGCCCCTGCCCGGAGCTGTGCCGCATGGCGGCGAGCATTCTGGATGATTACATCGCCGCCCACCCGATCGAGAAATAAAAAGAACCCCTCCTACAGGAGGGGTTCTTTTTAAATCCTAAAAAGCCTCGCAGAGCTTTGCGCCCGCAGGCGCAAAAGCAATTTTAATCTAAGATCTCGACGGACACTTTTTTGCCGTTTCTCTGGGCGACCGACTTGATGATGGTGCGGATCTCCTTGGCGATCCGACCCTGACGGCCGATGAGCTTGCCCATGTCCTCCGGGGCGACCCGGAGCTCCAGCACAGTCACGTCCCCGTCGATCTCATTGACTTCGACCTGATCGGGATTGTCAACCAAGCTCTTTGCCATGTACAGCAAAAGTTCTTTCATAGACTGACCTCTTTAGGCGCGCCTTACAGGACGTTTGCCTTCTTCAGAAGCCCCCGGACCGTATCGGTCGGCTGCGCGCCGTTCTTGATCCACTGCTTTGCCTTCTCAGCGTCGATGGTGACGGCGGAGTCGTTCTGCGGATCGTAGGTGCCGATCTCTTCGATGAAGCGACCGTCGCGCGGGAAGTGGGAGTCAGCCACGACGATGCGGTAGTACGGATTCTTCTTAGCGCCCATTCTTCTGAGTCTGATCTTGACCATGTTGCTTTTTCCTCCAAAGTAATTGTTGTTGAATATATTTCGTAAAGCCCAAGGCAGGATCATGCGATGCTGCCTAATCCAGCTGAAACGACTGGGGATTACATACCCGGCAGACCGCCGAAGCCGCCGAGACCGCCGAATTTTCCGCCCATGCGCTTGAGCTTGCGGCTCGCGCCCGGGCCGGAGAACTGCTTCATCATCTGATTCATCATCTCAAACTGCTTGAGCAGGCGGTTGATCTCTTCGACCTTCACGCCCGAGCCCGCCGCGACGCGGCGCTTGCGGCTGTGGTTGAGGCAGGCGGGATTTTCGCGCTCATACGGCGTCATCGACTGGATGATCGCCTCGGTGCGCGCCAGCGCCGCCTCATCGACCTGCGCGTTTTTGAGCGCGCCCGCGTTCATGCCGGGCATCATGCCCGCAAGGTCCTGCAAATTGCCCATGCCCTTGAGCTGGACGAGCTGATCGTAAAAATCGGCGAGGGTGAATTTATTGGTGCGGAGCTTCTTTTCCAGCTCCTCCGCCTTTTTCTGGTCGAACGCCGCCTCCGCCTTTTCGATGAGCGTGAGCACATCGCCCATGCCGAGGATGCGCGACGCCATGCGCCCCGGGTGGAACGGCTCGATCTGGTCGAGCTTTTCGCCCACGCCGATGAACTTGACGGGCTTGCCCGTAACGGCTTTCACAGAGAGCGCCGCGCCGCCGCGCGCGTCGCCGTCGAGCTTGGACAGGAGCACGCCGTCAATATCCAGCGCGTCGTTGAAGGCCTGCGCGGCATTCACCGCGTCCTGACCCGTCATCGCGTCCACCACGAGCAGAATTTCGTTTGGCTTTACCGCCGCCTTGATCGCCTTGAGCTCGTCCATGAGCGCCTCGTCGATGTGCAGCCGGCCCGCCGTGTCGAGGAACACCATATCGTTTCCGTGCCGCACGGCGTGCTGCACGGCGGCCTTGGCGATGTCCACCGGGTCATTCTGACCCATCTCAAACACCGGGATGCCGAGCTGCCCGCCCACGACCTGAAGCTGCTTGATGGCGGCGGGGCGGTACACGTCGCACGCGGCGAGCAGCGGGTTTTTGCCCTGCTTTTTAAAGAGCCCCGCGAGCTTCGCACCGTTCGTCGTTTTGCCCGCGCCCTGTAAGCCGACCATCATCACGACCGTGGGCGGCTGCGAGGCGAGCCTGATCTTCTGGTTGTCGCTGCCCATGAGAGCGGTGAGCTCTTCGTTGACGATCTTTACGATCATCTGCGCCGGGGTGAGGCTTTCCAGCACGTCCGTGCCCACGGCGCGCTCGGTGACCTTTTTGATAAAGTCCTTGACGACCTTGTAGCTGACGTCCGCCTCCAAAAGCGCCAGACGGATCTCGCGCATGGACTCCTTGACGTCAGCCTCTGTCAGCCGCCCCTTGCCGCGGAGCTTTTTGAACGCGGCGGAGAGCTTTTCGGTAAGTCCTTCAAATGCCATACATTACTCCTTGATCGCGGCGGCGGCGCTCAAAATCTCCTGCGCCAGCGCGGCGGATTGCGGCTGGCTCAAAAGCGCCGTTGCCGCGGCTTCGATCGTGGTGAGCGCCTGCTGTACAGCGCGCGAGCGCGCGATGCAGCCCGTTTTTTCCTCCATGCTGCGCAGCAGCGCCTCGGCGCGCAGCAGCGTATCGTGTACGCCCTGACGCGTCACGCCCGTCTCCGCGGCGATCTCGCCGAGCGAGAGATCCTGATTGTAATACAGGTCAAAGCAGGCGCGCTGCTTTTCGGTGAGCAGCTCGCCGTAATAGTCATACAGCAGCGCCATGGTCCATGCGTCGTGCTTCATCGCGCCGCCTCCGTTCATGCGTGACAAGGTCTGCACCTTTACAGCTCGCTTATTGTAGCGTATTTTCCCGCCGCTGTCAAGTGAAAAAACTTGACACGCGCCGCAATGTGCCAGAAAATCTCATTTACAATTTGAAAAAGTTATGTTAACATACCGGCAGAAACCTTTTTGCAAAGGATGTGTACATATGAAACGGAATTTCGGCAGACTTACGGCGCTGGCGCTGTGTTTGTGCCTGCTGCTCGGCGTGGCGGGGGCGGCGGATTGTTCGCAGTCCATCCTCGCCGGGGAGCTGACGCTGTCGGGCAGCGTGACGCTGCAAAGCGGCGTGCTCGCGGAGAGCGGGCGCGGTGAAAAGGCGCAGACCGTGCGCGAAAATGTGCTGTATTATAATGTGGACAAGGCGGTCAAGCCCATCGTCGCCTACGGAAACACCCTTTACGGGCGCAGCAGCATGAAGCAGACCGCGGCGTATCTGGACGACAACGACCTCATGCTCGTGGCGGGCGTGAACGGCGCGTTTTTCGATATGCACAACGGCGTCCCCTACGGCTTGGTCGTGACGGAGGGCGTGCTGCGCTCCAGCGGCAATATCCAGTCCGTCGGCTTCTTTGACGACGGCAGCGCCATCATCGGGCAGCCCGGTCTGAAGGTCACGATGGAGACGCCCGACGGCGCAAAGACGGAAATTTTCTACAACAAGGCGCTGAGCAAAAATAACGGCATCGGGCTGTATTCGCGCGATTACGACACCGCGACCAAGGGCAGCGTGGACGGCTACCACGTCCTCCTGGAGCCCGTGCGCGGCTCGGGCAAGGAGCTGCTGCTGAACGACTCCATCACTCTGGAGGTCATCGGCACGCTGGCTGACAAGGCCTCCTGCGGCATCCCGGAGGACGGGTTCGTGCTGTCCATCGCGGAAAAGACCATCTACGCCTCGGCGCTCGACCAGATGGAAGCGCTGGAGACCGGCGACCGCATCACCATCACGACCGAGACGGACCGCGATTGGAAGGATGTGCAGTACGCCTGCGGCGGCGGCGACCTGCTGGTGGAAAACGGGCGCGTCTGCGGCGATTTTACGCTGGACAAGGCGGATAAGCCCACCGCCCGCACGGCGGTCGGCTTAAAGCGCGACGGCACGCTCGTCCTGTACACGGCGGACAGCGCAAACGGCTCGAAGGGTCTGACGCTCGACGAGCTGGCAGTGCGTATGAAGGAGCTGGACTGCGAAACAGCGCTCAATCTGGACGGCGGCGGCTCGACGGCGCTCGGCGCGCAGTATCCGGGCTATGACGCGGCGGCGACGGTCAACAAGCCTTCGGACGGCAGCCTGCGCCCGTGCGCGAACTTCATTTACCTCGTGCGCAGCAAGCCCACGCGCGCCTTCAGCGCCGAAAGGCTGTATCTCTATCCGTACAACGCCGTGGTGCTGCCGGGCACGTCCATCCAGCTCACGACCAAGGCGGTCGATAAAAATTACGCCGCGGCGGACGTGCCGGACGCTGTGACGTATTCCGCCTCCTCCGGCGAGGTGGACAAGGACGGCGTGTTCACCGCCGGGACACGCGCGGGCACGGTGACTGTCCGCGCCAAGGCGGACGGCGTGAGCGGCGAGACGACGGTGCGCGTCATTGACGAGCCGACGACGCTGACGCTCCACAAAAAGGGCTCGGACAAGAGTCTGGATGGCATGGTCCTCGCCGGCGGCTCGAAAACGGAGCTGTCGGTGGAGGCACTGTATTACGGTATGCCGGTCAGCGCGCAGAATAGCTGCTATGACTGGTCCGTGACCGGCAATATCGGCACGATCAGCGATACCGGCGTCTTTACCGCTGCCGAGGCAGGCAAGGCGGTCACGGGCACGATCGCCGCCGAATGCGGCGGCGCGCGCGTGGAGGCGGAGGTCACCATCAGCCCCGCGAACCCGTTTGCGGATATGAAAAACCACTGGGCGAAGGACTATGTGAACACGCTCTACTTTACGGGCGTTCTCACCGGCTCTGCCGGGAAGGACGGCAAGCTCTACTACCGCCCGGACGATTCCATGACGCGGCAGGAGTTCGTCGTGGCACTCATGCGCTTCCTCGAGGTGGATGCGGACTCGTACAGCGGCAAGACGCTGCCGTTTGCCGACAACGCGAAGATCGCTTCGTGGGCGCGCAGCGCGATGCAGGCGGCATATGAGCTGGGCTATGTGGGCGGCTCGTCCTCCGGCGGCAAGCTCTACGCCAACCCCACCGCGCCCATCTCGCGGCAGGAGGCAATGGTCATCCTCGCCCGCACGCAGGCGCTGAGCGAGAACGCGGACACCGCCGCGCTCGATGCCTTCCCCGACCGCAGCAAGGTCGCATCCTGGGCGCAGTCCGCGCTGGCGCAGATGGTGAAAAAGGGCATCATCACCGGCTCGAACGGCCGCCTGAACCCGACCGGCAACGTCAGACGCGCCGAGGTCGCCAAAATGCTCTACGCAATTTCCGAGCAAGACTGAACGAATCCGAGATCGCCCCGTGTGTAAAAATGCGCACGGGGCGATTTTTTGCGCATGGCGTACAAGTGGCTTGCAATGCGCGGGGAATTTGATATAATAGCTGTAATTGTAGAAGACTGCGCCCCGTCCGTGCGGCCCATGACGGGGCTGTGCGGTTGTTTTTTTGGGCTGATGGAGGGTCACTATGCGAGGGATACCGTCACTGATCACGGATATTCGCAAAAAGGTCTTTACCGAGGTCGCGCGGATGGCGTATTCCGGCGACTACACGCAGATGGAGGACATCCCGTTTCGGATCGTCCCCGGCAGCAGCCCGCTGCACCGTGAGTCGGTGTTTTTGGAGCGCGCCATCGCGGGCGAGCGCGTGCGGCTGGCGATGGGCTTGTCGCTCCAGCCGGTGCAGCAGCGCACCATGCTGACAGAGGGCATGGATCAGGCGGCGATCGCCGAGCAGTATTACGAGCCGCCGCTCGTGAACATCATCCCCTACGCCTGTCATGCCTGCCCCACGCACCGCTACTTTGCGACGGAGCTGTGTCAGGGCTGCCTTGCGGCGTCGTGCCAGCAGGTGTGTCCCAAGGGCGCGATCAAATTTGTAAACGGCCGCAGCCGCATCACCGAGAGCCTCTGCATCAAGTGCGGCAAATGCGCCGCCGCGTGCCCGTATCACGCCATCGTGCACCTCGAGCGCCCCTGTCAGGCGGCGTGCGGGATGGACGCCATCGGCGTGGACGAATACGGCAAGGCGCAGATCAACTATGACCGCTGCGTCTCGTGCGGTCAGTGCCTTGTGAGCTGTCCGTTCGGCGCGATCGTCGATAAGAGCCAGATCTATCAGGTCATCCGCTCCATGCTGGAGGGCAACGAGGTCATCGCCATCGTCGCTCCGTCGTTCATCGGGCAGTTCGGGCAGAACGTCACCGTGCCGAAATTCGTCGCCGCGATGAAGCAGCTCGGCTTCGCGGGCGTGATGGAGGTCGCCGTGGGCGCAGACATCTGCGCCATCGAGGAGGCGCGCGACTATCTGGAAAAAGTTCCGCAGACACAGCGCTTTATGGCGACATCCTGCTGCCCGTCGTGGCGGATGATGGCGCGGCGGCTGTTTCCGGCGGAGTCCGGCAACATCTCCATGACCTACACGCCCATGGTCTACACCGCGCGGCTCGCCAAGCGTGAGCATCCGGGCTGCAAGGTCGTGTTCATCGGGCCGTGCGCGGCGAAAAAGCTGGAAGCCATGGACCATGAAATTCGCACCGACGTTGACTTTGTGCTGACGTATGAAGAGCTGATGGGCATTTTTGAGGCGAAGGAAGTCGATTTTTCCGCGCTGGAAGCGGGCGAGGATTTGACCGACGGCACGAGCGCAGGACGCGGCTTTGCCGTTGCCGGCGGCGTCGCCGCCGCGGTGCAGGGGCTCATTGAAAAGGAGCACCCCGGCGCGGAGTTCAAGACCCAGCGCGCCGACGGGCTGCGCGAATGCCGAAAGCTGCTGATGCTCGCCAAGGCGGGCAAGCTCGACGGCTATCTTCTGGAGGGCATGGCGTGCCCCGGCGGCTGCGTCGCGGGCGCGGGCACGGTCATCTCCGCCGCCAGCGCGGCAAAGCAGCTTCAAAAGCATATGCAGCAGGCGAGCGGCACGCAGTGCGACGAAAGCGCGTACAGCGAGCTTGCCGATCAGCTCAACTGAGCAGCGTTCAAAAAGCCCCGCGCGGGGCAGGCTGAGCGCGCGATCTTATAAATAAAAGTGTAAAAGAAAGGATGAACCCCCATGTATCAGGTCACATTCCGTTTTGAAAATAACGCGCCGGAGGTCGTTGTGACCGCCGCACCAGATTCTACGCTTTTAGATGTGGCGCGCAGCGCCAACGTCGCCATCGACGCGCCGTGCTCCGGCAACGGCTCATGCGGTAAGTGCCGCGTAAAGCTGCTGGAGGGCACGGTGGACGGACCGAAAACCGGGCACATCACCGAGGAGGAGTACGCCGAGGGCTGGCGGCTGAGCTGCGCGAGCAAGGTCGCGTCTGATGTAGTGGTCATGGTGCCGGACATCGCGTCCGCGTACCAGAGCCGCATGAAAACGGCGGATCTGTCCTCCCCGCAGGAGCTTGAAATTTTCCGCGCGCTGGAGGAAAAGGTCTGCGCGGCGGGCATCCCGTTTGAAAATACGTTCGTGCAGGTCGAGCTGACGATGGACGAGCCGACGCTGGACGACACCATGCCCGACACCGAGCGCCTTCAGTGGGCGCTTCAGGCGCAGGGCTATGAGAATGTCAGGCTGCGCTATCCCGCCGTCAAAAAGCTTGCGCACACGCTGCGCGAGGGGAATTTCCATGTTTTCGCGGCGGGCCTGGTCGAGGACAATGTGCTGACCGTGCTGGATGTGACCGCAGACGAGCAGCCGATGTACGGCTGCGCCATCGACATCGGCACAACGACCGTCACGGGCGTGCTGCTGGACCTGAAAACGGGCGAGATCAAGGCAAAAGCGTCCTCCGGCAACGGGCAAATTCGGTACGGCGCGGATGTCATCAACCGCATCGTCGAGCAGCAGAAGCCGGGCGGCATCGCGCGGCTTCAGGACGCGATCGTGAAGGAAACGCTCCTGCCGCTCATCGGCGTGATGTGTAAGTCTGCCGGCACGACCGCCGGGCGCATCCTGCGCATGAGCATCGCGTCGAACACCACGATGAACCATCTGCTTCTCGGCGTGGACGCGAACCCCGTGCGCATGGAGCCTTACATCCCCACGTTCTTCCGCTGGGACGGGCTTCAGGCGCAGGAGCTGAAGCTGCCCGCGAACGCTGCGGCGCAGGTGCGCCTCGCGCCCAACATCGGCTCGTATGTGGGCGGCGATATTACCGCCGGCGCGTTTACGACCGGGCTTTGGGATCAGGACGAATTTTCCCTCTTTATCGACCTCGGCACGAACGGCGAGCTGGTGTTCGGCAACCGCGACTTTATGATGTCCTGCGCGTGCTCGGCAGGTCCTGCCTTTGAGGGCGGCGATATTTCCTGCGGTATGCGCGCCACCGACGGCGCGATCGAGGCTGTGACCATCGACAAGCAGACCATGACCCCCACGCTCAAGATCGTGGGCGACGCGGGGCAAAAGCCCGTGGGTCTTTGCGGCTCAGGCATCATCGACGTCATCGCGGAGCTGTACCGCACGTCGATCATCTCCGCCAAGGGGCAGTTCGTGCGCGAGGGCGCGCGTGTGGCGCGTGACGCGCACGGCATGGGGCGCTACATCCTTGCCAGCGCCGACGAGAGCGAGACCGGGCGCGAGATCGCCATCACCGAGGTGGATATTGAGTCGTTCATCCGCGCCAAGGCTGCCATTTTCTCCGCCATCCACACGATGCTCGCCTCGCTCGATATGGATGTGAGCGTTCTGGAGCACGTCTACGTCGCGGGCGGCATCGGCTCGGGCATCAACATGGAAAACGCCGTGCGCATCGGGATGCTGCCGGATATTGATCGGTCGCTGTTTGAGTACGTCGGCAACTCGTCGCTCGCGGGCGCGTATGCCATGACGCTTTCCGACGCGGCGGATGAAAAAATTCACGAGCTGGCGCAGGGCATGACGTATCTGGAGCTGTCCACCCATCCGGGGTATATGGACGAGTTCGTGGCGGCGTGCTTCCTGCCGCATACCGACGCGGGGCTGTTCCCGTCGAGCGTACAGGAGTGAGCGATGGAGGTTCAAAACAACAAGGAGCAGGTGCCGTTTGAGCACTATCTGGCGCGCTACCGCGTGCTCGACCCCGGCGAAGCCTCCCGCCGTACCGGCGCGGAATTTGACGAACAGGCGGGCGTATTTACGCTGTGCCTGCTCGGCACGACCTACCGCCTGCACTGGCCCGAATACGCCATTGAAGCGGACCGCGAGCGGGCGCTCGCGCTCGGCAGCCTGCCGTGCCAGACGTTTTTGCTGCGCTTTTTGCTGGAGGGCAGCGCGGCGCAGCCGTCAAACCACTTTGTGACCTTCCGCGAAATGCCGTGGGGCGAGATGTACATCCAGCCCTACACCGGCAGATGCCTGAACCGCGCGGCGTTCTCATTCGGCACGCGCGTGGCGGCGTTTTCCGCCGCGTGTGAGAAGCTGCTTGCGGCGCGCCTTTCGCACGGCGACGCGGGGTATGAGTTTACCCTCCTGCCGGGCTATCGGATGCAGCTCATGGTCTGGGCGGGGGACGATGAGTTCCCGCCGAACAGCCAAATTCTTTATACTGACAATTTTGCCTCCGGCTTTGCCGCCGAGGACCGCGTGGTGGCGGGCGATCTGCTCATCACCGCCATCAAGATGCAGATGTAAGGGCAGCACCGCGCAATTCGGCAAGCAGATTTGCCGAAGCACGTTGCCGAATTGTGCGGTGTTGCCTAAAATAAAAGGAGAGACCGCTTTGGAACTGATCTATAAAAATCTCAAGGGCACGCTGGAAAAGCTCACCGTCACGGACGAGGAGGTCGATCGCCAGCTTACGAAATTACAGCAGCAGACGCCGCGCGTGCGCCCGGTGACGGATCGCGCCGCGCAGTCCGGCGATGAGGTCGTGCTCGACTACGCCGGGAGCGTGGACGGCGTGCCGTTTGAGGGCGGTACGGCGCAGGGGCAGACGCTCGTGCTCGGCAGCGGAATGTTCATCCCCGGCTTTGAGGAGCAGCTCATCGGGCACAGCGTGGGCGACCATGTGACTGTGCGCGTGGCGTTCCCCAAGGACTACCGCGCAGCAGACCTTGCCGGCAAGGACGCCGAGTTTGCCTGCACCCTCCACGAGATCCACGAGCGCACGAGCTACGCGCTGGACGATACGTTTGCAAAGGAGGTCGGTCAGTGCGGGAATTACGCCGAAATGCGCGAAAAAATGCGCCAGAGCCTGCAGGAATTTTATGATGAGCGGGCGGAGCTGGAGCTTCAGGACCGCCTGATGCGTCAGGCGGCGGCAACGCTCACCTACACGCCGACCGACGCGGAGCTGACCGCGGCGGTGGACGCGCAGCTTCAGACCGTGCAGGCGCAGCTTGCCCAGCGCGGGCTGACGCTGGAGCAGTACTGCCAGTTCACCGGCAGCACCATGGACGCGCTCCGCGCCGATGCAAAGCCGGAGGCGGAGATGAGCCTGCGCATCCAGAAGACCGCCGAGCTCATCGCCGCGCTTGAGGGTCTGCGCGAGACCGAGGCGGAGCTGGCGCAGGAGTACGCCGTGGTCTGCCGGCAGAACGGCATGACGATGGAGCAGCTCAAGCCCTATGTAAACGACGAATTTGAGCAGGCAGTGCGCCAAAACGCCCGCCTCAAAAAAGCCATCCGCTTCGTCCGCGATCACGCCGAGGTGACCGAAAAGCCCGCCCAGCCGAGCAAAGAATAACGCAAAAATGACCTCCCGACCGCAGTCGGGAGGTCATTTTTTGTTTCACTTCGTCGAAGCAAGCGGAAAATTGTATCGAATATAGACGTCGAAGCCTGCATGCTCTATTTCGCCGCTCTCGTCGGGGGCAGTGGACCAGTGCGTGGCGAGCAGGAGGACGTTGGGATCATCGGGTGCATAATACACATCCGCGGGGGCGGCGTTGGTGGCGAGGTCGCCGGTGGGGATGGTGTCGTTGCCGGTAAAGTCCGCCGTGCCTGCGAGGACGAAGCCCTCCGGCGCGCTGCCCTCGATGCGGTTTCCGTAGCGCGCATCCGCTGCGTCATGCGCTTGCTCCGGGATGTCCGTGCCGACGCTTGCCGTCCACATGGAAATGTAGTATTCGCCATGATAACAGATGAGATTTCTGCCGCGCAGGCGCGCGTCCACATAGCGGGCGTAGGCGTTGTGTGGCGGCGTTGCGGTGAGCGTGCCGGTCTCGTCCACCGTGCCGTCGGTGCGCACCTCCTGATAGACGTAGATCCACTCCGGCACGTCCGGGTTTTCGTAATACGGGCAGTTTTCAAAGCCGCCCTCCACGTCGGTCGTCCCCGCGAGGGCAAAGCCGTCCGGCAGCGTGTCGGAGACGGACAGGTGCGGGGAGATGATATACGTCCTGCCATCGACCGTAAAATGCTGCGGCCCGTCGGCGTCGGCGCTGCGCGGCGTCTGCGGCGCGCGGTGCAAAAACGGGATCGTCAGCGCCGCGGCAAGGCACAGGCAGGCGGCAAGCGCGAGCCATTTGCCGCGCGCGCGGCGGGGCTTTTGATGCTCCGCTTCCTCGACATAATCCTCCCGAATTTCGCCCAGAATCTCATAAAATTCTTCACTTTTCATATCGAAAACCCCCGTTTCAAGAGCTCTTTGCGCAGCGCCGCGCGCAGGCGGCTGAGTGTCATCGTGACCGCGCCGGGCGTCATGCCGCAGCGGGCGGCGATGTCCGCGACGCTGTCCGTGCGCCAGTAGCGGCAGATGAACATACTGCGTCTTTCGGGCGAAAGCTGCGACAAAAAGTCGTTAATGGCAGAGATCAGCGCGGTTTCCTCAACCTTTCGTTCCACGTCCTCCGCGCCGGAAACGACCTCCGCCAGTTCCTCCAGCACCGCCGGGAGCATCCCGCCGCCGCGCTTTTTGGCGGTGTTTTGCCGCCAGCGGTTCAGCGACAGATTGCGGATAATTTTCCCCAAAAAAGTCGATAAAACGTGCGGCTTGTGCGGCGGCATGGCGTTCCACGCGCGAAGATAGGTGTCGTTGACGCACTCCTCCGCGTCTGCGCGGTCGCCGAGAATATTCACGGCGATGGCGGCGCAGTAGCCTCCATATTTTTCCGATGTAGCCGAGATCGCGCGCTCATCCCGATCCCAGTAGAGCTGCACGATTGCTGTGTCCTCCATGGTCTTTCCACCTTCCTTTCACCCTTATACACCCTGTTTGGGGAGAAATCTCACGAAAATTTCAGAAAAAACGCGCCTGTAGGGAATTTTTCCGTACAGGCGCGGGGTTTACTGCAAATTGCCGTTGCCGGTGAGCGTCAGGCAGCTCACGTCGTCGCGCAGGACGAGCACGACCTCGGGCTGGTAGTCTTGCAGGTACTCCGTGAGCGTTTTTTCGGCGTAGTGCCGGAAGTCGAGGCTGCGCGTCTCGTCAAAGCTCTGGTAGATCAGCGCCTCGACGGGATTCGTGAACGAATCGCCCACGATGAGCAGGCTCGGCAGCGCCGGGCGGTCGGTTTTCAGGATGGTCTCGCCGATGTCGCCGCCCATGTAGGCTGCATAAAAAACCGTTTTTTGTGAATTTTCATCCACATCGATGAGCGGCACGTCCGACGGCGTGCCGTTGTCGAAGCGTGTATAAGGAATACTGGGCGTGTAGAATGCAAGCGATTCGTGCAGGCGCGACTGCCCGAAAAGCTCGCGTCCGTAGGTGCCCAAAAACGGGTTTTTCGCGTCCGAAATGGTGTTTTTCATGTGCAGAACGCCCCATTTTTGAACGCTTGGTTGCACGCAGACAGATTCGTAAACAAAATTTGCACCATAGAGATCAAAATGATGGTCGGTCGAAAAATAGAGCTCGTCCGCGCGCGCGGTCAGCTCACTCGTCAGGTCGAGCGCGGGCACGTCAGCGTCTTGCAGCGCGGCGAGGAGCGCGGCGGAAGCCGCGTCCAGATACGCGCCGTCGTCCGTCATCCAGTCCGGGTAGCGGTCACGCAGGACGGAGCGCTGCTCCGGGACATGGATATAGAGGAACGTCCCGCCGTAGCTCTCGACCGCCTTTTGCACGGCGGACAGGCGCGCGGCGATGGTCTGCGCGTCGGCTTTTAACTGCGCCTTGTCGATGGTCTTTCCCAGCGGCTCAGGCAGGAGCGCTGTCTCGGCGGACACGACGCCGTTGACCACCGGCTGTTTTCGCAGCAGCGACAGGCGCGTAGAGAGCATGAGCAGGCGGTCACGCCCGACAAAGTGGTCGCGCAGGCAAGCCTCCAAATCGGACGCGGCGCTGCCGGACAGGACGGACTGCGCCGTGACCTCCGGCGCGCCCGCGAGGGCGCGGTTTTCGTACAGCGACCAGCCGGAGGCGCTGCGGTAGCGCGCGAGCGTCCCCACGCCGCCGCCGAGCAGCACCAGCAGGAGGACGGCGAGGAAAAGTTTCTTGAGTTTCATCGGCGACCCTCCTGATCCTTAGAATTGAGCGTAAATGAACGCATTTACGCCGCTGCGCACGAGCGCCAGCAGCGCCAGCGCGAAGATCGCAAGCAGCAGGACGTACTTGACCACGCGTCCGAAGCGGGTGCGGTCGAGCATCTCCAAAAACCGCTTTCCGAGCGGCGTACACAAAAGCGCGCCGAGCAGCAGCTCGATGCCGTACTGCCGCAGGACGAACACAAACGGCTCGGCAGTCACGGCTGCGCCGCCGGTGAAGAGCGTGCGCAGAAGGGCGGCGAGCTGCGAAAAGTCCTCCGTGCGGAACAGCACCCAGCCGAGCAGGATGAAAAACAGCGCGTAAATGTGCCGGAAAAAGGCGGGCAGGCGGTTAAGTATCCGCACCAGCACGAGCTTTTCCACGATCAGCAGCACGGCGAAATACAGCCCCCAGAGGGCAAAATTCCAGCTTGCGCCGTGCCACAAGCCCGTGAGCCCCCAGACGATGAGCAGATTTAAGATCTGGCGCGGCTTTCCGCGGCGGCTGCCGCCGAGGGGGATGTAGATATAATCCCGAAACCACTGCGAGAGCGTCATGTGCCAGCGCCGCCAGAAGTCGGTGATGGACCGGGCGCAGTAGGGGTCGTTGAAGTTTTCGGGCAGGTTCAGCCCGAACAGCGCGCCGAGCCCGATCGCCATGTCGGTATAGCCGGAAAAATCAAAGTAAATTTGCAGCGCGTAGCACGCCGCGCCCAGCCATGCGGCGGGGCAGGAGACGGCGCTGCCGTCCAGCAGCCGTTCCGCCGCGCCCTGCGCGGCAGTCGCCAGCAGGAGCTTTTTGCCAAGCCCGATACAGATGCGCTCCGCACCCTGCGCGGCATCGTTCCAGCCGGGGCGGGCGGGGAAGAGCGCATCCCTCAGAGCGCCATAGCGCGTGAGCGGTCCTTGCAGGAACTTGGGGAAGGCGGTAAAATACAGCGCTAATTTCGCGGGGTTTTGCTCCGCCGCGCACGCGCCGCGCGCCACATCGACCAGATACGACACGGCGAGGAATGTGAAAAACGACACGCCCGCTGGTGCGCCCGGCAGTGTGATGGTCACGCCAAACACGGACGCGAGCAGCGCGGCATATTTATAGAAGCACAGCGCGCCCACGCATAAAACGATGCCGCTCACGCACCACGCGCGCCGCGCCGCCTGCGTTTTGGCGCGCGAAATGCCCGCGCCGCACGCATAGCAGACGGCGCAGGTCAAAAGCGCCGCGGCGAGCGCCTTTGGCTGCACGAGAAAGACGAACAGCAGGCTAAACGCCAGCAGAACAGCGCCGCGCAGGGCGTTTTTTCCCGCCGGGACAGCGTAAAAGCAGACGAGCGCCGCCGGGAGCAGGAAGAACAGAAACGAAATACTGACGAGCGACATCAGCTTTTCTTCTCCGGGGCTTTGGGCGCGAGCTTGCGCTTGTTGCCCTGCTCGTCCACGACCCAGGTGTTATCCAGATGCGCGCGGAGCGACTGCTTGACGCTGTCAATATACTCGCGGCGCAGCGCGTCGCGTTCGGCGAGCTCTTCGTCGGTGAGTGCTTCTGCCTTTGCCTTGCGGGCAAGCTCATTGATACGGTCGATCTTTTCCTGTTTCATAGCGTTAGATGAACCGGCTGACGGTGATGCCGATCCTGCCTTTCTTTGTGGTGCCGTCCACGGAGTCGAGCCGCGCACGACCCAGCCCCCGGACGGAGAGAATACTGCCCTCGGAAACGGGCTTATCGGGCTTTTGACACAGCGCATGGTCCAGCTCCGCGCGCCCGGATTCGATGAGCGCGGCAGCCTTGCCGCGGGCAAGGCTAAAGGCGCTGGCGAGCACGCTGTCAAAGCGGAGGGAGCTGACCGTGTCGTGCCGCGTTTTCACGGCGGCGGCGGGAGCGGACAGCTCCGCCAGCTCCAGCGGCGCGAGCGTGAGCTTGGTACGCCCGGCGGAGGGGAGGTTTTGCAGGACATAGTCCCGCAGCTCCCGCAGGACGACAAAATCGCACCGCCCGGGGGCGACGTAAATATCGCCGACGGTCTCGCGCTTGATGCCCGCGCCCATCAGTGCGCCGAGAAAATCGCGGTGCGTGAGCGTGTCCTCCTCAAAATAAACCGCGCGCACGGCGGCGACGGGGGAGTCGTCGCCGAGAAGCCAGCTTTCTTCCAGATAGTCCGGCAGATACGCCGCGACCCTGCGCTCCGCGCCGTCGCAGCCGCCGAAAAAGACCGGCGGCTCGTGCGGGAAAAGCTGCGCGAGCAGCGTCTGCTCCCGCGCGGCGAGAAACGCCGTGGCGGTGGGGATATTGCGCTGCTGCGCGGCGGTGAGCCGCTCGGCGGCGCGGATGAGGAGCATCTGCTCGTCTTTGTCCTGCGCAAGGTGCGCAATGGTCTGGCGAATGTCCATAGGAGAACCTCACGGAATAGTTAAAGATAGTATAACACAGCGGCGGGGGGTGGTGCAAGGGGGGCGGGGATAGGCGAGAAGTAAGTTATTAGCCGTCCTGCACGGGAGGGGCTTGCCCCTCCCGTGCAGGACGCAATCGCAAAATCGCACGTTCTACCGGCAAAAACGCACAACGTCCTGTAGGGGCGGACGCCTCTGTCCGCCCGTGGGGCAATTACGGGTTTGCCGCAACGTTTCGTAAAAACGGTCGTGCGTCCTGCCGGGCGGACAGGGTTGTCCGCCCCTACGGGTGCGTGCGTGTGCGCATTGGTGCATTCAATTTTGTGACGCTGTACCGCGCGGGCGGGGTAGAACCCCGCCCCTACGGCTCGAGTGGTGATGCTGTCAAAACCTGCGGTATCGGGGGGGGGGCAAGCCCCTCCCCTACATTACGACGAATCACGAAGCTGCAAAAAATCTGTCATACTATTTCCTCCCGTGCATATATATCTGCATTGGAGGGGATCTTACGATGTTGCTAGAAAAAGCGCTCTTTGGCGCGGGGCGGCAGGCGGCTTTTTTGGCGCGGGTGCGGGAGCGGTTTCCGTTTGTTTATGCGCGGGAGCTGACGCGCTCGCCGGGCGGGCGGTCTGTGCCCGTTTTGCAGCTTGGGCAGGGGCGCACGAAGGTTTTGATCGTCGGCGGGCATCACGCCAACGAATCCATCACGAGCCTGCTCTGCTGGCGGCTTTTGGAGGACTACTGCACCGCGCTGGAGGCGGACGACAACTTTGGCGGCGTGCGGGCATCGCGGCTTTATTATAACGCGGTGTTATATCTCGTGCCGCTGCTGAATCCCGACGGCGCGAGTCTGGTCGCGGGCGAGCTGACGCCGGGCGGCGCGGAGGATGCCGCCGCGCGGTCGCTGGCGGTGCAGCACCCGGATATTCCCTTTCCGCTGGGCTGGAAGGCAAATCTCGCGGGTGTGGATCTGAATCTCAACTACCCCGCCGGGTGGCAGACAGCAAAGCGGATCAAGGCGGAGCAGGGCGTGCGCGCGCCCGCGCCGCGCGACTGGGGCGGGCGCAAGCCGCTCGACCAGCCGGAGACGGCGGCGCTCGCCGCCTACACCTGCTGCGTACATCCCGACCTTGTGATCGCCTATCACACGCAGGGCGGCGAAATTTATCATGGCTGGCACGGCTTTGAGCCGCCCGGCAGCGCGCGGCTCGCGCAGGCGTTCGCGGATGCGTCGGGCTACCGTGTGTGCGCCGTGCCGCCGCAGTCGGATAACGCGGGCTTCAAGGACTGGTTCGTCAGCCGCTTCCGCCGCCCCGGTTTCACGATCGAGGCAGGCCGCGGCGAAAATCCCCTGCCGGAGAGTGATCTCCCCGCCCTCCTTCAGGAAAACGCCCCCATCTGGGCGCTGGCGATGATGACATAGCCTGAAATAAAGAAGAGGCTTCCTTCATTTGGAGGAAGCCTCTTTTTGCTTATGTAGCGTGAATCCACAAAACGTGCGCGACGCGCTTACCGCTGTTGATATAGCGGTGCGGCGTAGATGCCTTGAACGCCATGGCGTCACCTTGCTGCAGAATGTGCGCCTCCGTCTCGTTGAGATAGACCGTGAGTCGCCCGGAGAGAATGTATACGAACTCCTCGCCGTTGTGTGTATGCGTTGGCCCAGAGCCGCTGCCGGGCTGAAGTGTGTATTCCACAGGATAGATCTTTCGGTTCATCAGCGAGGAAAGCTGCCGCGTGTCGATGCCGGAGTAGCCCATCTCAATGACCGGCGCTTCGTTGCTGTGGATGACGCTGCATTCACTGTCGCCGGACTGAATGAAGTAGACAAGGCTTTCATTGTAAAAATCCGCGAGCTTGCTCAGGATCTCATACGAGGGGGTCGCGTAGTTATTTTCAATTTTGCTGAGATAGGAAACGGAAATGTCGATCGCGCTTGCAACCTCTTCCAGCGTGTAGCGCTTATTGAGCCGCGCTTGTTTCCAACGCACGCCAGAGTAGGGAAGCGGCTGCTCCACCTTGATTGCGGTATCCGTGCGCATTTTCTGAATGACGGGATCAACATTATCCTCACGGATGGCGTTGAGCTTGCGCAGCGCTCGGCTGCGCCCGCTGTCACCCATCATGTATTTGCGGACCTGTTTGAGTGTTTCAATATCGTTGAAGTCAAAGTAGCGGTAGCCGTTTGGGGCGCGCTTTGCGGTAAATAGACCGTACTTCTCCCAATTTCGAATGGTCGAAGCGGTAACGCCCAGCATGGATGCGGCGTCTTTGATGGAAAGATGGATGAACGGTTTCGTTTCCGTTATCATGCAGCTCCTCCTTCGCATGGATATTCCTCCACTATGAACATTGTAGCGGATACGGTAGGAAATTGCAAGACTATACTTTATAAACATTATAAAACGCCTTGTGGATTACGCAAAAAATTGCTGGAAAGTTTTTGTGAAAGTATACAGTTTTTTTTGAGTACTGTCCTAATCCTTGCAAAACTATTTACAAGAAAAATAAAATGAACTATACTATAAGAAACGGGACGGAGATGTTTGGGAGCGGCTTGTGCGCAGAGTCTACTGCCCATTGTACCCGTTTCTGGATGTATGGATGGCGGCTGAGCCGCCGGATACATCGGGATCGCAGCAAAAAGGAGGTATTCTCATGCTTTACGCGTTACTCCCGGAAAAAAGACCTATTCGCGTAGTCGGCTACTGCTCTGGGAGCGGTAATACACTCTGGGAAGTATATAAACTGCAGAAAGAACTGGAGCTGACCCCGCAGGGTAGTCCGTTTGAGGTCGCCGGTATTTTTACGGATGATCCCGACAGCAAGTGCGTGCAGACAGCCGGTCAATATGGTTTGCAGGTCGCTTCACTGGACATCCGTAAATTCTACAAAGAACACGACGCGCCCATGGGGGATCAGAACGTGCGGCGGGCATACGATACTGCTGCGCTGCCGCTGGTCGAGGCAATGCAGCCGGATATGATTCTGCTGGCAGGCTATGTTTGGGCATTGACCGATGTAGTCACCGGCAAAATCTTTACGGCGGGTGTGCATCCCGGTGACCTGACAGACCGCACGCCGGACGGTACGCGCCTGCTTGCGGGAGCAAACGGTGTGAAAGCTGCTTTCCGCCATCACCGTACAGAACTTCGTGCGAGTTCTTATCTTGCGACGAATGCGCTGGACGGCGGACCTGTGATGATCACGTCGCCCGCAGTACCTGTTGACTATGAGGCACACCCGGATGAGGAAGAACGCTTCCGCTATTATCTCAAGCTCATCAACGCACAGAACCGTCTGGTCGGCGCACGAACCGTTCTGGAGATCGCCAATGGCAATTTCCAGACTGACGGAAACGGCAAGTATTTCTACAAGGGAAAGGAGATACCCCTCGGGATCAAATTCGAGGACTGGAATGAAGATGCGATCTACTGACAGAACGAGCAGCGTGCGTAAGCTGGTCGCGCCGGAGAGCATTGCGGTGCTGGGGGCATCGCAGAAGCCGGGCATCGGCGGCGCGATCGTGGAGAACCTGATTTCTAGCGGCTATCAGGGACGATTATACGCCGTCAACGTGCGTGGAGAGGATGTGCTACAGGCAAAGGGCTATGCTTCCGTGCTGGATATTCCTGAGCCGATCGATATGGCGATTATTGCGCTGCCGTCACGCTTTGTACTGGATGTGGCGGACGAGTGCGGACGCAAGGGCGTGCGCGCGCTCACCTGCATCACGGCTGGCTTCAAGGAGGTCGGCAACCAGGGAGCAGAGCAGGAGAAAGAGCTGCTGGAGCTGCTGCATAAGTACGGAATGTGCATGATCGGGCCGAACTGCATGGGTGTGTTGAACACCGCGCCGCACGTCCAGATGAATGCGACCATCAATCCCAAGCCACCCCAGCGCGGCAACGTTGCCATGCTCACGCAGAGCGGCGCGCTCGGTGCGGCACTGATGGATTTTGCACAGCAGCTTGGTATCGGCTTTTCTACCATTGTTTCTGTGGGGAATCAGGCAGACCTGAATGTCTGCGATTTTCTGGAGCTGCTGGAGACCGACCCGCACACAGATGTGGTGCTGTTGTATCTGGAGACGATCAGCGAGCCGCAGCGATTCCGAGCACTGATGCAGAAAATGACAAAGCCTGTGGTCGTGCTCAAATCCGGACGGACTGCCGCGGGTGCAAAGGCGGCGGGTTCGCATACCGGCAGCCTTGCCGGAAGCGATGCCGTAGCACAGGCGCTGCTGCGGCAGAGTGGTGCGATCCGCACCGAGAGTTTGGAGGATGCGTTTCTGCTGACCGCCGTCCTGTCCAAGATCCGAAAAAAACAGCTCACCGGCTGCAACATTGGTATTGTGTCGAACACAGGCGGACTAGGTATTTTGATGGCGGATGCGCTGACGGGACGGGGATTTGCCCTGCCGGAGTTGCCGCAGAGCGCTGTAGACGCACTGCGACCACAGCTTTTGCCGGAGGCATCATTTCACAATCCGATCGATCTGGTCGCACCCGCAACGCCTGCACAGTATAATGCAGCAGTACAGGAGATGCTGAAAACCAAACTGTATGATGCGCTGATCATTACCTGCGTTCCTGCCGTTACGGTGGATACACAGAAGGTAGCTGCTGCGATGATAGACACACTCAAAGCCTCACCGATCCCGGTGTTTTCTTGTTTCTTCGGACCGGGCGCTGGCGCCGGCGGGCAGCAGGAGCTTAAAAAACAGGGACTTTTGTGCTTTGAATACCCAGAGACAATTGCGGAACTGCTTGCTTATCTCAAGCCGGAGAAGCCACTGCCCGTGCTGGCGGAGTCGGTCGCTCCCACGCCGGTGGATGCCACACTTTGCCAGGAAGTCCTGAGCACTGCACAGCCAGGACAATTTCTCAGCGCAGACGCCTGTCAGGCGCTTTTAAGCGCCGCCGGTATCCCGCTTGCGCGCGCCGGGTATCTGAAAAACCGCAATCAGGCAGCGTGCCTTGACTTGCGCTATCCGCTGGTGGCGAAGATCGACCATGAAAAAATTGTCCACAAGTCCGACGCCGGCGGCGTCAGGCTGAACATTGCCAATGCACAGGAACTTGCAGCATTGTGGGACGAATGGGTCGTCAAATTCCCGGGACTGCGCGGTATCCTTGTGCAGGAGCAGGTCACGGGCAGCATTGAGGTTATTCTTGGCGCGACGTATGATCCCGTTCTGGGGCACGCTGTACTGTCAGGTCTTGGCGGCACGCTCGTGGAGCTGTTTCAGGACGTCAGTTTCGGTCATGTGCCGCTGAGTGAACAGGATGCACTGCGGATGCTGCACAGTCTCAAATGCTGGCGGCTGCTAGAGGGCTATCGCGGCGAAGCGGGTGCAAACATTGCACAGCTTGTACAGCTTATTTTGCAGCTCAGTGCACTGCTGAGCGCGTGCCCGCAGATCCGTGAACTGGATCTCAACCCGCTCATCTATGACCGGGCGCAGGGACAGTTTTATGTTGTTGACTCCCGCGTGCGGCTGTAAGGCACGCAGCAGGAAATAATGAACGAGTAAAGAAATGGAGGAACAGTATGGGTTTTCGTGAGGACAAAAAGTGGTGGGTCGCACCGGCAAACTACAATCCCGATGTAGTCAAAGAATTTAACTTTGCCAAGAAAATTGAGATCCTGGACACTACGCTGCGCGATGGTGAGCAGCAGCCAGGAATCGTATTCAGCCGGGAGGACAAGGTCGCTATCGCAAAGAAGCTGGATACCATGGGCGTTCACCGAATCGAGGCTGGCACGCCGTCCGTGTCGCAGGAGGATGCGGATGCGATCCGCGAGATCTGCGATCTGGGACTGAAGGCAGAGGTGTACTGTTTTACCCGCAATGTGGTCGCTGACATTGAGCTTGCCAAAAGCTGCGGCGTTGCAGGTGTTCTGACAGAAGTGCCGGGCAGTGAGCATATGCTCAAGGGCGGTATGAAGTGGGATGCGGATCGCGCTATCAAAGCGGCGTGCGAAACAACGCTTGCTGCGCATGAGATGGGACTGAAGGTCACATTCTTCCCGGCGGACGGTTCGCGTGCCGACATCAACTTCCTGCTTGATACTCTGCAGGCAATCAAGGAAGGCGGACACATGGACGCTGTGACGCTGGTCGATACCTTCGGTGCATTCTCTCCGGAGGGTGCGGCGTGGACCGTGCGCAGGCTGCATGAGCGGCTTGGGATGCCGGTCGAGGCACACTTCCATGAGGACTTCGGCATGAGCGTTGCGACGACGATCGCAGCACTGGAGGCGGGCGCGGAGGTCGCGCACGTTACGGTCAACGGCATTGGTGAGCGATGCGGCAACACGCCGATCGAGCCGCTGCTGGTCGCACTTCAGTGCCTGTACGGCATTGATACCGGCATTGATCTGACCAAGCTCATCGACTTGTCGCGTGACGTTGAAAAGCGCTCCGGGATGCCGGTTTCCAAAACAAAGCCTGTTGTGGGCGAGAATATCTTCGGCTGGGAAACAGGGATTCCTGTCGGCTATTGGAAAAATGCCAAGGACATCGACCCACTGATCATGCTGCCGTATATGTGGACGCTGGTCGATCAGCGCGAGCCGTACATCTACACCGGCAAGAAGAGCGGCGTGGCGAATATGCAGCTCGTTGCGCAGGAGTTTGGCGTGGAGCTTGACAAGGAGCAGGCAAAGAAACTCATGCAGCTTGTCAAAGCGATGGCAATCGCAAAAAAACGCGATCTGAGCCGCCCCGAGTTTAAGGCTCTGATGGATGAGATTTGAACAGGAGGACGAGTATGCGCACCTATTTCCTGGATAAGCAGTTTTTGACGGACCGCGAATATGCCCAGCTTGAGGCGGCGTTTGCGGGTGCAGGGCAGGAGCTATTGTTCCGCGAGTGGAGGCAGCCGCAGGAGGTGATCGACGGCGCAAAGGATGCCGACGCGATCATCCTCATGGCAGTGCACATTACGGCGGACGTCATGGATGCCATGCCGAACCTGAAGGTCATCGGACGCTGCGGGATCGGGGTGGACAACGTTGATCTGGACGCCGCTACCGCGCGCGGCATAGTGGTCTGCAATGTGCCGGATCACTGTACCTACGAAGTTGCAAGTCATGCCTTTGCCATGATGTTGGCGCTTGAGCGGCAGCTCCCGGCGTTTATCGACCGTGCGAAAAAGGGCGGATACGCTAACGGTAAACTTATTAAGTGCCATCGCATCCGCGGGCAGGTCATGGGCATCCTTGGTTATGGCAAGATCGGTCGAGAGCTGGCAAAAATGGCGCTCGGTATGGGGATGCAGGTCATGGTCTACGATCCGTTCGTAAAGGAAACAGATGAGCCGGGTATCGCGCTTGCGAATATGGATACGATCCTGCGGCAGGCGGATGTGATCTCGCTGCATACACCGCTGCTGCCGTCCACCTATCACATGATCTCCATGGAGCAGCTCAAAATGATGAAGCCCACGGCAATTCTGCTCAACGCATCGCGCGGCGGCGTGGTGAACACGACGGATCTGATCGAAGCCCTGAAAACAGGTGTGATTGCGGCGGCGGGACTGGATGTCATCGAGGGCGAGCCTCTGCCGGCAGGCAGCGAGCTGTTCGACGTGCCGAATCTGATGATCACGCCACACGTCGGAATGTATTCCGAGGAGGCAATGGAGGACATGTACAATAAGCTATTCCGGCAGACGACTGACGTGCTGGCGGGTCGTGCGCCCGGCAATGTCGTCAACAAGGCAGTGCTGGAAAAGCTCGCACTGCGGTAAGGAGGAAGGCTATGGACGCACAGGCGCTCAAAGGAAAAGTCGCTGTGGTCACCGGATCAGGACGTGGGCTCGGCAAGGCATACGCGCTTTTGCTGGCGCAGTACGGTGCCGATATTGCGGTAACTGACCGCAGCGCTGCATCTGCCAACCGCTTTGGCGAGGGCAGCGCGGAGGATACCGTGGCGCAGATCCGCGCCATGGGCTGCCGCAGCAGCTTCTTTTCTGCAGACCTGACCGATCCTGCGGCGGTGGAAGGATTGGTGCAGGAGGTCGTGGAGACCTTCGGACACATTGACATTTGGGTCAACAATGCCGGCGGTGACATTGGCGCACATACACCGCGCCCCGACCCGGACGACTGCCTGGACATTGCTGTGGAGGATGTCGAGTCCGTTGTTTCGCGCAATCTGCTTGCCACGATCTACGCCTGCAAATTTGCCGGGCAGCAAATGCGCCGGCAGATGGGCGGAAAGATCATCAACGTAGGTTCGATCGGCGCGCATATGGCGCTGCCGACCGGCGCTGTCTACAATGCCTGCAAGCGCGGAATTGAGCATTATACGCGCTGCATGGCAGAGCAGATGCGCCCGTACAACGTCAATGTCAACTGCCTGTCACCGGGCTACGCAAAGTCTGCGCGCATCGCGTCCACCCGCCAGATCCCCGATATGCCGGACACTCCGAGGTTGGAACGCTTTGCAGAGCCGGAAGATATGGCAAAATCGGTCGCGTTTCTGGCAGGACCGGATTCTGACCGGCTGACCGGTGAGACCATTGTTTTCTGGTAATAGCGGGTACGATCAGAGACTTCGAAAAACTTTCTGAAATTTACAATTGATTTAGCAAGAAAAATCAATAATTATGAGAGAGGATATATTTGAGGAGGTACACAAATGAAAAAAGCTACCGTTCTGCGCCTCGCGGCAATGATCCTGGCACTGTGCATACTCTTTGCGATTAGCGCGTGCACTGCCAAGACTGCGACTGAGACCCCCAGCAGCAACAGCGCCTCCAGCAACAACGCAAATACCACAGATACCTCTGCGGCATCTACCGGCGACTCCGCCGCAGCTTCCGACACATACAAGATCGGCGCATTTCTCTGCCTCAGCGGCGGCAATGCTGCGTTCGGTCTGGAAGCGCGCGACGCGATCCAGATGGCGGTCGATATGATCAACGCCGAGGGCGGCTTCAACGGTCAGACGGTCGAGTTTATCGCTTACGACTCCCTGACCTCGCCGGAGGAAGCAGTCAAGATTGTCAACAAAATGATCACTGAGGATAAAATCAACGCCTGCATCGGATCGATCATCTCCAGCGAGGTTCTGGCAGCTGGTCCATTCCTGAACGAGGCAAAGATCGTCACGGTCGGTCTCGGCACATCCCCGTCCTGGATGGAGGAGGACTGGCCCTACATCTTCCGCGCATCCATGAACAGCGCGTTCGGTATGGGCATTGAGGCAGATATGCTCGTGAAGCTCGGACTGACGGATCGTATTGCCTGCTTCTACAGCCAGGATGACTCCGCGCTGTCCACACTAGCATCTTTTAAGTCGGAATGCGCCAACCGCGGAATCACCATCGTCGCCGAGGAGACACACGACGCGGGCGATACCGACTATTCCGCACAGATCGCCAACATCATTGCTGCCGACCCGCAGTGCGTCTGGTTTGCGACTGACGGTCAGGTCACGCCGCTGTTTGTCAAGCAGCTCCGCCAGTATGGCTATACCGGCATCGTCATGGATAAGGAGGCATTCGCCAACTCCATGGTCGCGATCGCCGGCGAGGCTGCTTCCAACAACCTCATGTGGGCAAACCCCTACGTCACCTACAAGAGCATCGATGATTGCGACATTCCCGTGATGAAGGACTTCCTTCAGCTTTATTCCGATAAGTACGGTCAGCTTCCGCAGACTGAGTGTGCTTACCGCGGCTGGGATTCCATCAAGGTCCTCTGGGAGGCGGCAAAGGTCTCCGGCAGCAATGACGCAGACGCCATGCGCAACGCGATCGGCACGCTGAAGTATGAGGGGCTTGGCGGTCAAATCGACTTTACGGTTGGTGACCGTGAAGGCTACCATGCGTTCAACTCCTTCTTCCGCGCGGGCGGCAAAGACCTGCTGTTCTCGAGCTGGCTGGAGAACGGTGGCTATGACGCCTATAAGACGGAGACCGGCAACGAATTTTAACTTTTGATGCAGCAGGGGGATGTTGCAGCCGCAGCATCCCCCAAGCTGTATGTCTGCCTGAATGTGAGGAGAAAAAACATGGACAAATTCCTACAGCTGCTGATCCCGGGGATCGTACTGGGGTGCACCTACGGTCTGCTGGCGCTCAGCTGCAGCATTATCTACAAGGCATCTGGTCTGATGAGCTTCATGCAGGGCGATGTGCTGACGCTCGGCGCGTTTCTGGGGCTGACGTTTTACAGCTTTTTGGGCATTCCGTTTTTGCTGTCACTGCTGCTGACGACCGCGATCGCCTTCGGCTTTGGCATTCTGCTGGAAAAGGGCGTCATCCGCGTCATGCTCAATCGGCACGTCACGGCGGCGTATATCGTCCTTTCTACCATTGCAATTTCTTACATCATCCAGAACGGCTCCCAGATCGCTTGGGGTACGATCCCACTGTATTTTCCATCGATCTTCAATGTGATGACGGTCAAGATACTGGGCGTGAACATCCAGCCGGAGGCGATTCTTTGTGTGATCGTCAGCGTGATCTGTATGGCTCTGATGCATCTATTTATGACGAAAACGCGCTTCGGCACTGCCATGCGCGCCGCCGCCATGGACGCCAAAGCCGCCGAATCCTGCGGCATCGACGTCTCTTTGAGCACCGGCGTGACGTGGGGGCTTTCCGCAGCGCTTGCTGCCGTAGCCGGTATGCTGATCGGTCCGATCTACGGCGTATATACCACACTCGGCGCAACACTTGGACGCAAGGGCTTTTCCAGCGCCGTCATTGGCGGCTATGGTAATATGTACGGCGCGATCGTTGGTGGTATTTTCCTCGGTGTAGTTGAAAACTGCGTGGCAGGTTATATCTCGTCGAATTACCGTAATCTCATTGCGTATATCATACTGATCGTATTCCTGTTCCTGCGACCGACCGGTATTTTCAATGAAAAAGCCATTCAGGATGTGTAAGGGGGAGAGTCAAATTGCTGAAACAGAAAAAGAGCTTTACACAGCTTGGGCTGCTTGCGGTGATCGCGGCGATTTTGCCCCTTATCATGCTCGCTTTCGGCTATAGCTATGGCGTGCTGTTGTGCTGCTTGATCGAGATCTATATCATTGCCGTGTCGGGGCTGGACGTATGCTTCGGCTACAGCGGGCAGATATCCATCGGTCACGTTGCGTTTTATGCCATTGGTGCATACACCTCCGGCATCGTTACCAACAACCTCAGTCTGCCGCCCATTTTGAGCATGATCCTTGGCGCAATTTTGGCGGCGCTGGTCGGGATGCTGCTGGCATATCCGGCATCCAAGCTGGTGTTTCACTTTCTGGCGCTGGCGACGATTGCCTTTGGCGAGATCATCTATCAGCTCATTGCACATTCCCCCGGCGAGATCACCGGCAACCTGCGCGGCATGACGAGCACCTATGTAAGCCTGTTTGGCTTTGAACTGGATACCAATCTGCGTTTCTATTTTTTTGGCTTGGTCTGTATGCTCCTGTTCTTGTTGGCAAAGGTGTTTCTGGTGGATTCCAAGGTCGGGCGCGCATTCATCGCCGTGCGTGAAAATACCCACGCCGCAGAGGGCATGGGCATCAATGTGCGCAAGTATAAGGTGCTGGCATTTGCCATCAGCGCGTTTTTTACCGGCTTTGCCGGTGCAATGTATATGCACCTCGTGCGTTACATCAGTCCCGATACTTTTGTGCAGAAGCAGTCCATCATGTTCATCACCATGCTGCTGTTTGGCGGCACGGCGTCACTGCTTGGACCGATCATCGGCGTGGTCACCATCACGGTGCTCACGGAGGTGCTGCGTAGCTTCCAGGATTATCAGATGCTGATCTACGGTATTTTGATGCTTGCGGTCATAGTGGCGCTGCCCGGCGGCATTTACGGCGCGGTGCGCGACCTTGCTGCAAAACTACGCGCAAAACGGACGGGAGGGAAGAGCCATGCTGAAAGCTGAACACGTCACCATAAAGTTTGGCGGTCTTACGGCGGTCAATGACGTCAGCGTGGAATTGGAGGAAGGAAAGATATACGGTCTGATCGGTCCGAACGGCGCAGGTAAGACCACATTCTTTAACTGTATCAGCGGCGTTTATACGCCGAATACCGGCACAGTCGTTTTTGACGGAAAGCATCTGGAGGGCAAGAAGCCGCACGAGGTCAACGAGGCGGGCATCGCCCGTACCTATCAGGTCATCAACCTGTTTCGCAGTATGTCTGTGATCGATAATGTGCGCGTCGGTATGCACACCCAGCTCAAGAGCGGATTTTTTAGTTCCATGCTGCATCTGCCGAAGGAACGCGCCGAAGAGCGCGCGGCGCTCCGCGAAGCATATGAATGGCTGGAATTTGTCGGACTGAAGGAAAAGGCAGACTGGGCGGCAGGTAATCTGTCTTATGGTGAGCAGCGGCTGCTGGAAATCGTGCGCGGTCTTGCCAGCCGCCCCCGGCTGATCCTGCTGGATGAACCTGCCGCCGGTATGAACTCTACGGAAAAGGTGGAGCTGGATGCGCTGCTGAAGGAGATCCTGACGCGTGGTGTCGGCATTTTGATGGTGGAGCACGATATGAAGCTGATGATGGGGATCTGCGATTATATTTTTGTGCTCAATCAGGGGCGGCTGCTCTCACAGGGCACGCCGGAGCAGATCCAGCATGACCCTGATGTGATCAGCGCGTATCTGGGAGGTGACGAGACATGAAACCGTTGCTTGAGGTGCACGATCTGCACTATTATTACGGCAATATCCATTCGGTCAAGGGCGTTAGCCTTTATGTGAACGAGGGTGAGATTGTTACGCTGATCGGCGCAAACGGCGCGGGAAAGACCACAACGCTGCAAACGATCTCAGGTCTTACAAACCCGGCGGGCGTCCATGGCGAGATTTTGTTTGACGGGCAGCCGATCCAGAAGAAAAAGGGCAATAAGATCGTTGCTCTGGGACTGATGCAGGTGCTTGAGGGACGCCATGTATTCCCCAAGCTGACGGTGGAAGAAAACCTCTTTATGGGCGCATATCTGCGCAGAGACACCAAAAACATCAAAGAGGACCTGAAAAATGTTTACCAGCAGTTTCCTCGGCTGGAGGAGCGGTGCAGACAGCTTGCCGGCACACTTTCCGGCGGCGAGCAGCAGATGCTCGCTATCGGACGTGCACTTATCAACCGCCCGCGTATGATCCTCTTGGACGAGCCGTCACTGGGGCTGGCACCGCTGATTGTTAAGGAGATCTTTGAGTCAATCCGTGACATCAGTCGCCAGGGCACAACGATCCTGTTTGTGGAGCAGAACTCCAAGATCGCGCTGGCAACGGCACAGCGCGGCTATGTGCTGCAAACGGGTGAGATCATTCTGCACGACACCTGCGAAAACCTGCTTGGAAACGAGGACGTTCAAAAAGCGTATCTTGGCGTGAGCTGACAGTGGATAAACCCAATATAATCCCCCGGCGGGCGATGCCCTGCCGGGGGTGTTTGCATTTTCAGACCCTCGGGGCGTGGTAGCGGAGGGCGCGGATGGCGTTCAGAACTGCCAGGACCATGACGCCGACGTCGGCGAAGATCGCCGCCCACATATTGGTGATACCGGCGGCGGTGAGCGCGAGGCAGGCGAACTTTATAGTGAGCGAGAACACGATATTCTGCCGGACGATGCCGATGCACTTGCGCGAGATGCCGATGGCTTTGGAAATTTGCAGCGGATCGTCGTCCATGAGCACCACGTCCGCCGCTTCGATGGCGGCGTCGCTGCCCATCGCGCCCATGGCGATGCCGATGTCGGCTCTTGTGAGCACGGGCGCGTCGTTGATGCCGTCGCCGACGAACGCGAGCTTATCATTTTTGCCGCGCTGTGCCAGCAGCTTTTCGACCTCTTCGACCTTGCCTGCCGGGAGCAGCTCGCTGCGCACCTCGTCAACGCCCAGCTCGGACGCGACCTCGTCGGCAACGCGCTTGGCGTCGCCCGTGAGCATGACGGTCCTCTGCACACCGCATTTTTTAAGCCGCGCGATGGCTTCCTTGGAATGGGGCTTCACGACGTCCGAGATGACGATGTGCCCGGCGTACTGCCCGTCGATCGCCATGTGGATGATCGTGCCGACGCTGTGGCAGTCGCAGTACTCGACGCCCAGCTTTTTCATGAGCTTGGCGTTGCCCGCGGCGACGGCGTGCCCGTCAACTTTCGCGGTGATGCCGTGACCGCTCAGCTCTTCAATATCCGTCACGCGTTCGCGGTCGATCTCTTTGCCATACGCCCTTTGCAGGCTCTTGCTGATGGGATGCGAGGAAGCACACTCGGCAAGCGCAGCGTACTCCAGAAGCTGCTGCTCGTCATACGGGCTATGGTGCACCGCCGTGACCTCAAACACACCCTGCGTGAGCGTGCCGGTCTTGTCAAAGACGACGATCTTCGCGTCTGCCAGCGCTTCGAGATAGTTAGAACCTTTGATGAGGATCCCCTCGCGGCTCGCGCCGCCGATGCCGGCGAAGAAGCTCAGCGGGATGCTGATAACGAGCGCGCACGGGCAGCTTACAACTAAGAACGTCAGCGCGCGGTAGATCCAGTCCACCCAGTCGGCGTCCACGCCCGCGAGCATCCGTCCGAGCGGAACGAGGATCGCCAGCGCCAGCGCCGCGAAGCAGACGGCGGGGGTGTAGATTTTTGCGAAGCGGGAGATGAACGTCTCGGAGCGCGACTTGCGGGAGCTGGCGTTTTCCACGAGGTCGAGAATTTTCGACACCGTGGACTCGCCGAAGGCTTTTGTCGTGCGGATCTTCAGCACGCCCGACAGGTCAATGCAGCCGCTGACGATCTCGTCGCCCGCCTTCACGTCGCGCGGCAGGCTCTCGCCGGTGAGCGCGCTGGTGTTGAGGCTTGCCGCGCCCTCGACGATCACGCCGTCCAGCGGGACTTTTTCGCCCGGCTGGACGACGATGATGCTGCCGACTTCGACCTCGTCGGGGCTGACCTGCGTGAGCTGACCGTCCTGTTCCATGTTGGCGTAGTCCGGGCGGATGTCCATGAGCGCGGAGATGTTCCGGCGGCTCTTGCCGACGGCGTAGCTCTGGAACAGCTCGCCGATCTGGTAGAACAGCATAACGGCGATGCCCTCGACGTAGTCGCCGCTCTTTGTCCAGGTGGCGACGGCGAACGCGCCGAGCGTCGCCAGCGCCATGAGGAAGTTTTCATCGAACGGGCGGCCGCTCGCAATGCCGTGCGCCGCCTTTTTCAGAATGTCATAGCCGATGACGGCGTATGCCGCCAGATACGCGAGGAGCTGGGGGATGCCGGTGATGGGGATGAAATGCAGGGCGATGAGCATCACCGCCGTGATGAGGATGCGCACGAGCATCTTTTTCTGTTTCTTTGTCATAAGAATGACTCCTTCATCAACTCTTTACAAGCAAAAGCAAGGAAAAAATAAGGCAGTTCCGCAGGAGAATGGTGTACCAGGATCATGCGGTGCTGCCGACAAAATATTAAAGCTCGATCTCACAATCCGGCTCTACCTTTTTGCAGGCTTTCAGAACTGCCTTCATCGTCTTTTTCTCGTCCGCGCCCTCGGCGAACTCGACGATCATCTTCTGCGTCATGAAGTTCACGGTCGCTGCCGCGACGCCCTCGGTCTTTTTCGCAGCCTCTTCCATCAGGTTCGCGCAGTTGGCGCAGTCCACTTCGATCGCATAGGTCTTTTTCATAGCTGATACCTCCGGTATTATTTGCGCTGCGTTCCAAAATTAAACGCTTGCTTAATCGTTCTGACCGTAGTATACTGGCGGCAGATGCAGAAATCAAGCGATTTTGGCGCTTGTGTCCGAATGGGCGAACGATATTTCCAAAACGGAGAAGGAGGGAGCAATATGGAGGAATTTGTCCTGCCGCATCATCACGGTGAGCGGCGCGACGACGCGGCGCTGCATGAGCAGCTTCTGGCAAGCGGCGATTTTTCCGCGGCGTCGGATGTGTTCCGGCAGCTCGCCGACCCCACGCGCGTGCGTATTTTCTGGCTGCTGAGCCACCGGGAGGAGTGCGTCATCAACATCGCGGCGATGCTGGAAATGTCCAGCCCGGCGGTGTTCCACCATCTGCGGTCGCTGACCGACAGCGGGCTGCTCGTCAGCCGCCGCGACGGGCGCGAGGTCTACTACAAGGCGGCGGACAGCGAGCTGGGGCGGCTGCTGCATGAGCTGGTGGAGCAGGTGATGCAGATCGCCTGCCCGGAAAAAACGGTGGATTTTGCCGCTTCGCAGGAGGAGCTGATCCGCAATGTACATCATTATTTAGTCGAGCACCTGTCCGAGCGCGTGACCATCGACGCGCTCTCGCGGCAGTTTCTCATGAACCCGACCACGCTCAAGCAGGTCTTTAAGCGCACCTACGGCGAGACCATCGCCGCACATATAAAGCGCCACCGGCTGGAGGCGGCGGCGGGGCTGCTGCTGCAAACGCAGGACGACATCGCGTCCATCGCGCAGGCGGTGGGCTATGAGAGCCAGAGCCGTTTTTCCAGCGCCTTCCGCGAGCAGTACGGCGCGCTACCCACGGAATACCGCCGCCGGAAGGGACAGATATGCTGTCCGCATGACGTGGAAGGATAACAAACCCGTCACCGCAAACAAATCGATTCGTTTTGGCAGATTTGACGGCGCGGATTGCAAACTCTGCACGCGCGGCACTTACAATTTTTCTCACGCGGGACGAAAAAACGCTGAAACGGTGCTGAAAGCCGCTGAAAATGAACAATTTGGGACGGAATATTAACTAAAATTTTAGCTCCAAACTTGTCCAGAATGCACAAAAAAGAAAAAAGCGCAAGATTGTCGTGTAAAGACTACAAATTTTGTATGGAATTTGAACGCGGAGTATGGCAAGATAGCATCAGGTCGTGACGCGCGAAGCGCAGGATCGTACGTCTTGCAGCGTGTTTGCGGCAGATCACGAGCAGTGTAGTTCATACCAATACGGAGTTCGGAGATACATTAAATTTCAGGAAAGAAGGTCATGTGATGAAGAAACTGAATTATGGCATGGTTGGCGGCGGTCCCGGTTCGTTTATCGGCGACGCGCACAGAAAAGCGATCAACATTGACGCGATGGCGACGCTCGTTGCCGGCTGCTTCTCCCGCACCCCCGAAAAGTGCCGCGAGACCGGCGCGCAGCTCGGCGTTGCGCCCGATCGCTGCTACACCACCTTTGACGAGATGGCAAAGGCTGAGGCTGCCCGCGCAGACGGCATCGATTTTGTCGTGATCGTCACGCCGAACGTCAGCCACTATCCCGCCTGCAAGGCGTTCCTGGAAGCCGGCATCAACGTTTCCTGCGACAAGCCCCTGTGCCTGACTGTTGAACAGGCGGACGAGCTGGAAAAGCTGGCGGACGAGAAGGGCCTGCTGTTCCTGGTCACCTATACCTATATGGGTCATGTGACCGCCAAGCACATTAAAGAGTACATCAAGGCCGGCAAGCTCGGCAAGATCCGCACGGTCATGGCGGAGTATCCGCAGGGCTGGCTCGCATACGAAGGCGAGTGGGGCGGCAAGCAGGGCGAATGGCGCTGTGACCCGAAGCAGTCCGGCGGCGTGAACTGCCTGGGCGACCTCGGCACGCACGTTGAAAACGCAGTCGCGCATATGACGGGTCTGAAGATCAAGCGCGTGCTCGCGAAGATGGACGTTGTTGTTCCGGGCCGTGTGCTGGACGATAACGACGTGGTCCTCGTCGAGTTCGAGGGCGGCGCGACCGGCTGCTTCTGGACCAGCCAGTTCGCCATCGGTCACGACAACGACCTGCGCGTGCGCATCTACGGCGAAAACGGCTCGATCCTGTGGAAGCAGGAGGAGTGTGAGAAGGTCACCATGATCGCGCGCGACGGCACGATCGTTGAGCGTCACCGCGGCGGCGGCGGCATCGAGCCCGAGGCAGCGAAGTACGGTCGTCTCCCGTCGGGTCACACCGAGGGCTGGCTGGAATCCATGGGTAACCTCTACCGCTCCTTCATCTCCTGCATCGAAGCAAAGCAGGACGGCACGTTCAAGCCCGAGATGGTCGATTTCCCGACCGTGCACGAGGGCGCAGAGGGCGTGCGCTTTGTCCATGCGTGCCTGAAGTCCAACCAGGAAGGCAACGTCTGGGTCGATATGTAATTCCGGGATCAAACGATCTCTACCGAACATTTTTAAGGAGGAACTAAATTATGTCGAGACCTGTTACTCTGTTTACCATTCAGTGGGGCGACCTGTCCCTGGAAGAAGTCTGCAAGCTCGCCAAGCAGATGGGCTATGAGGGTCTGGAGCTGTCCGCCGCGCATCTGGATATGAAGCGCGCCGCGACCGATCCGAAGTACGTTGAGGAAGTCAAGGCGACCCTCAAGAAGTACGACCTCGGCTGCTGGGCTCTGAGCAACCATCTTGCCGGTCAGTGCGTCTGCGACACCCTGCCCGATGCCTATGATTCCCGTCTGGACGGCTTTGCACCCGCGGCGCTCGCCGGCAAGCCCGAAGAGATCCAGAAGTGGGCGATCGACGAGATGAAGGTGACCGCGCACGCCGCCAAGGCGATGGGCGTGAAGGTCGTTACGTTCTTCATGGGCTCTCCGATCTGGAAGTTCTGGTACTCCTTCCCGCAGACCTCCGAGGAGCAGATCGAAGCTGCTTATCAGAAGGTCAAGGAGCTGTGGAGCCCGATCTTTGACGAGTTCGACGCCTGCGGCGTGAAGCTGGCTCTGGAGGTCCATCCCACCGAGATTGCGTTCGACTACTGGTCCACCAAGAAGCTGCTGGACGTGTTTGACCGCCGCCCGACCCTCGGCATCAACTTTGACCCGAGCCACCTGCTGTGGCAGGGCGTCGATCCCGTGGTGTTCTGCCGCGACTTCATCGACCGCATCTATCATGTCCATGCCAAGGACGTCAAGCTGAACTTTGACGGCCGCAACGGCGTGCTGGGCTCTCACATCACCTTCGGCAATATGCACCGCGGCTGGAACTTCGTGTCCCTCGGCCATGGCGACGTCGATTTCGACGGCATCTGCCGCTGCCTGAACCAGGGCGGTTACACCGGCCCGTACTCCGTGGAGTGGGAAGACTCCGGCATGGACCGCGTCTACGGCGCGACCGAGGCGTGCGAGTACATCAAGAAGTACAACTTCAGCGCGTCCGACTTCGCGTTCGACAGCGCAATTAAAAACGATTGATCCATCAAACGGTTTTAGCCGGTTCGCCGGTTAAGATAAATTATAATTGGAGGAACAAAAAATGAAAAAGATCATTGCTCTGCTTCTGGCAGTCGTGATGGTGTTTGGTCTGGTTGCTTGCGCATCTCAGGCGAATACCCCCGCGGCAGAAGAGAAGCCCGCCGACACTGCTGCTCCGGCAGAGGAGACCCCCGCGGCTGAGGAGACCCCGGCTGCTGACGAAGCTCCCGCTGAGGAAGTCAAGAAGACGATCTATGTCCTGGCCCCCAACCCCGACCATGGCTGGACCGGCGCGATCGGCGTCTTCGCACAGGCGAAGGTCGATGAGCTGAACGCCGAAGGCAAGTACAACGCTGTTCTGCAGACGTTTGCTTCCGCTGACGATCAGATCAAGCAGATCGAGGACATCATCGCCAACGACCCCGGCGACGGCTCTATCGGCGTTGCGATGCTGCCCGCCGGCACGGATCTGGAGAATGCCATCCAGCAGCTTGCTGACGCCGGCATCCCCTACACCTGCTGCGACCGTATCATCCCGTCCGTGAAGGACACCGCTGTTTCCAACGTCAAGTACGACAACGTTGAGATCGGCGCTGCCGCTGCCAGCTATCTGGTCTCCAAGGGCATGAAGGAAGGCGACAAGGTCGTCTGCATCGAGGGCGACGGCTCCTCCGCGGATACCGACCGTACCGACGGCTTCAACAAGTACCTGAAGGGCGAGGTCGAATACAACGGCGCGAAGATCGAGACCCCGTGGACCAGCCTGGACTCCGTGTCCTACTCCGGCGCTACCGGCTGGAACCCCGCCAACGCGCAGTCCTATTTTGAGACCTATATGTCCAACGCTGACAACGCCGACACCAAGTACATCGCTGCTTGGGACTCCGGTCTGGCTCTGGCTGTGTTTGACGCTCTGGAAGGCTCCGCCATCGACGAGGCGACCAAGGAAGCATTCCTTGCTAACGCTCCCTACATCACCGGCTGCGGCGGCCCGAAGACCATCTACACCGTCATCTCCGGCGACTACACCTCCTACCCCGTTGCCGAGAAGTTCGGCGGCGTCATGGACGTCACCTATCCGCCCGCTATGATCCAGGATACCATCCAGGCTCTGGTGGACTTCTTCGACGGCAAGGATGTCCCGCTGGACAACACCCAGTCCGCGCAGTGCGTCACGGCTGACAACGTCGCTGACTTCATGGACAAGGGCTTCGAATAAGCCGAGGCTCGCCGGGCGGTAATGCCGTCGGGCAAACAGAACAAATGAATCAGGTGGTGTCCCACGGCGCTCCGTGGGGCACCACTGCCCATAATGGGAGAGTAGATATGAACATTCTGGAAATGCATAATGTCCACAAGTCATTTGTGGGCGTCCCTGTGCTCAAGGGCGTTGACCTTGTTGTCAAGCAGGGCGAAGTCCATGCGCTCCTCGGTGAAAACGGCGCGGGCAAGTCCACGCTGATGAATATCCTGACCGGCGTGTTTCCGCTGGATGAGGGCAGCGTCGTTTTTGACGGCAAAGACATTACGAACTGCACTATCGCCGAAAGCGAAGCGGCGGGCGTTGCGTTCGTACATCAGGAACTGAACCTGTTCAATGACCTTCGCGTTTTTGAGAACATTTTCTTCAACAAAGAGCTGACGACCCGCTTTGGCAAGCTCAAAAAGCAGGAAATGATTCGGAAGTGTGACGAAGTTTTTGAAAAACTCGGCGTCAGCATCGACCCGACGGATCTGGTCGAGAATCTGAGCGCCAGCGAAAAACAGACGCTTGAGATCGCCAAGGCGATCTTCTTTGAGGCGAAGCTGCTGATCCTCGACGAACCGACCACGGCGCTGAGCAACGAAGAAATTGACCATCTGTTTGAAATCGTGAATAAACTGAAGGCTGAAGGCAAATCCTTCATCTTCATCTCTCATAAAATGCCGGAAATTTTCCGAATTTCCGACAGCTACACCGTGCTCCGCAACGGCGAGTTTATCCAGACCGGCAAGATCGCGGACGTGACCGCGCCGGAGGTGACCTCGACGATGGTCGGCAGCTCCTTCTCCACGGCGGAGATCTATTCGCCGCGTGAGATGGGCGACAATATCCTCGAGCTTGAGGGCGTCAGCGGCCCGAACTTCTCGGATGTGGATCTTCAGGTCCGCCGCGGCGAGATCGTCGGCATCACGGGATTGCAGGGCTCGGGCGCAAGCGAGTTTTTGCAGTCCATTTTCGGTGAGCTGCCCACCTTCTCCGGCACGGTGAAGGTCAGCGGCGAAGCCTTTACGCACAACAACATCCATCATGCGATGAAAAAGGGCATCGCACTTCTGCCTGCCAACCGCAAGGAGAACTCTGTTGTGCCGGATATGTCCATTCTGGAGAATATGTACCTGTCGGAGCACGAGCTGTCTGCCAAAAAGCAGGCGATCCACAAGAGTGAAGAGCTCGGCAAATATGACGACCAGAAGGCAAAGCTCAACATCAAGGCGGAGTCGCCGCATAACCTCATTCTTTCGCTCTCCGGCGGCAACCAGCAGAAGGTGTTCTTTGCCCGCTGGCTGAATACCGACGCGGACCTGCTGCTGCTCGATAACCCCACGCAGGGCATCGACGTCGGCGCAAAGGCTGAGATATACAAGCTGATCCTGAAGCTGGCGGAGGAGGGCAAGACCATCCTCGTCAACACCCAGGAGATCCCGGAATTGCAGCGTATGGCGGACAGATGCGCCGTGTTCTATTCCGGCAAGATCGTAAAAATTCTTCCGCATGAAGAAATCACCGAGCAGATCGTGATGCAGTATGCGACCAACGCGCTCGAAGTAGAGGAGGCCAACTGATATGAGCCAGAACACCGTACAAAAGCACCGCCAAAAACTCTCGCTCTCCCAGTATTCCTACGTTATCATTTTCATCGTCCTGTTCATCGCCTACTATCTCATCAGCGGGCAGCTCAAGTGGACGGGCATTACCAACATCCTGCGTCACTCCGCAGTCGTCGGCGTTATCTCGCTCGGTATGGGTCTGGTCATCATCATCGGTGAGATCGACCTGTCCGTCGGCGCGATCCTCGGCTGTATCGCGTCGTTCGGCTGCGTGATCTTTAACGTGATGAACAACGCCGGGATGCCGGTGTGGCTCATCTTCACGCTCACGATCCTCTTCTGTCTGCTCGGCGGTACGCTGCTCGGCTTCTTTAACGGCTTTTTGATCGGTCGTGTGCAGCTCCCGGCGTTTATCGTCACGCTGGCAACGCAGCTCATCTTCCGCTCCGCCTGCCAGTACGCCAGCCGCGCGCTGCCCAAGGAGCTGACCGGCGCGTCCGCAAACTCCTACTCCATGATCAAGGCGCAGGTCGAATCGGGCATGAACGCCCGTGACGCGATGTACACCTTCGGCAACAGCAAGATCCCCGGCATCGAGATCCCGGTCGTCGGTCTGATCTTCATCGCCGTCGCGCTGCTGCTCGTCTATGTCACCACCTCCACCAAATACGGCAAGCGCCTGTTCGCCATCGGCTCGAACACCAAGGCGGCGCACATGGCCGGTATCAACGTGGAATGGAATAAGGTCTCGGTGTTCACCATCACGGGGCTGCTGTGCGGTCTCGGCGCTGCGATGTGGCTCTGTCTGCAAGGTAACGTCGATCCGGCGACCACCGGCGTGAGCAATGAGATGTTCGCCATCGCGGCGGTCGTGCTCGGCGGCATCGCTATGTCCGGCGGCAAGGGTCGTCTCGCGGGCGTCATCTTCGGCGCGCTCAGCTATACGATCATCGACAAGATCATCGCCGCGCTGAATGTGGACTCCCTCATCAACAACGCCATCAAGGGCGCGATCCTCCTGATCGCTATCGTCATTCAGGTGCTCGGTCCGCAGCTCAAGGGCAAGGTAAAGAAAAAGGCGTAAACCACACGCTGACAATGACCGACCGGCACACGCCGGTCGGTCATTTGAGCGTGTCAAAAATGTATTTTTGACACGCTCTCAAACGAAAACCGCTTTGCTGGGTTTTCGTTTGAGTGGGCTTGCAGTCTGCTGCGCGCATAATTTGCGTGCCACTGGCACACAAATTCCACACTTGCAGCCTGTATTGTATTTTCTGCGACGTACACGCCGCCGCAGAAAATGATCCGAATCATTTTTGCGCCTGCGGGCGCAAAACTCTGCGAGGCTTTTTCGACAGACTGCAATGACCGACCAGCACACGCCGGTCGGTCATTTTGCACAAGTCGATGCGCGGCATAACGACACCCGTCCGTCACTGGCGGAAAAAATTGCGAAATTGCGCGAAAAACACTTGACTTTTCGCCGCGCGGTGGTATGATAGCGGTGTTCAAATGAACCGTAATTTCATATCGTTCCGCAGATCGTGCTCAGAACGCATTGCGAACTGAGCGCGGGAGGAATCTCTGGAGAACTCATTGAGTTGAGTGCCGAAGGTGCAAGGCGAAAGCCGAATCTCTCAGGCAAAAGGACAGGGTATGCGCACAGCGTTTTATGAGCATACAAGGTGGGTGATCCGAAGGCGGTTCACCCACTTTTTTTGCGAAAGGACAGTCACCATGAACACCATTCTGAACTCTGAAATGCAATATATCCGGGACTGTGATCCCGAGATCGGCACGCTGATCGGTCAGGAATTTGACCGCCAGAGCGAAAATATCGAGCTGATCGCGTCCGAAAATATCGCCTCCGCGCCCGTTATCGCCGCCATGGGCAGCGTGCTGACCAACAAATACGCCGAGGGTCTGCCCGGTAACCGCTACTACGGCGGCTGCGAATATGTGGACGAGATCGAGCGCATCGCCATCGCGCGCGCCAAGGCGCTGTTCGGCGCGGAGTTTGCAAATGTCCAGCCGCATTCCGGCTCGCAGGCAAATCTCGAGGTCTACGCCGCGCTGCTCCAGCCCGGTGATACGCTCATGGGCATGGATCTCGCCTGCGGCGGGCATCTGACGCACGGCGCGCGGGTCAGCCTATCCGGCAAGTACTATCACAGCGTCTCCTACGGCGTCGATCCCGAGACCGGGCGCATCGACTATAACGCCGTGGAGGACATGGTCAAGCAGTACCACCCCAAGCTGCTCATCGCCGGTGCGTCGGCGTATCCGCGCGCGATCGACTTTGCGGCGTTTGCCGATATTGCCCACCGGGGCGGCGCGCTGCTCATGGTCGATATGGCGCACATCGCCGGGCTCGTCGCGGGCGGCGTGCACCAGAGCCCCGTGCCGTATGCCGACGTCGTGACCACCACCACGCACAAGACGCTGCGCGGTCCGCGCGGCGGTCTCATCCTCGCGCGCGAGGAGCTTGGCAAAAAGCTCAACAGCGCCGTGTTCCCCGGCGCGCAGGGCGGCCCGCTCATGCACGTCATCGCTGCCAAGGCGATCTGCCTCAAGGAGGCGGCGCAGCCGGAGTTCCGCACCTATGCGCAGAGCATCGTGAAAAACGCCGCCGCGCTGGCGGACGCGCTGCTCGCGCGCGGCTTTGATCTCGTGACCGGCGGCACGGATAACCACCTCATGCTCGCCGATCTGCGCAGCAAGGGGATCACCGGCAAGGAGCTGCAAACGCGGCTGGACAGCGTACACATCACGGTCAACAAAAACGCCGTCCCGAACGACCCGGAGAGACCCGGCGTGACCAGCGGCGTGCGCATCGGAACACCTGCCGTCACCACGCGCGGCTTTACCGCCGAGGATATGCCCATCATCGCCGACTGCATCGACCGCATCGTCCGCGATTATGAGGGCAGCCGCGAGGAGGTCATCGCCGCCGTCCGCGCGCTGACGAAAAAGCATCCGATCTATGAATAAGCCAGAAGCCCCCGCCGGGTCGGCGGGGGTTTTGGTTTAAATGAATGATGAATGGTGAATGATGAATAATGAATAATTAGCGTAGGGGCGGGGCAAGCCCTATTTTTGCCGCGCCTTGACACCATGCGTGCGGTGTGAGAAAATAGGGGCAATTACGGAGGTCACAGAAATGCAGGCAAATTATCACACGCACACCTACCGCTGCCGCCACGCGGGGCAGTGGGGGGATGAGGAATATGTACAGGCTGCGCTGGCGGGCGGCTATCGCGTGCTCGGCTTTTCCGACCACACGCCGTGGAAGTATCATTCGGACTACGTCAGCGGCAACGAGCGGATGCCGATGGACGCGCTGGAGGACTATATTGCCAGCGTGCAGGCGCTGCGCGCGCAGTACCGCGGCAGGCTCACAATGTATCTGGGGCTGGAATGCGAGTATTTTCCCGACTATCTCGACTGGCTGCGCGAGATGCACGGGCGGATGGACTATCTGATTTTGGGCAACCATTTTTACAAGACCGACGAATTTGGCGCGCCGTATTTCGGCGTGACCACCACGGCGGCGGACATTTACCGCTATCTGGAGATGACGCTCGCGGGCATGGCGACGGGGCTGTACCGCTACCTTGCGCACCCGGAGCTGCCGGTGGCGTGCTACCCGGCGTTCGACGACGTGTGCCGCGACCTGTCGCGTCAGCTCTGCCGTGCGGCAAGGGAGCTTTCGCTGCCGCTGGAATATAATCTTATGGGGACGTTCAAGCGCGGGCGCGGGTATTATACCGACAGCGTCGGCTATCCGGCGGCGGAGTTCTGGCGCATCGCCGCCGAGGAGGGCTGTACCGCCATCATCGGCGTGGACGCGCACCGCCCGGCGATGCTGTCGGACACGACCGACTTTTTTGCCGCGCAAAAATTCTTAAAAAGCCTTGGAATGCCGCTTTTGGAGCAGCTTCCGGGGCTGGAAGCGGAGGACGCATGACACAGTACGGCAAGGTATGCCTGCGGCGCGGCGAGGACGCGCGCATCCGCGCGGGCGCGGACTGGATCTACGACAACGAGCTCGACTGGGCGGACGATATTTGCAGAACCGGCGACGTGGTGGACGTGCTGGACAGCCGGATGCGTTTCGTCGCGCGCGGATTTTTCAGCCTCACGTCTAAGATCGCCGTGCGCGTGCTTACGCGGGACGAACAGACCGAAATTAACGAAGCGTTTTTCCGTGCGCGGCTGGAGGCGGCGATCGAGTTCCGGCGGCGGCTGGGGTTTGATAATAGCTTCCGCGCCGTGTTCGGTGAGTCGGACGGGCTGCCGGGGCTGACGGTGGACAAATACGGCGATTTTTTGTCGTTTCAGATCGTCTCCGCCGGGATGGAGCAGCGCAAGGGTCTGATCGTCCGCCTGCTCGCGGGGCTGCTGCGCCCGGAGGGCATCTATGAGCGCGATGAGCTGGCGGTGCGCGAAAAGGAAGGGCTGGCGCTGCAAAGCGGCTGCGTGTACGGCAGCGTCCCGGAGCGGCACATCGTGCGCGAGCACGACGCAAAAATGTACGTCAGCATCCCGAACGGACAGAAAACCGGGCATTTTCTCGACCAGCAGGAGAACCGCGGGCGCATTCGCCCGTACTGCGCGGGCGCGGACGTGCTCGACCTGTGCTGCTGCACGGGCGGCTTTTCCATCCACGCGGCGCTCTACGGCGCAAAAAGCGTGGAGGCGGTGGACGTATCGGAGAGCGCGCTGGCGCTCGTGCGTGAAAACGCGGCGCTGAACGGCGTGGGGGATAAAATCAGCACGAGCTGCGCCAACGTCTTTGACCTCGCGCGGGCGTATGCCGCCGAGGGGCGGCAGTTTGACCTTGTCATCTGCGACCCGCCGGCGTTTGCCAAGAGCCGTCAGGCGCTGCCCGGCGCGCTGCGCGGGTATAAGGAGCTGAACCTGCGCGCGATCCAGATGACAAGACCCGGCGGCATCCTCGTCTCGTGCTCGTGCAGCCAGTTTTTAACGCCGGAGCTCATGCTCCGCACGCTGCGCGACGCGGCAGGGGACAGCGGGCGGAGCGTGCGTTTACTCGAAACGCTCATGCAGTCGCGCGACCATCCCGCGAGCCTGACGGACGAAGCATCGCTGTACCTCAAGGGCTATATTCTGCAAGTATTATAAAAAAAATAATTATTATTGTTATGTACAAATCAACAGAACTGTGGTATACTAATGCTGTGGAGAATAGACCACCTTTGAAAGGAGCAGATGAGATGAAACTCAAGGGAACAAAAACCGAAGCGAATCTGATGGCGGCGTTTGCGGGCGAATCGCAGGCGTGCGTCAAGTATCAATACTACGCTTCCAAGGCGAAAAAGGACGGCTATGTCCAGATCGGCGAGCTGTTTGAGGAGACCTCGCGCAACGAAAAGGAGCACGCGAAGATCTGGTTCAAGCTCCTGCACGACGGGATGCCCGGCACGGCGGAGAATCTGCTGGACGCGGCAAACGGCGAAAATTTTGAGTGGACGGATATGTACGCGGGCTTTGCCCAGACCGCGCGAGAGGAAGGGCTGGACGAGATCGCGGCGCTGTTTGAGGGCGTGGCGGCGATCGAGCGGGCGCACGAGGAGCGCTACCGCAGGCTGCTGGCGAACGTGCAGGACGGGCTGGTGTTCTCCCGCGACGGCAATCAGATCTGGCAGTGCAGCAACTGCGGACACCTTGTCATCGGCAAAAAAGCCCCCGAGGTCTGCCCCGTGTGCAGCCACCCGCAGGCGTATTTCCAGATCAAAGCGGAAAATTACTGAGAGGTTTAAAGCCCCGCCCCAAAAGGGCGGGGCTTTGCGGTGTAAGAAGTGGGTTGTGAGTCGTATCGTAGGGGCGGGGCTTGCCGCGCGCGCCGGTTTGTGAGGCAGCGCCGATTTGCGAAAGCCCAAATGGCTTTCCCCAGAGGAAGGCATGGGTGCGCACCAATTTGCCAGATTTGCAGAAGTTTCTTGGCTCTCCCTTTGGGAGAGCTGTCAGCGAAGCTGACTGAGAGGGTCGGTGTGGTCGCTGCTGACCCTCTCCGTCCTCGCTGCGCTCGGACACCTCCCCCAAAGGGGGAGGCAAGGGTGCGTGCCATTCTGCATTGGTGCGCACAAATTCGTGATTGCATTCTGTGCGGGAGGGGCAAGCCCCTCCCCTACATTACGACGAAACGTGCAGCAGCTCGGAGATTTGCGACCCTTCTCCTCATCCGGCGCTTCGCGCCACCTTCCCCACATGGGGAAGGCTGGGGCTATCCTAATTCCTCCAGCACCGCTTGGATGTTGGGGAGCGTCCATGTTGGCTGCACGCCATATTTCTCGCAATCCGCCGCCACGCCCTCGCCGGAGAGGACGAACACGGTGTCGATGCCGGCATTTTTGCCGCAGGCGATGTCGGTATACACGCGGTCGCCGATGAGACAGGCGTCCTGCGGCGTGCACGAAAAGCGCTCCAGCGCGAGGGTCACCATCTCCGGCTGGGGCTTGCCGATGACCTTCGGGCGGCGGTGACAGGCGGTGTCCAGCATGGCGATGACGCTGCCGCAGTCGGGCGCATAGCCATAGCTCGTCGGGCAGACGAGGTCGGGGTGCGTGGCGACGTAATCGACCCCGCGCCCGAGCAGAATGCAGCAGTCCTCCAATTTTTGATACGTCAGCTCCGTATCATAGCCCAGCAGCAGAACATCGATGCCGTCCGTGAGCGTATCCGTCACGCGCAGACCCGCCGCGCGAAGCTGCGATTTTAAGGACCGCGTGCCGCAGACGTAATAGAGCGCGTCCCGGTACGTTTTTTTGAGGTACGCGATGGTCGCGTCCGCCGAGGTGAGAAAATCCTCCGGCTGCGCGGCGATGCCCATGCGCGCGAGCTTTTCGAGGTATGCCTCCGTTCCGCGTGAGGAATTGTTGGTGAGAAACACATACCGCCCGCCGCGCGCGCGCACGCGGCGCAGAAATTCCTCTGCGCCGTCAAGCAGGCGGTCGCCAAGGTAGATCGTCCCGTCCATATCGAGCAAAAACAGCTTTTTCTCCGCCAGCGCGCCCATAGTGCCCTCCGTGTCGGTTTTTGGTTAGTATACCGCCTGCGATGCAAAAACGCAAGGCACGGTTAGAACCCGGATTTTCGCAAATGCTATTGACAAGGCGCGATTTCGGTGGTATGATGACGGCAAATAAAACATACTAAAATGGTGGGTAAAAGAAAACGAGGCGATCGGTATGAAGCAGCAATTCACCATCACGGGCATGACGTGCTCGGCGTGCAGCGCGCGCGTGGAGCGCGTGGCGCGCGGTGTGCCGGGCGTAACAAAGGCGGATGTCAATCTGCTGGCGGGGCGGCTGGACGTAGAGTATGACGGCGCGGATGTGCCGCAGGCGGTCATCGACGCGGTGGTGCAGGAGGGCTACGGCGCGGAGCTTGCGCAGGCGGGCGCGGCAAAGCGCCGCAGCGCGGCGCAGGAGCAGGCATTGATGCGCATGAAGCGGCGGCTGGTCGTGTCGCTCGTGTTTCTGGTGCTTCTGATGTATGTGTCGATGGGGCACATGATCGGGCTGCCGATGCCGCATATTTTCCACGACGGAATGCGCGGCTTTTTCATCATGGCGGCGACGGAATTTGTGTTCCTGCTCCCGATCTTGATCGTCAACCGCGTATTTTTCACCAGCGGCTTCAAAAAGCTCTTCCACGGCGCGCCGAATATGGACACGCTCGTGGCGCTCGGCTCGGCGGCGAGCGTGCTGTACAGCTTCTATGCCATCGCCGTGGGCGAGACGATGGGGCTGTATTTTGAATCGGCGGGCATGATCCTCACGCTTGTCACGCTCGGAAAATTCCTGGAGACACGCTCCAAGGGCAAGACCGGCGAGGCGATCGAGCGGCTGATGGATCTGTCGCCGAAAACGGCGGTCGTGGAGCGAAGCGGCGTGCAGTCACAGATCGCGGTGGAGCAGGTCCGGCTCGGTGACGTGGTGCTCGTGCGCCCTGGCGGGCGCATCCCCGTGGACGGCGTGGTGCTCGAGGGCAGCTCGGCGGTCGATGAGAGCGCGCTGACCGGCGAGAGCATCCCCGTGGAAAAGACGCCCGGCAGCCGCGTCGCCGCCGCGACGATCAACAAGACGGGCTTCCTCAAATTCCGCGCCGACAAGATCGGCGAGGATACGACGCTCGCGCAGATCATCCGGCTGGTCGAGCAGGCGGGCGGGTCGAAGGCGCCCATCGCACGGCTTGCCGACCGCATCGCGGGCGTGTTCGTGCCGGTCGTCATGTCGATCGCGCTCGTCGCCGCCGTCGTGTGGCTGATCCTGGGGCAGACGTTTGAATTTGCGCTGACCACGGCGGTGTCGGTGCTCGTGATCTCGTGCCCGTGCGCGCTGGGGCTGGCGACGCCCGTTGCCATCATGGTGGGCACGGGGCGCGGCGCGGAGCAGGGCGTGCTGTTTAAGTCCGCCGAAAGTCTGGAGCTGCTGCACCGCGTGAACGCTGTGGTGATGGACAAGACCGGCACGCTCACGCAGGGCAAGCCCGTCGTCACCGACCTTGCGCCGGTGGGCGTAGACGAGCAGACGCTTTTGCAGCTTGCCGCCGCGCTGGAGCGCCCGTCGGAGCATCCACTGGCGGATGCCGTCGTGAGCGAGGCGCAGCGGCGCGGGATGGTCATTTTGCAGGCGCAGCACTTCAACTCCGTGCCCGGCAGAGGCGTGGAGGCGGAGGTCGCCGGGCGGCACTGCCTGGCGGGAAACCTCGCCTTTATGCACGAGCGCGGCATTGACGCGGCGGCAGCCGAGGATTTCGCGCGGCAGGGCAAAACGCCGCTGTATTTTGCGGCGGACGGGCAGTTCATCGGCACGATCGCCGCGCAGGATGTGGAAAAGCCGACCGCGCGGCAGACGGTTTCCGAGCTGCGGCGGCGCGGGCTGGACGTGGTACTGCTGACGGGCGACAATGAGGTGACGGCGAACGTCATCGCAAAGCGCCTCGGCATCGAGCGCGTCATCTCCGGCGTGCTGCCGGCGGACAAGGAGGCGACCGTCCGCGCGCTTCAGGAGGAGGGCAAGCGTGTTGCCATGGTCGGCGACGGCATCAACGACGCCCCCGCGCTCACACGCGCGGATGTGGGCATCGCCATCGGCGCGGGCACGGACGTTGCCATCGAGTCGGCGGACGTGATCCTCATGCGCTCCGACACGCTGGACGTGGTGCGCGCGCTCGACCTGAGCCGCGCGGTGCTGCGCAACATCCGCGAGAATCTGTTCTGGGCATTTTTCTACAACACCCTCGGCATTCCCGTCGCCGCCGGCGTGCTGCACTTTGCGGGCATCACGCTCAGCCCCATGCTGGGCGCGGCGGCGATGAGCCTGAGCTCCGTGTGCGTGGTGACGAACGCGCTGCGCCTGCGCCTCTGGAAGCCGAAGCTGCAAAATGCGCCGGAGGCAGCTCCGGCAGCGGAGGAAACGAAAATCGAATCGAATCAGGAGGAACTCAATATGCAGACAACGACCCTTTCGGTAGAGGGCATGATGTGCAATCATTGCAAGCAGCGCGTCGAGCAGGCGCTCAAGGCTGTTCCGGGCGTGACGGACGCGGTGGCGGATGTCGAGAAAAAGACCGCGACCGTGACCGGCGATGCCGACCGCGCCGCCCTCATCGCGGCAGTCGAACAGGCTGGTTACAAGGCGAAATAAAGACAAAATCTGCCCCTGTTCCAACGGAACAGGGGCAATTTCTTAATTTTCGGGAATTTGAATTGGGACGCCGTTGACCTCCACGCCCTCGTCGGCGCGGATGAGTAGGTACGCCGTGCCGCCGAGCACGCGCGTCTGCACAAGGTCGGAATACTCGGGATCGACCTGAATGCGCACGCTGGGTGTGGTCAGCTCAAAGCGCCGCGGCGCGACGAGATTGCGCGGAGAGAGCTGCGCGCCGTCACCGAAGCTGCGGTCGTATTCCACGCTGAACTGCGCCAGATGCCGCTCTGACACGCCGCAGTCCTGCAAGACCGCGCGCACGTCGTCCTTGCCGATCTCCAGCGGCTCCTCGGCCTTTGACTGCTTGTACACCTCGATGCGCTGGCGCAGGTCGCTCTGCACCGACTGCATCACGTTAAGATCACACTCGTCCTCCAGCGCCGCGCCGAGCAGCGCGCCGAACGCCTCGCGCTGGTGCTCCGCCGGCTGCGGCGGCGCGATGTGAAACAGCGCCTCGATCAGCTCCGGGCGGTTATCCTTGGCGCTGCGCGTGTAATAAAGCACGTTATACAGATTCGTCCGCCGGTCGTCAAACGCCGGGAAGAGGAAGCCCGCCTCCGGCGCGCTCGCTGCCCAGCCGGTCGACTGGTTGTGAAATTCCTTTTCCTCCGCGCAGTAGCCGAGCACAGACTTGCCGGGCTTTACGGGGCAGATGGCGCACAGGACGTAGGAAAACACCGTCTCCGACGCGTCGTCCAGCCCCAGCCCGTCCGACGTTTTGAACGGCACGTCATAGCGCTCGTGCGCAAGCAGGATGAGATAGTTCGTCTCAAACTGCACCGCGCCCATCACGCGGCTGTAAAACTGCGCCAGCACATCCTCGTCCTGTAATTTTGTGTCGCGCAGCGCCATCAGCAGCCGGTGCTCGTCACTGTCCGCCACCTGCTGCGTGGTGAATGCGAGATCGAGCCGGTTTTTATCCGGCGCGCCGGACAGGACCTTTTTGAACACGGCAAGGTAATTTTCCTTGTCCTCCTCGCGCATGAGCGCGACGGACTGCCGAAACTGAGAGAGAATTTCGCCGTTGCTGCTGACGTAGCAGCCGCAGACGGCGGTGATATTGGTGCGATCCGGGCGCAGACGCCGCCGCAGCTCGCCGACTTCTTTATCCGTCATGGTCGTGACCTCAAACAAAAAAGATTCCGCCGCAGCCGGTGGGCTGCGGCGGATTTTATTGTATCACACTTTTTCGTTCTGCGACAGGTATTTTTTCAGGAATCGCGCCGCGGCGGCGTAGCCCTCAAAGCCCAGCCCCGCGTAGGTCTGCACGCACGCCATGCCCGCATACGACACCTGCCGGAACGCCTCGCGGCTGGACACGTCGGACAGATGCACCTCCACCGCCGGAATAGCGACCGCCTTGAGCGCGTCGAGAATGGCGACGCTCGTGTGCGTGTAGGCGGCGGGATTGATGACGATGCCGTCAAAATTCCCGTAGGCGAGCTGAATTTTGTCCACCAGCACGCCCTCGTGGTTCGACTGGAAGATCTCGCATTCCACGCCCTCTTCCTCGCAGGTGCGGCGGATGAAGTCCTCCAGCGCGGCGTAGTCGCGTGTGCCGTAAATGTCCGGCTCGCGCAGACCGAGCAGATTCAGATTCGGTCCGTTCAAAAACAGAAATTTCATCGTAACGCCTCCAAAATGGCGCGGACGGTTTCGTCCGGCGCGCCGTTATTGTCGATGATGTGGTCCGCAAAGCGCTCATAGCGCGCCTTGCGTGCGGCAAACAGCGCGTCAAGACTCGTCGCTTGCGAAACGGGACGACCATCGATGGGCAGGCGCGCGAGGTCGCGCGTGAGCCAGACGATCGTGCTGTTCTGGTGGAGCGCCGCGTAATTTTCCTCCCGCAGCACCGCGCCGCCGCCCGTGGCGATCACCGCGCCGGAGCGCTTGCCGAGCTCTGCCAGCACGCGGCTTTCCAGATCGCGGAACGCCGCCTCGCCGTAGAGCTTAAAAAAATCGGGGATGGGCATCCCGGCGGCTTTTTCAATTTCCGCGTCCGCGTCCAAAAACGGACGGTCGAGCTTTTCGGCAAGCAGTGTGCCGATGCTGGATTTGCCGCAGCCGGGCATTCCGACAAGGACGATGTTCTGCATCTGCACAGCAAGCGTTCGGTAAATTTCACCGATGCGCGTGTCCGCGATGGCGCTGCCCGTAAACAGCTCGCTTGCGCGTTTTGCCTGCGCCACGAGCATCAGAAGCCCGCCCGCGTGCGGGATGCCGAGCGCCTCCGCTTGCAGCAGCAGCGCCGTGCGCGCGGGGTTATACACCACGTCCAGCACCGCCGCGCAGCGCGGAAAGCGTGTCAGATCGGCGGGCGACGCGCCGTTATTGGGGTACATCCCCAGCGGTGTGGTGTTGACCAGAATTTCGGCGTCGGCGTTTTTGTCGAGGTTTTCGTAGTTGTGTTCGCCCGAGCGGGAGATGACGAGCACCTCACGCGCGCCGCGGGTTTTCAGCACATACTGCGCCGTGACGCTCGCGCCGCCGCTGCCGAATACCAGCGCTTTTTTGCCCGCGACGTTCACGCCGCACTCGTCTGCGATGCACGAAAAGCCGAACGCGTCAGTGTTGTCGGCAAAGAGCGTGCCGTCCGGCTGCCGCACGAGCGTGTTGGCGCTGCCGATGGCCTTGACCGCGTCGGAAAGCACGGCGCAGTAGGGGAGCACCGCCTTTTTGTACGGGATGGTGACGTTCAGGGCGTCAAATTCGCCGTGCCGCAGGAAGTTTTCCAGCTCCTCCGGCTGCTTTTCAAACAGCTCATAGCTGTAATCGCCGAGCTGCGCGTGGATCTGGGGCGAATAGCTGTGCCCCAGCGTTTTGCCGAGCAGACCGCACCGCATTCAGATCACCTCGCTGTAGCTGCCGAGATAGTGGAACTGCTCGCACGCGTCGTCCAGCTCGCCCAAAAGCTGCAAAAGCTGCGGCGAGTAGACGGAAACGTTCAGGTCAAAGTAGAACATGAACTCAAAATCGCGATCGGGGATGGGGCGGCTTTCGAGCTTGTTGAGGTTGATGCCGAGCGCGTTGAGGCGCGCGAGCACCTGATAAAGCGAGCCCGGACGGTGCGCCAGCACCGCCATCAGGCTCGTGCGGTCCGCGCCGGGGAAAATTTCGAGCTTGCGGCTGATGCAGATAAAGCGCGTGTAATTATTCTGCTGGTTCTGCACGCCGCCCTTGAGGGGCACAAGGGAATAGAGCGCCATGCAGTCGCGCGAGCACAGCGCTGCCGCGTCCTTGCGCCCCGACTCCGCCACGAGCTTTGCCGCCACGGCGGTATTTTCGCAGCGGTGGATGGTCACATTTTTGAGCGTCTGCAAAAAATCGGAGCACTGGTCGATCGCCTGCTGGTGCGAGTAGATCTCGCGGATGCCGGCAAGCTCCGCGCCCGGGAGCGCCGCGAGCTGGTGGTCGATTTTTAACCGACAGCTTCTCACAATGGAGAATTTGTGCCGCATCATGAGGTCATACACGCGGTTGACCGAGCCGGCGGTGCTGTTTTCCAGCGGGATAACGCCGTATTGACACAGCCCCTGCTCGATGGCGGAGAACACCGCGTCAAACGACGAGACGTAGAACACCGACGGCTGGCGGAAGAGCTTGTCGCAGGCGATCTGCGCATACGCGCCCGCCACGCCCTGACAGGCGACCATCGCCTTTTCGGGGAAGAGCGCGGGGGTATTGGCAAGCGCCTGTTCGATCTTCTGCGGCAGGGGGGACGCCGTGCCGAGCAGCCGGTCCTGATAGCTGCGGCTGAGCTCAAAAATTTGAATGTACAGCCGCCGCGTGTAGTCGGAAAATTCCTCCGGCGCAAGCTGCGACAGCGCGTCGAGCTTTTCGCGCTCGCGCAGCGGGTCTAATACCGGCAGGTGATGCTCCTTTTTGTAGGCGGCGATGCCCGCCGCCGTCCGCATCCGCTCGGCAAACAGACGGACAAGCTCCCGGTCGATGCGGTCGATCTCGCTGCGATAGTCACTCAATTCCATAAAAATACTCCGTTCCGTAAAATTCCAGCATACTGTCCAAAATGGCGATCGCCGCCGCCGCTTCTACGCAGGGGACGGCGCGCGGGACGATGCACGGGTCGTGCCGCCCATGGATATTCAGCGTTTCCTGCTGCATGGCGGTCAGATTCACGCTCTGCTGCGCTTTTGCGATGGAGGGCGTGGGCTTGAACGCCGCGCGCAGCCGCAGGGGCATCCCGTTCGTGATGCCGCCGAGAATGCCGCCGCTGTGGTTCGTCTGCGTGGCGACGTGACCGCTCTGCACGCAGAAGGGGTCGTTATTTTCGCTCCCACGCAGGCGGCTGCTTGCAAAGCCGTCGCCAAATTCCAGACCTTTCACGGCGGGAATGCCAAAGAGGATGCGCGCGAGCCTGCTTTCCATGCCGTCAAACATCCCGTCGCCAAGACCCACGGGCAGACCCGTGGCAGCGCACTCGACCGTGCCGCCGACGGAGTCGCCCTCCGCCCTTGCCGCGCGGATCGCCGCCTGCATCCGCTGCCCCGCCGTATCGTCAACGACGGGGAAGGGCTTTTCGGACACCGGCGCGGTAAACGGCGCGTCGTCCGTAATATCCGCGATGGACGCGATGCGCGCGAATACGCGCACGCCCATCCGCTCCAGAATCTGCAAACACACACCGCCCGCGATGCACAGCGGCGCGGTCAGCCGCCCGGAAAAATGTCCGCCGCCGGTCGGGTCCTGAAAGCCGTGGTACTTACACTCGGCGGTGTAGTCCGCGTGACCGGGGCGCGGCAGCGCGCGCAGCGCGGCGTAATCGCCCGGGCGGGTGTTCGTGTTGCGGATGATGGCGGTGAGCGGCGCACCGCAGGTGCGCCCGTTTACCAGCCCGCAGAGAAATTCCGGCGCGTCCGGCTCCTTGCGGGTGGTGGAAAACTCGTTCTGCCCCGGCGCGCGCCGCGCGAGAAAGCGTGCAAGCTCTTGTTCGTCAACGGCAAGCCCCGCCGGAAGCCCGTCGAGCGTCATGCCGATGGCGCTTGCGTGCGACTGCCCGAAGATGGAAAGCCGCAGGCTGTGCCCATAGGTGCTGCTCATGGCGTCGCTCCTTTCATCGTTTCAAGATCGTCCCAGAAGCGGGGGTAGGATTTGGAGGTCGTTTCACTGCCGCGCACCGTGACCGGCGCGGCACACAGCGCCGCTGCGATGGCGGCGGACATGGCGATGCGGTGGTCGCCGCACGCGTCCGCCGTGCCGCCCGTGAGCGGCGCGCCGCCGAGGATGTCCAGCCCGTCCGGCAGCTCGCGCACGCGCCCGCCGAGGGCGGTGAGCATCTGCGCGACCGAGGCAAGGCGGTCGGATTCCTTCAGCCGCAGCCGCGCGGCGTTTACGATATGCGTCTCGCCGTCTGCCGCGGCGGCGACCACGCTTAAGATCGGGATGAGGTCGGGGATCTGTCCGGCATCAATGGTAATGGCGCGCAGCGGTTGCCGGCGGACCGTTACCGCGTCGGCATCCGTCCACTGAACGTCTGCGCCAAGCTCCCGCAGGAGCGTCAGCACGGCGCGGTCCGGCTGCGCGGAATCGCGCCGCAGACCCGACACCGTCACGCCGCGCGCCGACAGCGCGCCCGCGCACAGGAAAAACGCGGCGGAGGACCAGTCGCCCTCAACTGGGAGCACCTCCGGCAGCCGCACCGTCTGCCCGCCGGGGATGTCCCAGCCGCCGGGGGCGCGTGAAAGCCGGACGCCGCCTGTCTCCAGCGCTTGCTCCGTCATGCGCACATACGCCGCCGACTGGAGCGCCGTGGTCAGCAGCAAGGTGCTGTGTTCGCTCAAAAACGGCAGCGCCAGCAGCAGACCCGTGATGTACTGCGAGGAAATATTGCCGGGGAGCATAAACTCGCCGCCTGTGAGCTGCCCGCTGCAATAGAGCTTTGCGCCCTCGGTACGCAGCACCATACCGTGCTGCGTGAGCTGCTGATCCAGCGGGGCGAGCGGGCGCTCCGCCAGCCGCCCCTCGCGCAGGAACACGGCGTTTGCGCCGAGCAGCCCGCACACGGGGAGCAAAAACCGCAGCGTCGAGCCGCTTTCACGGCACGGAAGCTCGCAAAGCCCCTTCGGTACGCGCACGATGGGCGAAACGCGCAGCCCCTCCGGCATTTGCCGGATGTCTGCCCCCAGCGCCGTCAGGCAGTGCACGGTGGCGAGAATATCGTCCGAAAAGCCGTCCAGCCTCAGCTCAACCGGCGCAGCGCCGAGCGCGGCGCAGATGAGCAGGCGGTGCGCCTGCGATTTGGACGCCGGGATGCGCACGCTGCCGGAAAGCGCCCCCGGCTGGACCGTGCGCGTCATTTCGCGCCTCCCGCCGCGAGCCACGCGGGCACGTCCGAAAGCGCCGCCGGTTCAATACGGCAGTGTCCCAGCCGGTCGGGCACGATCAGGTGGATGGAGCTTCCCTCGATCTTTTTGTCGGCGCACAGCGCGCCGTAGAGCATATCCGCCGAAAAATCGGTTTCAGACGGCAGCCCATACTGCCGCAGCAGCGCCAGCAACGCCTCCGGCACGTCCGCGCCGCAAAGCCCGCGCGCACACGCCGCGCGCGACGCCATCGCCATGCCGATGGCAACGGCGCTGCCATGTGAAACGGCAAAGCGGCTGCACGCCTCCACCGCGTGCCCGAACGTGTGCCCGAAATTCAGAAGCTGCCGCCGTCCGCGGTCAAATTCGTCCTCGCTGACCACGTCGCGCTTCATGCGCACGCACGTCGTCACGACGTGCTCAAGCTGCTCGCGCGCGGGCGTTTCGGAAAGCTGGCGCAGGAACTCGGCATTGTCGATCATGCCGTATTTGATGACCTCGGCGCAGCCGTCGCGGAACGTCTGCTCAGGAAGAGACCCAAGCGTATCAAGGTCGCACAGGACGATGGACGGCTGGTGGAAGCAGCCGGCGAGATTTTTGCCCGCCGGCAGATCGACCGCCGTCTTGCCGCCGACCGAGGAATCGACCGCCGCGAGGAGCGTCGTGGGCACCTGCACATAGCGGATGCCGCGCAGATACGTCGCCGCCGCAAAGCCGCCGAGGTCGCCCGTCACGCCGCCGCCCAGCGCCACGAGCACATCTGTGCGCGTCAGGCGCTTTTCGGCAAGGAAATTCACAAGCTCGGCGTAGGTCGTGAGATTTTTAGAAGCCTCGCCGTGCGGAAATACAAAGGGAACGACGCGATAGCCCGCGTTTTCAAGCTGCGTACAAAGCGCCGCGCCGTAGAGCGAAAAGACCGTGTCGTCCGAAACGACCGCCGCCGTCTCGCCGCCGCACACCGCGCGCACGCGCTCACCCGCCGATGCGAGCAGTCCGTGCCCGATCTCAACGGTATAGGGGATGCGCGTTTTGACCTCGACCTGTGTCATCCGTCGATCTCCTCCTTCCGGCGTTTGCCGTCCTCCAAAAGCTGCGTCAGGCGCGAAAGGTCGTTTTCCGCGATGGCGTCGCGGTACTCGGTCAGATGCCCGATCAGCCAGTCGAGCTCCCGTATCAGGCAGTCGCCGTTTTCCAGAAACAGCTCCGCCCACATCGGTGCGTTCAGCCACGCGACGCGCGTTAAGTCCTTGTAGCTGCCGGCGGAAAAGCCCTTGTGCGCCTGCGCCGTCGGGCTTTTTACATACGCGTTCGACACGACGTGCGCAAGCTGCGAGGTAAAGGCGATCATCTCATCGTGCCGTTCCGCCGTGGTGACGGAAAACCGCCCGAAGCCCGCCGGGGCGAGCAGCGCCTTCGCGCGCTCCAAAAGCGCGATGTCGTCAAAGCGCGGCGGCACGAGCACCATCGGCGCGCGGTGATAGAGGTTGGCGCGCGCGTTCACAAAGCCGCCCAGATGGCTTCCCGCCATGGGGTGTCCGCCGATGTAGGTAAAGCGATATTCCTCCGCCAGCGGCATGAGCGCGCCGCAGACCACGCGCTTTGTGCCGCAGCAGTCGATGACGAGCGGGTGCTGCCCAATGTGCGGCGCGAGCGCCCGCACCGCCTCGATCGCCGCCAGCGGCGTGATGCACACGAGCACAATGTCGCACTGCGAGACGCTTTCGGCGTCGAGCTTGCCGTCCACCGCACCGTAAATTTCGGCAAAGGAGAAGATGGACGCGTCGCGGTCATCCGCCAGCACGCGCCAGCCCGCGTCGTGATACGCCTTGGCGAATGAACCGCCGATCAGCCCCAGACCGATGATGCCCGCCGTCATGCCTGCACCGCCTGCCGCACCGCGGCGACCTTCCGGCTCAGGTGCAAAAACTGCTCCGGCGTGAGCGACTGCGCGCCGTCACACAGCGCGTGGATGGGATCGTTGTGGACCTCGATCATCAGCCCGTCCGCACCGCACGCCGCGCCCGCCAGCGCCATGGGCTCGACCAGCCGGGCAATGCCCGTGGCATGGCTCGGATCGACGATGACCGGCAGGTGCGACAGCTCATGCAGCATCGGCACGGCGGAGAGGTCCAGCGTGTTGCGCGTGAGCGTTTCATAGGTGCGGATGCCGCGCTCGCAGAGAATGACCTGCTCGTTACCGCTCGCCATGATGTATTCCGCACTCATTAAAAGCTCCGTCATCGTGTTCGCCAGTCCGCGCTTGAGCAGGATGGGCTTGCGGAGCTTGCCAAGCTCCTGAAGCAGGTCAAAATTCTGCATATTGCGCGCGCCGACCTGGATGATGTCCACATCTTCAAAAAGATCGAGCGCGCTCACGCTCATGATCTCCGTCACGATGGGAAGCCCGGTCTCTTTCCGCGCCAGCTTTAGAAGCTCCAGACCATTGGCCTTCAAGCCCTGGAAGGCATAGGGCGAGGTGCGGGGCTTGAACGCGCCGCCGCGCAAAATTTTCGCGCCCGCCTTTTTGACCTCCGTCGCTACCGCCACGATCTGCTCTTCGGACTCGACCGAGCACGGACCTGCGATGAGGCAGAAGTTTCCGCCGCCGAGCTTGGCATCGCCCACGGTGATGACGGTATCGTCAGGGTGGAATTTGCGGTTGCAGCACTTGAAGGGGTCGGTCACGCGCTTGACCGACTCCACGATGTCCAGACTGCTGACAAGGTCAATGTCCAGACTGCGCGTATCGCCGATCAGACCGAGAATGGTATGGTACTCGCCGACGGAGACGTGCACGCCGAGATTTTGCGCGCGAAACCATTCGATGAGCTGATTTTTCCGTTCTTCCGAGGTGGTGGGTTTGAGAATGACGACCATGGTAAAAGCCTCCTAGCATACAAAAAACGGCACAGACCGTAATCTGTGCCGCAAAAAACGAAACCTGATTTTGTGCATCACAAATTACCCTTACTATGCGTTCATAGTAAAGTAAAAATAGTAGGATGCAGCAAAAATGGACTGGTTCATTATAAAATCTCCCGAATACTTGATTCTGCGTGTATTCTACTGCGGGAGGCGGAAAATGTCAATAACAAAGTGACGCGCGAAAGAAAAAGATTCTCGCACATCCGCTTGTTTTTTTGTGCGGTTTGTGGTATTTGTAAGAAAACGCGGAAAGGAGTCTTTGTATGAAGGTATTGTTGCTCAACGGCAGCCCACATGAGTTTGGCTGCACCTATACGGCGCTGCGCGAGGTGGCGGGGGCACTGGAAGAGGGCGGCGTGGAGACGGAGATCTTCTGGATCGGCAATAAGCCGCAGGGCGGCTGCATCGCCTGCGGCGCGTGCGGCAAAACGGGCAAGTGCGCCTTTGACGGCGGTGTGAACGACTTTGCCCGGTGCGCGCAGACGGCGGACGGGTTCGTGTTCGGCTCGCCGGTGCATTATGCCGCCATATCCGGCGATCTCAAGGGCTTTCTCGACCGGCTGTTTTACTCCGCCCCGCAGGGGACGTTCCGGCTCAAGCCCGCGGCGGTGGTCGTGAGCGCGCGGCGCGGCGGCACAACGGCGGCGTATGAGCAGCTTCTCAAATACCCCGGCATCTCCGAAATGCCCATCATCTCCTCGCGCTACTGGAATATGGTCCATGGCGCGACGCCCGACGACGTGCGGCAGGACGAAGAGGGGCTTGCGTGTATGCGCGTGCTGGGCGCGAATATGGCGTATTTCCTGCGCTGCCGTGAGGCAGCGGAGCGGGCGGGCATCCAGATGCCCGCGGAAGAGCCGCGCGTCTGGACAAATTTTATCAGATAAAGGAACAGGACTATGAAACTCATGATCGCCTCCGACATCCACGGCTCGGCATATTACTGCGCGCGGATGCTGGAACAATTTGAAAGGGAACACGCCGAAGCGCTCATCCTGCTCGGCGACGTGCTCTATCACGGCCCGCGCAACGATCTGCCGCGCGACTACGCGCCCAAGCAGGTCATCGCGCAGCTCAACCCCTTGGCGGACAAAATTCTCGCCGTGCGCGGCAACTGCGACTGCGAGGTCGATCAGATGGTGCTGCGCTTCCCGGTGCTGGCGGATTACGGCGTGCTGTTTCTCGGCGGCAGGACGGTCTATCTCACGCACGGGCATATCGTCAATAAAGAAAAGCCCATCCCGTTCGTGCAGGGCGGCATTCTGCTGCACGGGCACACGCACGTCCCCGCCTGCGAGGACTGTGGCGGGTTCTGGTATCTGAACCCCGGCTCGGTCTCCATCCCGAAAAACGGCTCGGCGCACAGCTACATGACGTGGGAGGACGGCACATTCTGCTGGAAGGATGTCGAAACGGGCGAGACGTGGCAGGAGCACAAATTCTGAAGATTTCTAAAAGTTCCCGCCGGGCACACCGCTCCGGCGGGAACTATGTTATACTGGAAAAAAAGAACTGGGAGGGGAAAACTATGAAGCGCATGATGACGCTGATTTGCGCGCTGGCGCTGTTTGCCGCGCTGCTGACCGGCTGCGCCGCGAGGCTGCCGGAGGAGGACGCGGCGCAGCCGCCGCAGAATGCGGAGCGGGCGGCGGCGGAAGAAGTGGTTCAGCCGACAGTCGAAGAGGTTGATGAACCTGCGGAAGAAACGCGCTCGGCGCAGGAGCTTCTGGATGTGTATCTCGGGCGGGACAACGCCCCGGCGCAGGCAGCCGAAGAGCTGCTGGCGCAGCCGGAGCAGGCGGCGGCACTGGCGATGCAGGAGCTGCTCCGGCTTCCGGAGGGGTCACTGTACGACGCGGCGAACGGCGACACTGAGGTTGGCAAGCTCTACCGGCTCTTTGCCCGCGCGCTCGCGGGCGACACGGTCCGCTGGAACGCGGACGAGAGCGAATACCTAAACGGCAATCTGAGCGAAAGCAGCAGCGTGACCGATCTTCTGACGAGCTATTTTTTCTTTGTTTCGACACACTACCGCGAGGACGGCATGGCGTGGTTAGATGAAAATATGCCCATCTCCGCGAGCGTGCTGCGCGCCGCGTGGGAGGCAGACCCATCTCTGCGGCTTTCCATGACGCCGTGCAGCCCCATCCCGAACGGCGGCGTGCTGGAAAACGCCAAGCGCGTCTTTGCCGCCGCGCTGCGGCACGATACGCAGGTGCTGACGGAGTATGGCTATCTGGGGCTGCTGCCCGTGTGGCAGACTGACACGAGCGGCGATTGGACGCTTTCGCAGAGTGACGACGGCGTGGTGACACTGCAATTGGCAGACTGCGCGCTGCGCTATACGCCCGGCGCGGCGGAAATGCAGTCGCGCTTTGCCGGGTACGGCATGGTGGAGTACCTGCCGCAGACGGGCGACACGGAGCGGATGCAGGCGCTCGGCTACGGTGCGGAGGCGGTCGATCTGGCGGATTATTCACAGCCGCTGCGCGACGGCGAGGTGGTGCTTGCGGGCGGCGTGCAGCTCGGCATGGACTATGAAACGGTGCTGGCACTGCTGGGTGATAACGCGCAGGTGCTTTCCAGCGGCGCTCTGGAAGCGGACGGCGTGGAGTACAGCTTTTATCAGGGCAATGGGCTCGTGCCGCGCCTGTACAGCATCGGCTACCGGCTGGCGGAGGACACCTGGCTCGGCAAAACAGCGCGGCTCGCCGCGCCGCGTGATATTCACCTCGGCGACACGATGCAGAGCGTGTTCGACAAAATTCCCGGCGATACCGCGCTGCGGCAGTGGGAGTTCCAGGATGTGTACGGTCCGAACGACGACGGCAGCGCAGCGAACCTGCAATTTGTGGCGTACAGCTTCTACAGCCTCAACCTCACCACTGCCGGCGGGCAGACGGTTTCCATCACCTTCGCCCGCGCGGATAACACGGTCAAATGGATCGACATTATGGCAGACTGAGCATTTCAAAAACAGAGGCTTGAAGGGAGTTACAGCCTGCGCGCATTATTTGTGCACAGGGCGCTTGGCTCTCCCTCTGGGAGAGCTGTCAGCGAAGCTGACTGAGAGGGTCGGTATGGTCACTGCTGACCCTCTCCGTCCTCGCTGCGCTCGGACACCTCTCCCAAAGGGAGAGGCAAGGGGTGTTCGCGGCGCACCAAACTGATACAAAAACAGGCACAGCAGATCATCCTGCTGTGCCTGTTCACTGTCTCATGTGCTCCGCCAAGGCGGAGTGCTTTTATATTGTTGTTAGTCGTCCACAGACTCAAATTCTGCATCCATGGCGTCGTCGCTTGCCTCGGGGTTTTGCGGGGCGTCGGGGCGGTAGGGGGCGTCGGCGACGTGGAGGTCGGTGAGGAGGGCTTCCAGCGCGTCGGCGCTCTGCGTCATGGCGGCTGTGTCGCGTGCTTTGACGGCGCGGCGCACGGTCTTCACCGCCTCTGCCACGCGCGTCTTCTCCTCGCGCGAGGCGCTGCGGCTCAGCCCGCCCGCGCGGTAGAGAAGCTGCTCGCAGCGGTCGCGCACGGCGGCTTCCTCGCGGAGCTTCGCGTCCTCGGCGGCGTACTGCTGCGCGTCGCGCACGGCGCGGTCGATCTCCGCCTGCGACATATTGGATGTGGCGGTGATGGTGATCTCCTGCGCCTTGCCCGTGGCAAGATCCTTTGCCGAGACGTTCACGATGCCGTTTGCGTCGATCGAGAACGTGACTTCGATCTGCGGCACGCCCCGCATGGCGCGGCGGATGCCCGTGAGCTGGAAGCGCCCAAGCTCCTTGTTCTGGCGCGCCATGGGACGCTCGCCCTGCAAAACGTGCACATCCACGGAGCTTTGGAAGTTGGACGCGGTGGTGAAGATCTGACTTTTGCGGATGGGCAGCGTCGTGTTGCGCTCAATGATGCGCGTGCACACGCCGCCGAGCGTTTCAATGCCGAGCGACAGCGGCGTGACGTCCAGAAGGAGCAAGCCCTTCACGCTTCCCGACAGCACGCCGCCCTGTAAGCACGCGCCCATGGCGACGCATTCGTCGGGGTTGATGCCCTTGAAGGGAAGCGACCCGGTGATGGTCTGCACCATATCCTGCACCGCGGGGATGCGGCTGGAGCCGCCCACCATCAGCACCTTGCGGATCTGCGACACGCTCACGCCGGAGTCGTTGATCGCCTGATTGACCGGCTCGCGCGTCGCCTGCACGAGATGATAGGTGAGGTCGTTGAATTTTGCCCGCGTGAGCGGGATGTCCATATGCAGCGGACCGTCGCGCCCGACGGTGATATACGGCAGCTCCACGGTGGTGGCGGTCATGGACGACAGCTCGATCTTCGCCTTCTCCGCCGCCTCGCGGATGCGCTGGAGTGCCGCGGGGTCGCGCGAGAGGTCGATGTGGTGCTGCTTTTTGAACTCCGAGAGCAGGTACTGCACGACGCACTCGTCAAAATCGTCGCCGCCGAGGTGGTTGTTGCCAGCCGTCGCCAGCACTTCGATCACGCCGGATGAAATATCCAGAATGGACACGTCGAACGTGCCGCCGCCGAGGTCATAGACCATGATCTTCTGCTCGGCTTCCTTATCCGCGCCGTAAGCAAGGGCGGCGGCGGTCGGCTCGTTGATGATGCGCTGGACGTTCAAGCCCGCGATCTTGCCGGCGTCCTTCGTCGCCTGCCGCTGCGCGTCGGTAAAATAGGCGGGGACGGTGATGACTGCCTCCGTGACCGGCTCGCCGAGGTAGCTCTCGGCGTCCTTTTTGAGCTTTTGCAGGATCATTGCCGAGATCTCCTGCGGGGTATATTTGTGCCCGTCGATGCTCACGCGGTAGCCCGTTCCCATCTGGCGCTTGATAGAGGTGATGGTGCGGTCATGGTTCGTGACCGCCTGGCGCTTGGCTAGGCTTCCGACCATGCGCTCGCCCGTTTTGGAGAACGCTACGACCGACGGCGTGGTGCGCCCGCCCTCAGCGTTGGGGATGATGACCGGCTCGCCGCCCTCCATCACCGCGACGCACGAGTTTGTTGTGCCGAGGTCGATGCCGATGATCCTGGACATATCCGTCCCTCCTTCCTTGAAAAGTTAGCTGTTGATGCTGCCGAAGCCGCGTGTATTCTGCTGCGGCGTGGTCGTGCCGGACGGTTGCCCGGACGAACCGCCATAATAGTCGCTGTAATAATTGCTGTAGGGATCGTAGGGGTCGGCGCTGTAGTCATAGCCGGAATTTAGCCGGTAGCCGCAGCCGCCGAAGAGCGTCAGGATGAACTGTATGACGAGATAGATCGTCAAAATTCGCCACAAAAGCCCGCCGCGGCGGCGCGTGCGGTGGTACGTCCACTGGTAGGGGTTCTGCCCATTGGCATTTTGCCCGTTCTGGCGCTGTTCATCCGCGCCGTCCCCAAAGCCGCCGAAATGCACCCAGTACTGCGTGCCGCCTGCGTCGCGGAAGAAGCTGAACGGGTCGTAGGACTGCTGATCGGGGCGCTGCTGATAGGTCGTCTGGTACGTCTGCCACGTCTGCTGCTGCGCTTGCTGTGCCTGCTGGCGGCGGTACGCGTCGGGGTTCTTGATGAGGTCATACGCCTCGTTGATCTCGTTCATGCGGCGCGCCGCCTCGGCGTCGCCGGGGTGCAGGTCGGGGTGATACTGCTTGGCAAGGCGGCGGTATGCCTGCTTGATCTGCTCCGCGTCCGCGTCGCGCGAAACACCGAGGATCTGATACGGATCGCCGGTCATGCCTGTCACCTCTTCCTTGTAATTTAAGCGTCAGATGATAAGGGCACATATGCCCGCAGGACGCCCCAACACGCCATTTGCTGCGTTATCGTCCTTGACTTGCGACAGCAAGCCTGCGTCCTCTGCCTTGCCAATGACGCGCCGGGACGCCCGGCGGGTCTTCGAGTTTTCCCGGAGGATAAACGGCGGCTGGCAAGGCAGCCGAGGCAGGCGGGCTGACGCCCGCCAACGAGAATAACGCAGCCAGACGGCGTTTAGACCCGGGAAAACCATGTGTGCCCTTGTCAGCTGACGCTAGTGCTTATTATACAAAGTTTTCGGATGAAATTGTGAATCAAATAAAAACAATACGATAACAAACCGATAAAAACGCGCGGAAGAAGCTCTTCCGCGCGTTTTTTATCGTTGTGGACCGTGTTTTACTGCTTGAGCTCGCGCAAAACGGCGGTGAGATACTGCCATGTCCGGGCAACGGACGAAATGCTCATACGCTCGCGCGGGGTGTGGATGTCCTTGAGGTCAGGACCGAACGAAACCGCGTCAAGCCCCGGGAGCTTGCCGGACAGCAGCCCGCACTCCAGACCCGCGTGGATGGCTTCCACCCGCGGCTCATGACCATACTGCGCGGCAAAGACCTTGACCATTACGTCGCGCAGCGGCGACTCGCGGCGGTACTCCCACGCGGGGTAGCTGCTGGTATTCGTCGCCGTGCCGTCCAGACCCTCGCACAGCAGGCGGATGCGCGTGAGCAGCATCTGCTTCTGTGTGGCGACGGAGCTGCGCACGCTGAACGTACCCGTGAGGCGTCCGTTTTCCACGCGGAAAATGCCGAGATTGTCGGACGTCTGCACGAGGCCCGGAATGTCCATGCTCATCGCGGCGACGCCGTTCGGCGCAAGGCAGAGGAACGCGCACACGCGGCGCGTGGAGTGCTCGCTGAGTGCCTGAGCGGCTTTTCCCTCCGGCGTGAGCGTGAGGGTGATGTTGGGGTCGGCGACGGCGTATTCTGCGCGCAGGATGCTTTGCATTTCGGAAAGCACCGCCTGCGCCTTTTCAAAATCAGATTCCGCCAGCGCGAGCACCGCCTCGGCGTGCGAGGGGATGGCGTTTGCCTTCATGCCGCTCACGGCGGACACGACGCGCATCGGCACGCGGTCAAACAGCTCCTGCAAAACGCGGCCCAGCAGCACCACGGCACTCGCACGCCCCTTGTCGATCTCCGCGCCGGAGTGCCCGCCGACAAGACCCGAGATCACGAGGCGATAGGCGTTTAATTCGCACGGCTCGACATCCAGCCCGATGTCCACCAGAGAATCCGCGCCGCCTGCGCAGCTCACGGTGAGGATGCCCTCTTCTTCGGAGTCGATGTTGAGAAGCCGTCTGCCCGCAAGCAGGCTGCCATCCAGCGCGATCGCGCCGTCCATGCCGGTCTCCTCGTCGATGGTGAACACGACCTCGAGCGGCGGATGCTCCAGATCGGAGCTGTCCAGCACCGCCAGCGCCATCGCAACGGCGATGCCGTCGTCGCCGCCGAGCGTCGTACCCTCGGCGGACACCCAGTCGCCGTCCACGCGGAGCTGAAGCGGCTCTTTTTCCATGTCCAGCGTGCAGCCGGGCGCTTTTTCGGCGACCATGTCCAGATGCCCCTGAAGGATGACTGTGGGCGCGGCTTCATAGCCGGGCGTGGCGGGCTTGTAGATGATGACGTTGCCGACAGCGTCCTGATGGACGCGCAGTCCGCGCTCTTTTGCGAAGCGGACGCAGAAATCGCTGATGGCGGCGGTGTTGCCCGAGCCGTGCGGGATCTTACACAGCTCCTCAAACCACGAAAATACGGATGCAGGCTGCAAATGACCCAAAACAGACATCGAAATGCTCCTCCTCATTACGAAAGTTTTTCAAAGTCCTCCGCGCCGTGCTTGCACAGCGGGCAGATGAAATCCGGCGGCAGCTCCTCGCCCTCGTAGACGTAGCCGCAGATCCTGCACACCCAGCCGGTCTGCTTTTGGAGCGCTGCGGGCTTGGGCTTGACATTTTCAAAATAGTACGCATACGTCATGGACGGGACGTCTGAGAGCACGCGCGCCTCGGTGACGTCGGCAATGAACAGCGTGTGCGTACCGAGGTCGATCGTCTGCGTGACCTTGCCGCTGAGGAAGGCGTTGGTGGAATCGGGCAGGTAGTAGACGCCGTTCTGCGCCCGCGCCAGCGCCGGAACGCCTGCGAACTTATCGACCTCGCGCCCGGACTGGAAGCCGTAGTGCTTGAAGATGGCAAACGGCGCGCTTTCAGACAGGATGGACACATTGAATACGCCTGTTTTGAGCACCATGTCGTGCGTCAGGTTCTGCTTGTTGACGGCGATGGAGATGCGCTTGGGCGAGTCCGTGAGCTGCGTGACGGTGTTGATGATGCAGCCGTTATCGCGGCTGCCGTCGCGCGCGGTGAGCACGAACAGACCGTAGGAGAGCTTGAACATCGCGTTCGGCTCAACGACCGCGGGTGCGCTCGGCGCAGGCTCTTCGACCGATGCGTGCGCGGGGATGAGCGTTTGGCACAGCGCGTCCGCGATGGCGGTGAGCTGCTCGACCTGCTCGTCCTTCACGCTCGAACGAATGGTGCAGCCTTCATCCAGAATGGTGCAGTTTTTGAGCTTCTGGAACTCCGCGCGCATCAGACCGCCCGCCGTGGGCGCCCACGAGCCGTTCTCCACCAGCGCGATGGTGCGGTTTTGCAGATTGTGCGCAACGATGTCGTGCACGAGCGTCTCCATGTTCACGAACATCCCGGCGTTATACGTTGTGGAGAGGAACACGAGATGGCTCGCGCGGAAGCATTCGGAGACGATATAGCTCGGGTGCGTGACAGACACGTCATAGAGCTTTACATTGTGCGCGCCGCGGCTTGCAAGCAGCGAGGCGAGGATGTTCGCCGCGTTCTCCGTCCCGCCGTACACCGACGCGTAGGCGATCACGACCGCCTGCTCCTCGGGCTGATACGTCGCCCAGTGGACGTATTTATCCACGAACCACGCAATGTCGCGCCGCCAGACAGGTCCGTGCAGCGGGCAGATAGTCTCGATCTCGATCGTCGCCGCCTTTTTGAGCAGCGCCTGCACCTGCGTGCCGTATTTGCCGACGATATTCGTGTAATACCGCCGCGCCTCGGCGAGCTTTTCGGTGCGGAACTCGACCTCATCGGCAAACAGATTGCCGTTCAGCGCCCCGAACGTGCCGAACGCGTCGGCGGAGTAGAGCGTTTTGGTCGTCACGTCATAGCTGACCATGACCTCCGGCCAGTGCACCATCGGCGCCATGACGAACGCAAACGTGTGTCTGCCGGTGCACAGCGTGTCCATTTCCTTTACGACGACGGCGCGCGCGTCCATGTCGAACGTAAAATAGTTGCGGATCATCGCAACGGTCTTGGCGTTGCAGACGACCTTTGCCTCCGGGTAGCGCCGCACGGTCTCCTGGAGCGTCGCGGCATGGTCCGGCTCCATGTGGTCTACGATGATATAGTCCAGCGCTCGCCCGTTCAGCACAAATTCCAGATTCTCAAAGAACTGGCGGCTGACGGACAGGTCCACCGTGTCGAGCAGGACGGTTTTTTCGTCCAGCAGGACGTAGGCGTTGTAGCTCACGCCCTCGGGGATGGGGTAGACGTTTTCAAACAGAGCCAGCCGCCGGTCGCTGGCACCGACCCAGTACAGATCGTCCTGAATTTTTTTGACGCAGTGCATACGATTCCTCCTGAAAATAAAATAGGAATGATTCTTGTTTTTATCTTAGCATAAAACTATTAGGAATGCAAGCGTTTTCCGCACAAATCAGCGGTTATTTAGGGACCGCCTAAAATATAGCGGCCCTCGGACGTGCCGCAGCGGATATAGATGGTGGTGTCAGCCAGCGCTGTGCCGCAGACGATCGTGCCGTCCTGCTGGATGGTGAGCGGGCAGCTTCCGGGGCCGGTGTTCTGCACGGTGAACTGCGCAGCGCTCTGGCGCACGCCGCCCAGATATACGGCGATGGTCTGCCCGGCTTCGATCGGACCGAAGCGGTAGCCCGGCTCGATGGTAAAGCCGCGGTAGTAGATGCACAGCCCGGGAATATCGGCGGGAGTGATATACTCATCGCTCGCGCCGTCAAACGCCCAGGCGGGGATGCTGCTCTGCGCGAGCGTGACCGTGTCGTCAAAGAACGGGTGATCGGCAAACGCGGGGCAGGATGCGCGCCATGCGTCGTCCTGATAGAGGACATCGGCGTCATAGCGGTACGAGCCGGCGGTAAAATAGCACGCCTGCTCCGCCTTCTGGTCGAGCATTGCTAGCGGCAGGTGCATCCGATACGCTCCGCGGTCGAGCACGACGGTGTGGATGGCACGACCCTGCATATTGAGCTTGCGGGCGCGGTCGGCGATGCCCTTGGCGGAGCTCACCTGCCAGCAGCTGGTGTCGTTTGGCCGCCACTGCCCGGCGATGACACTCTCATAGTCGAACGTGACGTATTCGTTTCCGATCTGGTAGAAGTTGATGATGTGCCCGCCGGAGGCGCGGTTCGTGCTGGTGTCATACTCGCCCCAGAGGACGTAGCCGGTGTCGGTGTAGTCACCCTCAAGAATATAGCGCGTGAGATTTGACACCGCTCCGCAGCTCGGGCAGCTCGTGGCGAGCGCCCCGGCGGCGGATTTGTTGACGGCCCAGTCGTAGCCGCCGTTGTTAAAATGAATATCGTCCTTCCAGACGGGGGTTTTGCCGTAGCCGGTCTCCACAAGGTACTGAATCATATCCGGCACGGTGCAGATGGCGTCTTTTAACTGGTCGAGCGTATAGCCGCTCATGGCGCGGATCTGCGCCTGCGAATACTGCGGTCTGCCGAGTATGGCGGGGAGGTCCAGCTCATCGAGGTAGCTTGCGTAGCCGGACGCGGCGACGGAGGTGTCGCGCGCTTCTGCCTCACCGGCAAGTGTTCGGAGCGACTGCGCAAGTTCGTTCGGCAGGGTCTTGCCGAAGATGTTTTCATAGAGCGTTTTGCCGTTTTTGCACGCCGCCCGCAGCGCGCAGGCAGAGACGAGCGCCGCGTCGCCGCGCAGGAACGTGCTGTCTGCGCGATACTGCCCGTGCGTGATGCCGAGCCGGTCGGTCAGTGCCCATGCCGCATCCCACGAAAAATCCGTGCCGGACGTGTAGCCCATCGCACGCAAGACGAATGTGAGGTACTGCGCCGCCGTCACGGCGCTGTCAGAGCCGAACCGGCCGCCGCCTACGCCGTTCGTCAGACCTGTGTCATACGCGTAGCCGACGGTCTGCGCCGCCCAGTCGGGCACGTCGGAAAACGGCAGCTCGCGCTTTTTGGCAAGCTCTTCATCGCTCACGCCCAGCAGCCGCACGAGCATCGTCACGGCTTCGGCGCGCGTGGCGGCGCGATCAAGGGCAAAATTCGGCGTGCCGTCGGCGTTTTTGCCCGCGCCCTTCATCAGCCCCAGAGAATACAGCGTCTGCGCGGCGATCATCTGCACATCGTCCGCTGCCAGCGCACACGGCGTGAGGCAGGCGAGCAGCGCCAGCGCGAGCAGCATGGATACGATCCTGCGTTTCATGGAATGATCCTCCCTGTTCTTTTCTGTCAGACTCAGTATAGCGCGCGAACAAGCGCAATGCAAGGCACAGGTATTTTTTATTGTTTGCAGGAGCGGCGGCGCGGTATTCACCCCGATTTTTGGTGAACTGATTGACTTTTTCGCGTTTTTTGTTACAATACAAAGGATTGCCTAACTGGAAAGCGATGGCTTTCACAGTCTGCGGCGTTTTTGCGTATGCTGTCATGTGCGCCGCGCGGCAGTCTGATCGAACGGGAACGAGGGTCTGTATATGAAACAGGTTTTACAGCAGTTTTGCTTTGACGGCGAGCCGGTCGCGTGCGAGCTGTTCGGCAACGGACATATCAACCGCACCTACCGCGTCATTTGCGAAAACGGGAAGGAATACATTCTTCAGCGCGTCAGTCAGGTGGCGTTCCACCACCCGGAGCAGCTCATTGAAAATATCGACGCCGTCACGGCGCATATCGCCCACAAGCCGGAGCTGCACCAGCAGACGCTGCATCTGATCGAAACGAAGGACGGAAAAAAGTTCTACATCGCGCAGGACGGCGAGTTCTGGCGCGCCTACAGCTACATCGCAAACGGCATCTGCCTGGAAGCGCCGCGCACGCCGCAGGATTTTTACGAGGCGGCGGTCGCGTTCGGCGCGTTCCAGCTTGCGCTGGCGGATTTTCCGCCGCAGCGCCTGCATGAGACGATCCCGCACTTTCACGACACCGCCGACCGCTTCCGCCAGCTGCGCGAATCGGTGGCGGCAGACGCGGCGGGACGAGTGAAGGACGTACAGCCGGAGCTGGACTTTTTATTTGCGCGCGAGGAGGAGCTGTGTACGCTCTGCCGGATGCAGGCGGCGGGGGAGCTGCCGCTGCGCGTGACGCACAACGACACCAAGCTCAATAACGTCCTCTTTGACCCCGAAAGCGGCAAAGCCATCTGCGTGCTCGACCTCGACACCGTCATGCCGGGGCTTTCGGCGTGCGATTTCGGCGACGCCATCCGCTTCGGCGCGTCTACGGCGGCGGAGGATGAGCAGGATCTGGACCGCGTGACCATCGACCTCGATATGTATAGAGCTTTCTTGCGTGGCTATCTCGACGCGTGCGGCAGCGCACTGACCGCGAAGGAGATCGAGGTCCTGCCGCTCAGCGCCAAGGTCATCACGGGCGAGATCGGGCTGCGCTTTTTAAAGGATCACATCGACGGCGATATTTACTTCGGCATCCACCGCCCGGGGCAGAATCTCGACCGCGCGCACACACAGCTGAGGCTCGTCTCCGAAATGGAGAAAAAGTGGGACGAAATGCAGAATATTCTGCATGAAGTCGCTGGAAAGTAACATAAAAATTGCCCGCCGGAGCATCCGGCGGGCAAATTTTGAGCGTGTCAAAAAAGTATTTTTTGACACGCTCTCAAACGAAAACCGCTTCGCTGGGTTTCCGTTTGAAAAGGCTCGCAGCCCGCCGCGCGCATAATTTTTGCGCAAGCGCAAAAATTCCACTTCGACGCTTCGCTCTGCATAAGTTCGACTTAGCCAAGAGTGCTGCGCGGAGCTTGCGCTCTTGGAGTCTCACTTAACTTGCAGCCTGTATTGTATTTTCTGCGACGTACACGCCGCCGCAGAAAATGATCTGAATCATTTTTGCGCCTGCGGGCGCAAAACTCTGCGAGGCTTTTTCGACAGACTGAAAAATTGCCCGCCGGAGCATCCGGCGGGCAATTTTTGTTTATTTCAGTTCTTCTTCGGGCGGGAGCGTGCGTGTTGCGTGCTCGCAGATGGCGTGATACGTCTGCTGGCTGATGTCGTGCTCCATTTTGCACGCGTCCGCCTCTGCCGTGCGCTCGTCCACGCCCAGCGCGATGAGGAATTTTGTGAGCGTTTTGTGCCGGTCGAGCATCTGCGCGGCGATCGCCATGCCGCTGTTCGTGAGCGTGATGAGCCCGTCATGATCCATGGTGATATAGCCGCTTTCACGCAGGCGCTTGGTGGTATAGGTGACGCTGGGCTTTGTAACGCCCAGATATTCGGCAATGTCAATGGAGCGGATGTAGCCGTGCTTTTTTTGCATCATCAGCATCGTTTCCAGATAATCCTCTGCCGCACGCAGTACTTTCATGTGGGTGTGCTCCATTCTAAAATAAGCTACCTACACGATAGCACAAATCTTTTTGGATTGCAAGAGGCGAAGTCTGTGAAAAACGCCCGAAAAAATGGTCTTGACAAATGCGGTTAAGGCTGTTAAACTATGGGTCGGTTAGAGAAAACTAACTTTTATTTTACCACCGCTGTTAGAGCGCCTTTACCGCTCCCGCGGCAGGCACTGCGAAAGGAGCTGCAACACATGATGCCGCTTATGCTTGCACCGCTCGATGAGGAATGTCTGATCCACAAGGTCGGCGGAAGCGCCGAGGTCAAAAAGCATCTGGAGGACCTTGGTTTTACTGCCGGCAGCACCGTGACGCTGGTATCTTCCCTCGGTGGGAATGTGATCGTCAAGGTCAAGGAATCCCGCATCGCCATCAGCGAAGAGATGGCTAGAAAAATAATGGTATAAGCATAGGAAAGGAGAGAGAACTATGAAAACACTCAAAGACGCCAAGATCGGCTCTACCGTCAAGGTCGTCCGCCTGCATGGTGAAGGTCCTGTCAAGCGCCGTATCATGGACATGGGCATCACCCGCGGTACGGAGGTTTTCATCCGCAAGGTCGCGCCCCTCGGCGATCCGATGGAGGTCACAGTTCGCGGCTACGAGCTGAGCCTTCGCAAAGCCGATACCGAAATGATCGAAGTCGAGTAATCAAAAATTTTAATCTCTTGTTAGAAGCCTCTAATTTCGGTTAGAGCACATGAACGAGAAGGGGCAGAACATGGAAAAGCAGATCAAAATTGCCCTTGCGGGCAACCCGAACAGCGGTAAAACGACGCTGTTCAACGCTCTGACCGGTTCGAACCAGTTCGTCGGCAACTGGCCGGGCGTCACCGTGGAAAAGAAGGAGGGCAAGCTCAAGAAGCATGACGACGTCGTCATCATGGACCTGCCGGGTATCTATTCCCTGTCCCCGTACACGCTGGAGGAGGTCGTCTCCCGGAACTACCTGATCCAGGACCGCCCCGACGCTATCCTGAATATCATCGACGGCACGAACCTCGAGCGTAACCTGTACCTGACCACCCAGCTCACCGAGCTCGGTATCCCGGTCGTCATCGCCATCAACATGATGGATGTCGTGAAGAAGAACGGCGACCAGATCAATGTGGGGGAGCTGTCGCGTCAGCTCGGCTGCGCAGTCGTGGAGATCTCCGCGCTGAAGGGCACGGGCGTGATGGAAGCCGCCGAGACCGCCATCAAGGCAGCCAAGGGCGCAAAGACCGTCCCGCAGCACACGTTCTCCGGCCCGGTCGAGCACGCCATCGCCCACATCGAGGAGGCGGCGCTGCACGATCAGCCCGCCGAGCAGCAGCGCTGGTTCGCCATCAAGATCTTTGAGCGCGACGACAAGGTCCTCGAACAGCTCAAGATCCCCGCAGAGACCATGCACCACATCGAGCAGGACATCAAGGCTGCCGAGCAGGAGCTGGACGATGACGCGGAATCCATCATCACCAATGAGCGCTATGTGTACATCGCCGAGGTCATCAAGAGCTGCTACAAGAAAAAGAACGTCGGCAAGCTCTCCGCCTCCGATAAGATTGACCGCGTGGTCACCAACCGCTGGCTGGGTCTGCCGATCTTCGCGGCGGTGATGTTCCTGGTCTACTGGGTCGCCATGGTCGGCGTCGGCGCACCGGCTACCGACTGGGCAAACGACGGGCTGTTCGGCGACGGCTGGCATCTGTTCGGCATCGGCTCGGCTGCGTACTCCGAAGCGGCTGACGCCTACGCAGAAGCCTCCACGATCGTAGACGGCTACGATGCTTACGTTGAAGAAAACGGCGAGCCCACCGACGGCACCTTCACCTACGAGGTCGAGGACGAAGAGACCCTCGCCATCTCCGAAGAGACCGCTACGGTCGCCGATTACAATGACGCGCTTGCGACGCTTGAGGAAATGGGCGACGAGCCCGACCCCGCCGACTACGGCGTGTGGGTTCCCGGCGTGCCCGTTCTCGTCGGCAGCGCTCTGGAAGCGGCGAACGCCGCGGACTGGCTTCAGGGTCTGATCCTGGACGGCATTGTCGCCGGTGTCGGCGCGGTGCTCGGCTTTGTGCCGCAGATGCTCGTCCTGTTCCTCATGCTCGCGTTCCTCGAAGCGTGCGGCTATATGGCTCGTATCGCATTCGTGCTCGACCGTATTTTCCGTAAGTTCGGTCTGTCCGGCAAGTCCTTCATCCCGATGCTCATCGGCACGGGCTGCGGAATCCCGGGCGTTATGGCTTCGCGTACCATCGAAAATGAACGCGACCGCCGTATGACCATCATGACCACCACGTTCATCCCCTGCGGCGCAAAGGTCCCGTTCATCGCCATGATCGCGGGCGCACTCTTCGGCGGCAGCGCGTGGGTGTCCACCTCCGCATACTTCATCGGCATGGCGGCGATCATCATCTCCGGCATCATGCTGAAAAAGACCAAGATGTTCTCCGGCGATCCCGCGCCGTTCGTCATGGAGCTGCCGGCTTACCACTGGCCGACGCTCGGCAACGTCCTGCGCAGTATGTGGGAGCGCGGCTGGTCCTTCATCAAGAAGGCAGGCACGATCATTTTGCTCTCCACCATCTTTGTCTGGTTCACCACCTACTTCGGCTGGGCTGAGGACGGCTTCCGTATGCTCTCCGAGGAAGAGATCAACTACTCCATCCTCGCCAAGATCGGCGGCGCGATTGCCTGGCTCTTTGCGCCGCTCGGCTGGGGCAACTGGCAGGCTGTCGTTGCGTCCATCACGGGTCTGGTCGCCAAGGAAAACATCGTCGGCACGCTCGGCATCCTCTATGGCGGCGGCGACGGCACGGTCTATCAGAACCTTGCCAGTGCCTTTAACGGCATCACCGGCTACTCCTTCCTGATCTTTAACCTCCTCTGTGCGCCCTGCTTTGCAGCCATCGGTGCGATCAAGCGTGAGATGAACAGCCAGAAGTGGACGTGGTTCGCCATCGGCTATCAGTGCGGCTTTGCCTATGCCGTTGCCCTTATGGTCAACCAGTTCGGCGCGCTGTTCACCGGTAACGCCAATGTTCTCGGCGTGGTCGCTGCGCTCATCCTGTTCGCCTGCATCGTGTATATGCTCTGCAAGCCGTACAAGGAAGCAAGCAAGCTCACGACAAAGGTCAGGGCCTGATACAGACATACAATCCTTTCTCACATATTGCTTTTTCGCAAAGGGGTGTTATTTATGCTCGGTTGGATCGAGTCAAACTTGGGAACTCTCATCATTTCAATAGTTCTTCTCGCGATCATTACCTCCATTGTAATCCACCTCATCCGACAGAAAAAACAGGGCAAGCACACCTGTGGCGGCAACTGTTCTGCCTGCTCCATGGACTGCGGCTGCCACCGCGAAAAGTTGTGATATGACCAAACACATTGCAGGGGATACCGAATGGTATCCCCTGCAATGTGTTTTCAAATGAAAACCGCTTCGCTGGGTTTTCATTTGAGAAGGATTGCAGCCTGCGCGCGCATAATTTTTGCGCAGAGCGCAAAAATTCCACACTTGCAGTCTGAGTTGTATTTTTGCCGACGTACACGCCGCCGGCAAAAATGATTCAAATCACTTTCGCCGCTGCGGCGGCGAAACTCTGCGAGGCGATTGGTCGAAAGAATGGAATTTTAGCACTCGTGCTGCGGGAGTGCTAAAATTAACAGTTGGTTCATAAAAAAGACACACAATATCCGATTTTCGGGCTTATGATGCAGACATAAGAAATGAGGAACGGAAAGCAAGATGGTCATGATGTTCCACACGAAAAGCGCCCGCCGGGGCGCATGAAAACTTCTTAAATTCATAGACTATAGCTGATTTGGAGGCATTATTATGTTTGAACTTGTACGCAGAAACAATAATCATCCCGTGAATACCTATAACCCCTTCCGCGATATGGAGGATCTGGAGCGCAGCTTCTTCGGCTCGCCGATGGACTTCTTCTCCAGCCGCGATCTGGCGGAGTTCAAGACCGACGTCACCGACGAAGGCGACCATTACCTGCTGGAGGCAGACCTGCCGGGCTTTGATAAGAAGGACATCCACATGGACATCAAGGGCAACACCCTCACCATCCGTGCGGAGCGTCACTCCAAGATCGAGGACAAGGACAAGAAGGACAAGGTCGTGCGCGTAGAGCGCTCCTACGGCTCGTACAGCCGCCAGTTCGATATGACTGGCATCGACACCGCCGGTGTCAAGGCAAAGTACGAGAGCGGCGTTCTGAAGCTGACCCTGCCGAAGAAGGTCAAGGTCGAGCCCGAGACCAAGAAGCTCGAAATTGAGTAACACACCGAAAACCGGGGCGTCACAAATGTGACGCCCCGGTTCAGTCTGTCGAAAAGCCTCGCAGAGTTTTGCGCCCGCAGGCGCAAAAATGATTCGGATCATTTTCTGCGGCGGCGTGTACGTCGCAGAAAATACAACTCAGCCTGCAAGTGTGGAATTTGTGTGCCTGCGGCACACAAATTATGCGCGCGGCGGGCTGCAAGCC
>JALFSI010000011.1:0-10142 GCA_022779365.1 Clostridiales bacterium
AGCGGGCACCCAGTGGGGCAACAAGAAATACATGAACATGAAGCACTTGGAGGCGGCTCTGGACGACGCCTCTATTGCCGGCTGACTTCATTCAGCCGGAGCCTGCAAAACAATTTTGCGCATAAATCTTGACGGGACCAAAGAAACTGCACACCCGCTTCAATACGCATTGTATCAAAATGGGAGTGCAGTTATGGTACGCCCGACAGGACTTGAACCTGCACGCTTGCGCAATGGAACCTAAATCCATCGTGTCTGCCAATTCCACCACGGGCGCGTTGGCAACGTGAATATTCTAGCATTTTGGATTTTGCTTGTCAACGCGCTGGGGAGAATTGCTTTTTTTCAGGCGGGATGATATAATCAAAAAAATATTGGATTTCGGTGAGGTAAGGGCATGAAAATTGTGATCGTGGGCGACGGCAAGATCGGCAGCACGCTCGCCGAGCAACTTTCGCGCGAGGGACACGACATCACCATCATTGACCGCAGTGCACGCCCGCTCCAGCAGACGGCGGAGGATCTGGACATCCTCTGCGTGGAGGGAAACGGCGCGACTGCCGCCGTGCAGCTGGAGGCAGGCGCGGACATGGCAGACCTGCTGATCGCCGTGACGGCGACGGATGAGCTGAACCTGCTGTGCTGCCTGATCGGCAAAAAGCTCGGCGCAAAGCATACCATCGCGCGTGTGCGAAACCCCGAATATGACGGCGAGCTGTCGCTCATCAAGGACGATCTGGGGCTGAGCCTGTCCGTGAACCCGGAGCAGATCTGCGCGCAGGAGATGGCGCGCACGCTGCGGACGCCCTCCGCCACCAAAACGGACGCATTTGCCAACGGCAAGGCGGAGATGCTGAAATTCCAGCTTGCGCCGGATTCCGTGCTCGCGGGCAAAACGCTGATGGAGCTGCCGGGGCTGGTGCAGGTCAAGTCGCTGGTGTGCGCGGTGGAGCGCGGCAGCGATGTGTTCATCCCCACGGGCTCGTTCCGGCTGGAGGCGGGCGACCGCATCTCGCTCCTCGCCAGCCAGCGCGGCGGGCAGGCGTTTTTTAAGCGCCTTAAGATGGCGTCCATGCCGGTGCGGCAGGTCATGATCGTGGGCGGCGGGCGCATCGCATTTTATTTGGCGCGGCTGCTGCTGGACGCCGGGATGGGCGTCAAGATCCTGGAATCCGACCGCGCGCGCTGCGAGGAGCTGTCGGAGCTGCTGCCGAAGGCGGATATTTTCTGCGGCGACGGCACGAACGAGGCGTTCCTGCTGGAATCCAGGCTTGCACAGACCGACGCGTTCGTCGCACTCACGGGCATGGACGAGGAAAATATCCTGCTTGCAATGTACGTCCGCAAGAGCTTCCCGAAGGTCAAGGTCATCACCAAGATGAACCGTCAGTCGTTCCAGAACATCGTGAGCACGATGGATGTTGGCAGCATCTATAACCCGCGCGAGAGCATTTCCAACCTCATCTGCCGCTACGCGCGTGCGATGCAGAACTCGCTCGGCTCGTCGGTCGAGACGCTCTACAAGCTCGTCGGCGGCAAGGTCGAGGCGCTGGAGTTCCGCGTGGCGGACAATTCCTCCGTGTGCGGCGTGCCGTTACAGGACCTGCGCCTGCGGCGCAATCTGCTCATCGGCTGCTTGAGCCGGAACGGCAAGATCATCATCCCCAATGGTCAGGATACGATCGAGCCGGGCGACAGCGTGATCGTGGTCACAACGGTCACGGGTCTGCGCGATCTGAGCGATATTCTTGAGCGGCGAAAGGATTGAAGGCATGAACAAGCGGATGATCCTGCGCATCCTCGGCATCATTTTGATGCTCGAGGCGGTGTTTTTGCTGCTGCCGGTGCTGGTGGCGGTGATCTACCGGGAGCGCGCGGGGTGGTATTACCTCTATACGGCGCTCGGCTGCGCGGCACTGGGGCTGGTGTTGTGGCGCGGCTGCCGCACGTCGCTGCAGACGATCTACGCGCGTGAGGGCTTGGTGACGGTGGCGCTGTGCTGGATCGTGCTGTCGCTGGCGGGCGCGCTGCCGTTTACACTGTGCGGCGACATTCCGTACTATCTCGACGCGGTGTTTGAGATGGTCTCCGGCTTTACGACCACGGGGTCGAGCATTTTGCCGAATGTGGAGGCGCTCAACCATTGCAGCCTGTTCTGGCGCAGCTTTTCACACTGGATCGGCGGCATGGGCATTCTGGTGTTTATGCTGGCGCTCGTGAATATGGAGGGCGGACAGGCGATCCACCTGCTGCGCGCGGAGAGCCCCGGACCGTCGGTGTCCAAAATGGTGCCGCGGATGGCAGACTCGTCCAAGATCCTCTATATTATCTACATCGCGCTCACGCTCGTGGAGATCGTGTTTTACCTCGCGGGCGGGCTACCGCTGTTTGACAGCCTCTGCAACGCCTTCGGGACGGCGGGTACGGGCGGCTTTGCCATCAAAGCCGACTCCTTCGCGGGTTACAGCTACTACATCCAGACGGTCACAACGGTGTTTATGGCGCTGTTCGGCGTGAATTTTTCGATTTATTTTTTCATTCTGCGGCGCAAAATGAACCTTGTGTGGCACAACAGTGAGCTGCGCTGGTATGTGGGCATTATTCTGGGGTCGATCGCGCTCATCACGCTGAACATCCTACCGATGTACCCGCGCGCGTATGACGCGCTGCACCACGCGGCGTTTTCCGTCAGCTCGGTCATCACGACGACCGGCTACTGCACGGAAAATTTTGACCTCTGGCCGGAGTTTTCCCGCGTGATTTTGGTACTGCTGATGCTCGTCGGCGCGTGCGCCGGCTCGACCGGCGGAGGCTTAAAGGTCTCGCGGCTCGTCATCCTCGTCAAGGCGATGGGAAACGAGGTGCGGATGCTCATCCGCCCGCACACGGTCAAGGTCATCACCATCGACGGCAAGCGCGTGAACGCGGACGCGATGCGCGCGGTGAGCAGCTATTTTCTTATCTATGTGCTGCTGACGGTGGCGTCGATCCTGCTGGTGTCGCTCGATAATTTTGACGCGTCCACGACCATTACGGCGGTGTTTGCGACGGTCAACAACATCGGACCGGGACTCGGCATGGTCGGACCTGTGGGCAATTTTGCGATGTTCTCACCGCTGTCCAAGATCGTGCTGACGCTCGATATGCTCTTCGGCAGACTGGAGCTGTATCCGATGCTGGTGCTGCTGTATCCCGGCACATGGAAGCGCAGATAATACTGTTTCTTGATTAAATTATTGAATCAAGAAACCCGCGTGCTTCGCACGCTGGAATTGCACAGTTGTGCAATTCCCCGTCTCATACAGTTCTTAACGCACCTTCGGTGCTATAAAAATCTTTTCAAGATTTTTAATAAGAACTAGTATAAAAAATGACCGCCCGCTGCGATTTGGCAGCGGGCGGTTTCCTTTTTCTTAGAAATCCGGCGATTCGGTCATAATGAGGGCGGCGATGATATACACCCACAGGCTCAGACCGCCGGCAAAGAACAGCACGGTCGTGATGAGGCGGACGAGCGTGGAATCGATCCCGAAATAGTGGGCGATGCCGCCGCAGACGCCGAAGAGCTTTTTGTCGATCGACGCGCGATACAGTTTCTTTTCCATGATCTTAGCTCCTTTCAGTAAACACAAAGCAAACGATCTTCTATCATTCAGCCGGCTGCGGCACTTCACTCAGCAGCCCAAGCTGGATCTTGACGTTCAAAATACGCAGCACGCTGCGGTCGATGCGATCCTCCGTCAGAACACCGTCGGCGATGGCTTTCACCACGCCGTCATACGCCTCTTGCAGGTCCTGCGGCATGAGCACCATGTCCACCCCCGCGCGCAGCGCGGCGACCGCCGCCTCGGCGGACGTGTAATTCTGCGCGATCGAGCCCATATTCTGCGCGTCGGTGATGACGATGTTCTGGAAATGCAGCGTATTGCGCAGCAGCTCCGTGACGAGCTTTTCTGACAGGTCGGCAGGCGTATCGTCGCCGGTGACGGCGGGCACGGACAGGTGCGAGACCATCACAAAATACGCGCCCTTGTCGATCCCGGCGGAAAACGGCACAAACTCCGTCTGCTCGAGCTGCTCGAGCGTGCGGTCGAGGCTGACCGAGCCGTTATGATCGTCGGCGGTCGCCGTGCCGTAGCCGGGGAAGTGCTTGAGACAGGCGGCAACGCCGCCGTCCTGGAGCGCCCCCACGCTGACCGACACCATCGACGCGCAGCGCTCCGGGTCGGAGGAGAACGAGCGCAGCTTCATCGGATTTTCATCGCTGCCGGTTGTCACGTCCGCCACGGGCGCGAAATCGACGTTGAAGCCCAACGTATTCAGGCTCTGCGCCAGATTATAGAGGTCGCCGTACAGCGCGCTTGCGTCGCCGCTTGCACCGTAGGCGGACATATCCTGCAGCTGCGTCACGCCCATGGCACTGTTTGCGCCCACGCGCGAGACTGTGCCGCCCTCTTCGTCCACGCCGAGGAACGGCGCAAGGCGCGACGCGCTCTTCACGTCTGCCAGCAGCGACACGGTCTGCTCACGCGAAATAAGATTGCGTGCAAAAAGGATCACACCGCCCACGGGCTTTTCCGCCAGCGCCTGCTGAAGGGCATCAGAACTCTCTGTCACGGCGTCCTCGCCGGTGAGCGCCTCCGGCGCGACGAAAAAGAGCTGCCAGAGCTTTTCTTCCAGCGTCATGGTGTCCAGAATTTGCTCCGCGAGCTGCGTGGACTGCGCGGCGGCGCTGGGCGTCTCCTGAGTCCGCGGGGCTTCGGGCGCGAGCGCAGCGGCGGGCAGCTCGCCCTCATACGCCTGCTCGCGGTCCGGCTCGACCGCAGACGGCTCGGAGGAAAATACGGAGCTGGTTTGCAGCGTTTCCACATCGCCCGGCTGCTTTTTCGGCATATTCCAGAGGATGAGAGCCAGTGCGGCGAGCACCATACACACGCATAGAATAATGACTAAGATCGCAATGGTCTTCGGTTTCATGCCCGCCCCCTCACTTGTGGTACAGCGCGTGGGACTGGTAGACCGGCTCATAGGTCACGTTTGCGCCCAGCTTTTTAAACACGTTTTCATCCACCGGCGAGAGGATGACGGACGAATGCACCTCGCTGCCGCGCAGATTCGCGATCTGCTCCATGGCAAGCTCTGCCGTGGGGTTTGTCAGCGCGCTCATCGACAGTGCGATGAGCACCTCATCGGTGTGCAGGCGCGGGTTCGTGCAGCCCATATGCTCCACCTTCAAATGCTGGATGGGCGCGAGGACCATCGGCGCAATGAGATTGACCTTGTCATCGATCCCGGCAAGGGCTTTGAGAGAGTTCAGCAGCGCCGCGCACGACGCGCCCATCAGCCCCGAGGTCTTGCCGGTGATGACGCGCCCGTCGGGCAGCTCGATGGCAACAGCCGGCGCGCCGGTCTGCTTTGCCTTTTCGAGAGCTGCCGGGACACAGCGGCGGTGCGACAGATCAAGATGCAGATAATTGAGCAGCATCTCCTGCTTTTGCAGCTCGCTCGGCTCTGCCAGACCCTTCCGCACGGCGGCGGCGGTGGCGTAGTAGCGGCGGATGATCTCCTGACAGGACGCCTCGCGGCAGACCTCGTCGTCACAGATGGCGAAGCCGACCATGTTCACGCCCATGTCCGTGGGGCTCTTATACGGGCACTCGCCGTAGATGCGGCGGAACATCGCCTCGACCACGGGGAATATTTCAATGTCGCGGTTATAGTTGACGGTCGTCACGCCGTAAGCCTCGAGATGATAGGGGTCGATCATATTGACGTCCGCGAGATCCGCTGTCGCGGCTTCATAGGCGAGGTTCACCGGGTGCTTGAGCGGCAGGTTCCAGACGGGGAACGTCTCGTACTTGGCGTAGCCCGCGCGCGTGCCGCGGCGGTGCTCATGATAGAGCTGGCTCAGGCACGTCGCCATCTTGCCCGAACCGGGACCCGGCGCGGTGACCACCACGACGGGGCGGGAGGTCTCGATATAGTCATTCTTACCGTAGCCGTCGTCGGAGACGATCAGCGGGATGTTGGACGGGTAGTCCTCAATGGTATAGTGCCGGTAGACGGGCACGCCGAGATCCTGCAATTTCCGCGCGAACAGGTCGGCGGCGTGCTGCGCGTGATACTGCGTGATGACGACGCTGCCCACATACAGCCCGATGGAGCGAAAGGCGTCGATGAGGCGCATGACGTCCAGATCGTAGGTGATGCCGAGGTCGCCGCGGCGCTTGTTCTGCTCGATGTGTGCGGCGTTGATGGCGATGACGATCTCGGCGTGGTCCTTTAATTGCAGGAGCATTTTCATCTTGCTGTCCGGCTCAAAGCCCGGCAGCACGCGTGAGGCGTGATAGTCGTCAAACAGCTTGCCGCCAAATTCCAGATAGAGCTTGCCGCCGAAGCGGGCCACGCGCTCAAGGATCTTCTGCGACTGGAGCTGGAGGTATTTTTCATTGTCAAAGCCGATTTTCTGCATAAATTTCCCTTTCTCACGTCTGGTAAGATGCGCTTCGTTTGTACATAAAATATCACAATACAATATAGCTCCAAATTCGCCCGAATGCAACACCCGGCACGACGAAAAATGCCCCAAAATCACGCCCGGTTTTTTGCACGTTTTTACGAACGCCGGGAGGGGCTTCTTGACTTTACAGGCGGAAAACGGTATACTAAAATCAGTATAGTGGGCTTTTGTGCAGACCACAGCCACAATATCATGCGAGGGAAGCAAATGAGCAAGCAGCAAACTTACGGCAATGACAGCATTTCGTCCTTGAAGGGCGCGGACCGCGTACGCAAGCGCCCGGCGGTCATCTTCGGCTCGGACGGGCTGGAGGGCTGCGAACACGCGGTGTTTGAAATTTTGTCCAACGCCATCGACGAGGCGCGCGAGGGGCACGGCGATACGGTCATCGTCACGCGCTATCTCGACCACTCCATTGAGGTGGAGGATTTCGGGCGCGGCTGCCCCGTGGACTGGAATGAAAAAGAGGGGAAATATAACTGGGAGCTGGTGTTCTGCGAGCTGTACGCCGGCGGCAAGTACGACAACAACGCCGGCGGCGACTATGAGTTCTCGCTGGGCTTAAACGGTCTCGGCGCGTGCGCCACGCAGTACTCCTCAGAATATTTTGACGCCACCATCCGGCGCGACGGCTTTAAGTACAGCCTGCATTTTGAAAAGGGCGAGATCGTGGGCGAGATGAAAAAAGAGCCCGCCGACCGCAAAAAGACCGGTTCGGTATTCCACTGGAAGCCCGATCTGGAGGTCTTTACCGACATCAACATCCCGCTGGACTACTACCAGAGCACGCTCAAGCGGCAGGCGGTGGTGAACGCGGGCGTGACGTTCCGCCTGCGTGATGAAGTTTCACCCGGAAAATTCGAGCAGACGGAATACTGCTATGTGGAGGGCATCCTCGATTATGTGCGCGAGCTGACCGAGGAAAAGTCCATGACCATGCCGCAGTTCTGGGAAGCCGAGCGGCGCGGGCGCGACCGCGAGGATAAGCCGGAGTACAAGGTGCGCATTTCGGCGGCGTTCTGCTTTTCAAACGCCGTGAATCGCATCGAGTACTACCACAACTCCTCGTGGCTGGAATACGGCGGCGCGCCGGACAAGGCGGTGCGCAACGCCTTTGTGTATGCCATCGACGCGTATATCAAAACGGCGGGGAAGTACACGAAAAACGAGTCGAAGATCTCCTTCCAGGACGTGGCGGACTGCCTGGTGCTGGTGACGAACTGCTTCTCCACGCAGACTTCCTACGAAAACCAGACGAAAAAGGCGATCAACAACAAATTCGTCCAGGAGGCAATGACGGAATTTTTCCGCAGCCGCCTGCACGTCTACTTTATCGAAAATAAGGCGGAAGCCGACCGCATTGCCGATCAGGTGCTCATCAACAAGCGCAGCCGCGAGCGGGCGGAAAAAGAGCGCCTGAATATCAAAAAGAAGCTCACCGGCAATCTGGATATTTCCAACCGTGTGCAGAAATTTGTGGACTGCCGCACGAAGGACGTGGAAAGGCGCGAAATTTACATCGTGGAGGGTGATTCCGCGCTCGGCTCGGTCAAGCTCTCGCGCGACGCGGAATTTCAGGGCATCATGCCCGTGCGCGGCAAGATCCTCAACTGCCTCAAGGCGGATTATGAGCGCATTTTCAAGTCCGATATTATCACCGACCTCATCCGTGTGCTCGGCTGCGGCGTGGAGGTGCAGACGAAAAAAAGCAAGGATCTGTCCGCGTTCGATCTTGCGAACCTGCGCTGGAGCAAGGTCATCATCTGCACCGACGCCGACGTGGACGGCTACCAGATCAGGACGCTGATCCTGACTATGATCTACCGGCTCTGCCCTACGCTCATCGAGCAGGGCTATGTGTATATCGCGGAGTCGCCGCTGTATGAGATCGGCTGCAAGGACAAGACGTGGTTTGCCTACAACGAGGCGGAAAAAGCCGCCATTCTCAAGGAGCTGGAGGGCAAAAAGGTCACGGTCAACCGCTCCAAGGGTCTTGGCGAAAACGACCCGGAGATGATGTGGATGACCACCATGAACCCCGCCACCCGCCGTCTCATCCGCGTCATGCCCGAGGATATGGCGCTTACGCAGCAGATGTTCGAGCTGCTGCTGGGCGATAACCTCACAGGAAGAAAAGACCACATCGCGGAGAATGGATATAAATATCTGGATCAGCTGGATGTATCCTGATTTTTGAGCGCACCCTTGCCTCTCCCTTTGGGAGAGGTGTCCGAGCGCAGCGAAGGACGGAGAGGGTCAGCAAGGACCAGACTGCCAAACCCTCTCAGTCAGCTTCGCTGACAGCTCTCCCAAAGGGAGAGCCAAGACCCTCTTGATCGCTTTCGGGCGGTGCAGATGTGGTTGCTGCTCAAAATGCGCCGCCTGATTGCGAATGTAATTTGAAGGATGAATCATCATGCCGAAGAAGAAAAAAGAAACTGAAATCAAGCACGCGGGTGACCCCCATGTGCAGGGGCTGCGGGCAGAGGTTTTGGAGCAGCCGATCTGCCAGACGCTGGAGCAGAACTATATGCCCTACGCGATGTCAGTCATCGTCTCGCGCGCCATCCCGGAGATCGACGGCTTTAAGCCGTCACACCGCAAGCTGCTGTACACGATGTACAAAATGGGTCTGCTCACCGGCGCGCGGACAAAATCCGCCAACATCGTCGGGCAGACCATGCGCCTGAACCCGCACGGTGATCAGGCGATCTATGAGACGATGGTGCGCCTGGCGCGCGGCAACGAGTCGCTGCTGCACCCCTTTGTCGATTCCAAGGGCAACTTCGGCAAGGTCTACTCCCGGGACATGGCCTATGCCGCCTCCCGCTACACCGAGGTGAAGCTGGACGGCATCTGCGAGGAGCTCTTCCGGGACATCGACAAGAACGTGGTGGACTTTGTGCCCAACTACGACGGCACCCTCACCGAGCCCCTGCTCCTGCCCACCACCTTCCCCAACATCCTGGTCTCGGCCAACATGGGCATCGCCGTGGGCATGGCCTCCAACCTGTGCGGCTTTAACCTGGCCGAGGTCTGCGCGGCGGCCATCGCCCGCATCAAGGACCCCCAGGCCGACCTGCTGGACACCCTCCTGGCCCCCGACTTTCCCACCGGCGGCCAGCTGCTCTACGACCGCAAAGAGTTGGAAAGCATCTACCGCACCGGCCGGGGCTCCTTCAAGGTCCGGGCCAAGTGGCGGTATGTGAAGGGCGAGAACCTCATCGAAATTTACGAGATTCCCTACACCACCACCGCCGAGGCCATCCTGGACAAGGTGGCCGAGCTCATCAAGGCCGGCAAGCTGCGGGAAGTGGCCGACATGCGGGACGAGACCGACCTGTCCGGCCTGAAGCTGACCATCGACCTGAAGCGGGGCACCGACCCGGACAAGCTCATGCAGAAGCTCTTCCGGGCCACCCCCCTCCAGGACTCCTTCTCCTGCAACTTCAACGTCCTGGTGGACGGCATGCCCCAGGTCATGGGGGTGGGGGAGATTCTGGACCGGTGGACCGCCTGGCGGTCCGACTGTGTGCGCCGGGCGGCCCAGTTCACCCTGGAGCAAAAGCAGGACAAGCTCCACCTGCTCCAGGGCCTGGGGGCCATCCTGCTGGACATCGAC
>JALFSI010000034.1:0-91625 GCA_022779365.1 Clostridiales bacterium
GTTAAAAAGCTTGAAGAGCTTTTTATAGCGCCAACGGCGCGTCAGATTCTGCATGAGACGGCGCAGCGTGCATTCGCACGATGCGAGTGTGCGTAGCACACGGGATTCTTGATTAAATATTTTAATCAAGAATCAGTATTATTCGGCGGCGGGGGCGTTTCCTTTCAGAGCGGCAGAGCAAGCGCAAGTGCCGGTACGGGTTGCAATTGGGGCGGCTGTATGATATGATGCTGTGGCATCTGCGCGGAAAAGGGAGGGGAGCACATGACAGACCGTTCGACCTGCAATATGACCACGGGCGCGCCGTGGCGGCGGATCACCGCCTTTGCTCTGCCCGTTCTGCTCAGTCAGGTGTTTCAGCAGCTCTATAACACCGTGGACGCGCTCATCGTCGGGCGCTTTCTCGGCGACGAGGCGCTGGCGGCGGTCACGTCGTCAGGTGCGCTCATCTTCCTGCTCGTCAGCTTTTTTGAGGGGCTGACGCTCGGCGCGGGCGTCGCCATCTCGCGCTATTTCGGGGCGAATGACCCCGCGCGCGTGGAGCGCGCCATCCATACGAACATTCTCGTGAGCGCCATCAGCGGGCTGCTGCTCACGGGGCTCGGCGTTTGGCTCACGCCGCACATCCTGCGCTGGATGGACACCGACCCCGAGGTGCTGCCCGACGCCATCGACTACTTCCGCTATTATTTTACCGGCGTGCTGGCGGTGGTGCTCTACAACGCGTGCAAGAGCATCATGAACGCGCTGGGCGACAGCCGCCGCCCGCTTTATTACCTGCTGCTGTCCTCCGCCGTGAACGTGGTGCTCGACCTGCTGTTTATCGCCGGGTTCGGCTGGGGCGTGTGGTCGGCGGCGGTCGCCACGACCATTTCGCAGGCGATCAGCATGGTGCTGTGCCTCATCCACCTGTCCGGCAAGCGCACGGCGTTCCGCCTGCAATGGAGCAAGCTCCGCGTGGACCGCGAGCTGTTCGGCGAGATCGTGCGCTACGGGCTGCCGTCCGGCGTGCAGAACTGCGTCATCAGTCTGGCGAATGTGATCGTGCAGGCGAACATCAACACGTTCGGCAAGCTCGCCGTCGCCGCCTGCGGCACATACTCCAAGCTGGAGGGCTTCGCGTTTTTGCCCATCACGAGCTTCACGATGGCGCTGACCACCTACACGGGGCAGAATCTCGGCGCGCGCGAATATGACCGTGCCAAGAAGGGGGCTCGGTTTGGCATTCTCTGCGCCATCATCATCGCGGAGCTGATCGGTCTGGCGCTGTACATCCTCATGCCGCAGCTTGCGCGGCTGTTTACGCAGACGCCGGAGGTCATCCAGATGGCGACGCGGCAGGCGCGGACCATTGCGCCGTTCTTCTTCCTGCTGGCGTATTCGCACGCCGTGGCGTCGGTCTGCCGCGGGGCGGGCAAGTCCATCGTGCCGATGGTCATCATGCTGGGCGTGTGGTGCGTGCTGCGCATCACCTACATCACGCTCATCATGCGCGTGTCGCACGAGCTGCTGTTCCTCTACCTCGCCTACCCCATCACCTGGTCCATCAGCTCGATCATTTACTTCCTCTATTACCATTTTTCCGACTGGATACACGGGTTTGAAAGATCCAAAATATAAAGAAACCCCGGAGCGTACCTGTGAACCGCTCCGGGGTTCTTTTTGTTCAGTCGGCCAGCATCATTCTGTCGTTATCGAGCGCGTGACCTGTTCCCGCCTTGAAGCGGGCGATGAGGTCGTCTACGGTCATGCCGGCGCGCTCCGCGCCCGCCACGTCCAGCACCACGCCGCCGTCCGCCATCATGAGCGTGCGGCCTCCGAGCGAGAGCGCCTGCGACATATTGTGCGTGACCATCATGCAGGTGATCTTGTGCTCCTCCACGGCGCGCTGCGTCAGCCGCAGCACCTTTTCCGCCGCGCCGGGGTCGAGCGCCGCCGTGTGCTCGTCAAGCAGCAGCAGCTTCGGCGGCACGAGCGTCGCCATGAGCAGCGTCAGCGCCTGCCGCTGCCCGCCGGAAAGAAGCCCCACGGGCTGCTTCATGCGGTCCTCCAGACCCATATCCAGCAGCGCGAGCTGCTCGCGGAACATCGCCTGTTCCTTGCGGTTAATGCGGCTGAAGGGGTTGCCGTGCGACGCGCGCAGGTATGCAAGCGCGAGATTTTCTTCGATGGTCATATGCGGCGCCGTGCCGCGCAGGGGGTCCTGGAAAAGGCGGCTGATCCTGCGGCTGCGGTCGTGCTCGGGCATGAAGGTGATGTCCTCGCCGTCCAGCCGGACCGCGCCGGTATCGACGAAAAAGCTGCCCGCGACGGCGTTCAGGAGCGTGGACTTGCCCGCGCCGTTCGAGCCGATGATCGTCACGAACTCGCCCGCGTCCAGATGCAGCGACACGCCGCGCAGCGCCATGCGCTCGTTGACCGTGCCGGGGTTGAAGGTCTTGGAAATATTCTGAATGTTCAGCATTTCAGTCGCCTCCCTTTCCGGCGCGCGCCCTGCGCGCTTGCAGCGCCGCCCATTTTTTGATCGTCGGCGTGGCGATCGCCAGCCCCACGATCACAGCAGTCAGGAGCTTGAGGCACTCGACCGGGACGATCTTGGTGTAAAACACGATAGCGTACAAAAAGCGGTAGATGATCGAGCCGAGGATGGCGGCGATGGCGCTCTTGGTGACGGAGCGTCTGCCGAGCACGGTCTCGCCGATGATGAGGCACGCAAGCCCGATGACCACGATGCCCGTGCCGGAGTTGATGTCCACGGTCTTCTGATACTGCCCGACCATCGCGCCGGAGAGCGCCGTCATCGCGTTTGCCAGGCACAGACCGACGGTGGTGGTAAAGGCGGGGTTCAGCGACGACGCGCGCACCATATCGGGGTTATCGCCCGTTGCGCGGATGGAAAGCCCCAGCCGCGTGCGCAGGAACAGCAGCAGCAGCGCGGCGACCAAAATCGTCACGAATGCCGCCAGCAGCAGCTCATACCAGTCGCCGCCGATGCCGGTATCGCGCAGGAGCGTGAACACGGTGTCAACGCCGAGCAGACTTTCGTTGGACTTCCAACCCATCGCCATAAGGTTGACGGTGTACAGCCCCGTGTTCGTGACGATGCCCGCCAGAATGGACGGCACGCCGAGCTTGGTCTGCAAAAACGCGGTAACAAAGCCCGCGCACGCGCCCGCGAGCATCGCGGCAAGCAGCGCCAGCAGCGGGTGACCCGCCGCCGCGACCGTCACGGACACCGCCGCGCCGAGCACAAAGCAGCCGTCGGTCGTCAGGTCGGCGACGTCCAGAATGCGGTAGCTCAAAAACAGAGCCATGGCGACCAGCGCGTACAAAAAGCCCAGCTCCAGCGCGGTCTGTGTAATGATGAGCATGGAATCCCTCTCTCCCCTGTTCTTTTTTCGCGCCGCAGCCCCCGGCAAAGCTGCCGGGGGCGCGGGCTATATTGTAATGTAGGACTTATTCCTTCGTCGTGCCGACCTCGATCAGCTCGCCCATGTCGGCGAACACAGCCGGGTCGATGCCAAGCGCGGCGGCGGTCTCGGTGTTGACGGTGATGATGCCGCCGTCCATCAGGTAGTAGTCGTCCAGACCGTCCATACCCTCGGTGATCGCCTGATAAGCAAGATCCGCCGTGCGCGCGCCAAGGCTGGTGTAGTTGACGCCGCAGGTGGCAAACGCGCCGTTGCGGACGAAGGAATCAGCGCCGGTGTAGTGCGGAATGCCCGCCTTGGCGAGGTCCTCGTAGATGGCAAGCTCGGCTGCCATGATGACGTTGTCGGTCGGGGTGAAGATTGCGTCCACGCCGTCGGCGATGAGCGCTGCCGCTGCGGCGACGACCTCGTCGTTGGTATTGGCGGTCTGCTCGGTGTAGGCGATGCCCTTTTCCTCAAGATACGCCTTGGCGTCGGCGATGGGGGTCGCGGAGTTCGGCTCGGACAGGGAATACAGCAGACCCACCTTCGCGGTGTCGGGGTTCTGTTTCAGCATCATGTCGAGGATGAACGCGGTGTTCAGCGCGTCGCTCGTGCCGGTCACATAGTCGATGCCGGTGAGCTTGGCGGCGGCGGGATCGGAGATGGCAGCATACACGACCGGGGTCTTACTGTCCTCCGCGGAGAGGGCGGCGAGCTGCGCGGCAGTGGTGGCGATGGGGATGATGGCGTCCACGCCGTCGGCGATCGCCTGATCGGTGAGCTGCTTGAGGATGGTCTGGTCGTTCTGCCCGGAGGTGACGGTGTATTCGATCGTCACGTTATTTTCTGCCGCGATCTCGTCCAGCCGCGCGGAGATGGCGTTTGCGATCTCATCGAGCGAGGCGTGGTCGAGCTGCTTGACGATGGCGACCTTGTAGGACGCGCTCTCAGCGGCAGGCTCTTCGGCGGCGGGAGCTTCTTCGGCTGCGGGAGCATCAAGCTGCGCGGGGGTCTCGGCTGCGGGGGTGTTGGACTTGCCGGCACACGCTGCCATTGTCAGCAGCATCACGATCGCCAGCATCACGGCACAGAGTTTTTTCAGGTTCATGGTTTTCATGTTTGGTTTCTCCTCTAAAAATTTGATTTTGAGCGGTAGATGACCGTCTGGCTGTGCCGGAGCGAAACGGAATAAAAAAACAGCCTCTGTCCCTACCATGGGACAAAAGCCGCTGCTTCTGCGATACCACCCAAATTGACGTAAAACGTCCACTCGCTTACGCGCACCATCATACGCGCCCCGATGGATAACGGGTGGGATCCCGTCGGTCTCTACTGAGCTTGCGCCGTTCGATCCGCCCTCAAAAGTCCATTCGCCAGCCGCGTGCCGCCCCGATCGCACCATCCGGGACTCTCTGAATGACCGTGTGTACTGGGTACTTCTCTTCCTCACAGGTTTGAGCTGTTCACTTGTTGTAACGCATTATACGCGCGCACCTTGCATCTGTCAAGCAGAAATTTTTGCTTCCCCGCAAAAAGATCTTCAGGCAAGCAAAGTATCCGCGATATTTTTTGCAAACACGTCCAGCTTCGTGCCGACGTTTTCCGCCTCGGCGGCAGCGCCGGGGTCGTTCGCGGTTTGCAGCAGGCAGAAGCGCGGCGGTAAGATCGCCGCCTTGTTGAGGCACATCGCGCCGAGCACCTGCCGCGCGACCAGATCGCTGCCCGAAAAGCCGGACACGACGACCGCCCAGACATACTTATCCCACAGCTCACGCACGACGGCGAGGTTCGTTAGGCGGTTAAAAAACGCGGTCATGTTGGCGCTCACGGCGTCGTTGTAGTTCGGGCACAGCAGCAGCACCGCGTCCGCCTGCTGCACGGCGGGGAGCACCTGCTCCGTCACCGCGCCGCCGTAAAAGCAGCGCCCGCCCTCGGCAAAGTGGCGGCAGGCTTCATACGAGCAGCCGCGGCAGTCCTGCACCGTGCCGTTTTGCAGCAAGATCTCCTGCGTCTGCACGCGCTGCGGCAGGCGCGCAAGCGTCTGCCTGCCCATCCAGACGGTGTTTGAGCCGGGGTTGGACGAGGCGTGGAGCATGAGCAGCTTCGGCTGCGCAAATTTGGGCGGCGTAAAGTCCGCCACGCGCTCGCAAAGCTGCCGCGCGCGGGTAAAATACGCCTGCTCCAGCGAAAGATGCTGCGTGGCGGCGAAAATATGCTGGTTATACAGCGACCCCGTGCCCTCCACGAGGGGCTTGCCGGGGAACAGACACCCGGCGGAGTTTGCCGCGAGCACGAGCGCCTGCGCCGCCGCCTTGCTGTAAAGCTCCCCGTCCGCGTCCACGATCACGCCGCCGGTGCAGCCGGAAAGACACCCCGGATGGCTGCGCAGCGCGCGCAGGAGCGTATGCAGCTCCGCCGGCGCGCCGAACGCGTCCACATGGACGGCAAAGATCACCCGCGCACCGGCAAGATGTGTCGTATCCGTCACGCCCGCGCGGCACACGCGCAGGTCGCCCGCCGCAAAGGTCAGCAGCCGCGTGAGGCGGTCGCTTTCGCCGATCTGGATGAGGGTCAGCTCGTTCATTCGTATCTCAGCTCCCTGAGTGCCGCGTAGCTTGCTTCCAGACGCGCAGCGAGCGCGGGAGCAAGCGCCTCGCGGTAAGTTTCCGCCGCCGCGCCGCAAAGCCGGCTGCGGCAGCCGAAATAGCAGCCGCCCAGCGCCACGGCGCTTTCAAACCAGTCGCCGCGCAGCATCCGCAGAATGGACACCGCCGCAGACGACAGCCCCGGCGCAATGTAGGGCTTGAAGCCAAGCTCGCGCGCCTGTAGATTCAGCGTGCGCGCCTGCTCGGTGAGCGCGATGGAGAGCGCCGCGTCATAGCCGTCGTTCGGCGCATTGCAAACGACCAAGCCCTCGCCGTGCGGACCGAACGCGCGCCCGCGCGTAAAGTCCGCGCCCAAGCGCTTTGCCGCATACGCCGCGCGCGCCTGCATCACGCCGAGTCCAAACCCACGCACCTGCTCAGGAAGCAGCCCCGCAAAGTCGTAATTGCCGTCTTTCCCGCAGTTGGAGTCAAGAAACAGCGCGCGTGCCAGCGGATCGACGGGGTCGGACACCTGACAGAACAGCCCGCAGAAATTTTCTTCCCGCGCGCGGCGGGCATAGGCGCGGAGCATTTCGCGGTTTTTGGCGAACTGCGCCATGCGCACATCTTGTAACTTGCTGTCAAGCCCCGGCACGCCGCGCGAGGCGGTGAAGATGAGCACGTCGCAATGGAACAGATCGGGTTCGCAGCAGACGGACACCTCCGGCAGCGCTTCGTTATCATATAGCGGCAGCACCTGCCCCAGCTCCATCACATAGCGCGCCATCAGCGGTTCGTAGGGGTCAAAAATGCCGATCGTGTCAATGCAGCCGCCGCCGAGGAGCTTCAGCCCCGTCAGCACCGTGCCGCCCACGTCGCCAAGCCCCACGAGGTTCACGCGCAGACCCGATTTTTTACGCGCAAGCTGCGCGGATAGTACGGAAAATGCCCGCGTAAACGCGGTATTGAGCACGATCGCGCCGTCTTTTTCGATGAGTGCGCGCACCTCCGGCGGTAACACCGGGGCGTCCGCCCGGCAGGGCATGAGGCGCGCAAGCCCGTCCGGCTCGCCGAGCTCCCGCGCGCTGCGGATAAAACGCAGACCGCCGCTGTCCTTCGCGGGGCGGTTTTCCAGAATGACCAGCGGCGAAAACGGCTGCGCCGCCTCGCGCGCGTCGGGCGGGAACTGTCCGCCGCGGGAAAACAGGCACAGCCCGTGCCACTCACGGTACATCATGCGCGTAACGCTCCTTTCGTTCAATGCGCGAGAGCTGCTGTAAGCTGTCGCGCAGGTAGTCGGACGCGGGCAGGCGCTCGTCGTGCATCATGCACACGCCCTGCTCCGGCAGGCGCGGCTGATACAGCGCCTCGCCCAGACGGCGAATCGTCAGATTCGCGGCAAACAGGTCCTGATTCGCGCGTTCCAGCGCGCTGAGGATCTCCAGCGCGTTCTCCAGCGCCGTGCGCGACAGGGCATACACGTCCTCCGGCGCGGCGTCGCGGAAATAATTGGGGTAGTAATACGGCAGGATGAGGTTGATGGAGGGAAGGCTTCGCTGCGCGCTGCGCGTGCCCTCCACGCTGTCACCGCCGAGGAAGGGGTAAAACAGGCTCTCCGTCGCCCAATAATGCAGGTTCGGGATAAAATATTCGCACTCCACCGTGCGCCCCTGCTGCTGCATGATGTCCCGCCCGCGCCCGGACAGGATGGCGACGACGATCTTTTCCGGTTCAAAGCCCTCGGCGCGGAACACCTTGTCGAGCTTTTCCAGCCGGTAGCCATTGTGCAGCAGATCGTCCACCAGCAGCACCGGGCGCTCAAAGCTCTTCAGCATCCGCACCTGACTGCGCAGCGGCGAATAGCCGGGGAACTCCACGATCTCAAAGTGCTGAAGATCGGCGCAGAAGCGCTTTTCCACATGGAGCGTTTTCGTGACCGTGTGCGGCACAACGACATCGGAGAGAATTTTTCCGTATGGCACGCACATCCCCGCACCCAGCCGCACGCCCTCCGGCAGGCGGTCGATGCCGTTGAGCCTCTGCACGCGCTCCATGAGCGTCTGGTTGAGCTGCTCGGAGTCAAAGCACAGCAGCAGCGTCCCGGGGAACATCCGCCCCAGCGCCGCGCGCAGGCGCGGTCGCGTGCGGGCAACTGCGTCCTGCACGAGCGCTTCCGAATGCAGCGGCTGCTTGACGGCAAGCAGCACGTCCTGCAGCAGCATGACCGGCGCGCGCATATCCACGCACCAGAGCGTATCCTGCGTGCCGAGGGGCAAAAAGCCGAGCTGCGAAAGTGCCTCGCGCAGCGCCGCATCCTCCTGCTCGCAGCGGCAGACGGCATAGGTGTGATCGCCCTCCAGACTGCGTGCAAGCAGCTCGTTGAGCAGCATCCGGCAGCGCTCGGCGTCCGGCGTGCCGTCCGCACAGTGGACCTCCCGCACCAGCAGCAGCCGCCCGGAGGCACGCGCGCGCACCTCGCTTGCCGCCGCGAGCGAGCCGAGCGCGCCGTACAGCTCGCCCACCTGCACCGTGTGCCCCACGCACCAGCCCGTGCGCTGCCCGTATTCGCACAGCGTCACGGCAAGCGGATGCGCCCGCGCGTCCATCGCCGCGCGCATCGTCTGCGGCAGCTCCGGCGCTGCCTCGCGGTACAGGCGGTACTGCCGCTCCTGCCGGGACAGCTCGTTTTTTGTCTCCGGCTCGCGGATATACAGGCGGTTTTCGTAGATAAACGACTGCACCACGGGATCGACGAGCATGGAAATATCCAGCCCGCGATCGACATAGTCTCGGATGCGCGTGGAGCTGACGGTCTCATAAAACGCCGGCAGCGACAGCACGCGCAGCCTTCCGCGGATGACGGACGAGAGCGCCTGCCGCGCCTCGTTCGTCTCCTCGCCGCGGCAGAAAATGATGTGGTTATACTCCGCCGCCGAGCCGGGCTCGCGGCTGCGATAGGCGGACGCGCCGCGGATCACGTCGCTGCCCGCCACAAGATACAGCTCCCGCTCCGGCAGCAGACGCTTCAGCAGCGCCAGATCGCGCGGCATGGCGATGTTGATGGGAATATCGTCCGGGAAGAGGTAGGTATCCCACTGGTCGGCAGCAGAGATCACGGCGATCTGCCGCCGCAGGAGCTTGGCAAGCGTCTTTTTGCTCCACGAAAATTCGTCGATCGCCAGATACACCTCAAAGCCCAGCGCGCGGATGTGCTCCACGATCTGCTTGTGCCCGGCGGAAAACGGGTCGAACGTGCCGGGGAAGAACGCCGCGGGCTTTTGCGGCGCAAACGGCAGCGCGCCGCACTCGATCTCATAGCGCACGAGAAAGCGGTAGAGATGGTTGAGCATCGCCGCGTCATGAAAGCGCACGGTCTGCCCCGCGCGCGGCTCGCACAGGAGCGTGAGCAGCTTTTTGTGCAGCCGCGCAAACAGCGCCCCGCGGAACGAAAGCGGCAGCGCATCGCTTGAGAATAAATCGCAGCAGAGCACCTGCATCGCCGTCTGGTGCACGTCCGGGTCATAGTGGCTCACGCCGGTCATGAGGTTGCCGAGCAGTCGGCTGACGACCGCGCCGTGCGTCTGCCCCAGCGCGGCGATGACCGCACCGATGGCGGCAAGCGCCACGCTCGCCGTGCGCGCGGATGCACCGTGCGCCATTTTTTCGAGCGTATCGACCGCCTCCAGCAGCTCCTTTTCCGGCAGCAAACAGATGAACTGCCCGATGTAGGGCGGGATGAAGCGCGTGATCTGCTCCTCGCCGGTCTCCAGCTCCCGCAGCAGGTCACAGGCGATCTCGTTGATCTGATCGGCTGGCAGGCGCGGCGCGATGAGCAGCAGATGCCGCCCCGCCGACTCGCGCACCGGCAGATGCTCGGACACGCAGAGAAGGTTGGAAAAATGCAGCGCCGTGTGGAACACGTCGTGCCCGCTCGCGAGCGCGTCGGCGCACAGCAGGTCGATCTGCGCGAGCTTAACGGTCCAGTGGACGGCGTTTTTAAGATTGCTGAGATACAGCGCCGCGACCTCCTGCTCCCGCAGCGCTGCCGGGCACACGCCGCAAAGCCCCGCGCGCAGATAATCTGCCGCCGCGTCGCCGCTCACGGGCAGGCTCTGCGCCAGCGCGTGCACCGCCTCGCGGCACGATGCCTTCTGCCGCAGGTGCAGAAGAAGCTGCATCGCGATCAGGCGGCGGTGCGTCTCGCCCGACTGCGCCATCGGCGTGAGCAGTTTGAGAAGCTCTTCACACGCCTCGTCCGGCAGATACGCGCACGGCACATGGCACAGCGCGTCGGTGAGCGCAAAGCGCTGCGCGCCCTGCGCCGTTTGCAGCTGCGTCAGCAGCGGGGCGAGCAGCCCCGGCGCGGTTTCCGGCGCGGCGGCGGCAAACAGGCTCTGGCAGATGGTTTTGAGGGAATTGGCGATCCGCAGCGCATGGCGCGGGGAATATTTACGGTCGAGGTACAGGCAGGCGTCCAGATAAAACGCCCACAGCTCCGCCGCCTCGTCGAGCAGCGGCGCGGTGGCGGGCGCGGCGGCAGCGCCGCTCTCGCCCTGCGGACGCTCCTTGCGGTAGCTCGGACCGCTGTTTGCCAGCACCTCGCCCATCGTCTGCCCCGCCATGCGGCGCACGTCGCCGTCGGGGTGCGACAGCAGCTCGTAAAGCAGCCGCAGCAGCTTTTTCTTGTTTGTCTTGGAAAGATAGGCGCTGTATTCGCGCAGCAGCGTCAGGTCGCTGCGGATGCGGCGCAGGTCCTTTTCGCTCTTCGCCTGCTCTAAAAGGCGCGAGAACGACGCCTCCACGCTGATCGTGCGCATGAGGCGCGTGGACTCCTCCAGCGTGCGGACGCGGATGCGCGCCAGCGCGTCCCCGGCGCTCAGCAGCGCCGCGTCGCGCGTATCGGGCGGCGTGAGCGTATCGTCCGATAATTCCAGCGGCACGCCGTGCGCGCGCAGCAGCGCCTCAAAATCGCAGAGCTTTGCGTAGACGCTGCGGTATTTTTTCTGTTTTTCGCCGGTCATGTTCGCCAGCTTTGAGAAGATCATCGCATACGCGTCCGCCAGCGAGTAAACGCGCACCGCCTCGCACCCCGCTTCGCGCGTGCCGCGCACGCGGAAGTCCGCCCAGATGAGCAGCAGCGCCTCGATGGGCAGGTTCTCGAACTCCAGGTCCCAGGTGGAGTGATTCGCGGCGACGTGTCCGAGCTCCTCCATGCCGTTGCGACTGAACCAGCGCCAGGTATAGTAATAGTGCAGATACGCCGTGCGCGCGGCATTCGCGCCGCGGCAGCCGAATTTGCCCACGTCGTGCCCGAAGGCTGCGCCGCTGACCAGCGGCAGATCGACCGCCAGCCCCGCGCGGCGCGCCAGAATGGCGGTATGCAGCGCCAGATTGTGCACGCCGATGATGTGCGACGCGGGGTCGATCGCGCCCGCCTCGCGCGTCAGGCGCAGCAGCGCGGGGATGTGATCGGCGCGCACGCAGGCGGTAAAGCGCGCGTACTCCGCAGCCACGCGGCTGCCTGCAAGCGCGTCCTCCGGCACGGGAATTAAATCTGTCAGCGGGTCGGGCGCGCCGTCATAGCACGAAAACAGCACCTCGAGCACGGCGAGAAACCGCGCCTGCTCAGCATCCAGCTCCCGCGCCGGGTGTGTCTCATCGGGGTAGAGATTCGCGGCGAGCTGCGCCGTGAGCGCAGTCAGAAATGCTTCCGCATCCGCCTGCGGCAGGAGCGCGCGCAGCGCACGATGGGCAAGCTGCGTGTCGTGCCCGTCCAGCTCCATCAGCCCCGCCGGAACGTCGTCCGTCCCCAGCGCGGCAGCCAGTGCGGTGCGCTTTTCTTCCTGCTTCATAGCGTTTCCCACCTTCGGTACTATTTTCTGCTAGTTTACCACAGTATCGCGGTCGTTTCCAGTGATTCTCTGGTTATTTACCACTTTCACCGTAGTTTGAAAGAACTCTGGCAGAGGGGTCTTTCACGTCGCAGCCCTTCCACGCCTTGTTCGGCATCCAGAAGTCCTTGACCATCTTTGCCTGACCGGGATAGTATTTCTCGAAAATCTCGCGGTACAGGAGGCTCTCTTTTGTGAATGGCTGGGCAAAATCGTACCGCCTGCACTTTGCTTCAAATTCCTCGTCGGTGTAACGGCTCTCGGCGTATTCCTTGAGGTCGTCCACCATGGAGTGCCCCACCGCGTCGGAGAACGCCGCCTTCTGCCGCCAGAGGATGTCCTCCGGCAGGATGTGATCGTCCGCGAACGCTTTTCGCAGGAGGTATTTGCCCATGTCGTAGGTGTTGAGCTTCTTTTCCGGGTCGATGGACATCACATATTTTACGAAATCCAGGTCGCCGAACGGCACGCGCGCCTCCAGAGAGTTGACGCTGATGCAGCGGTCGGCACGCAGCACGTCGTACATATACAGTTCGTCCACGCGCTTTTTTGCCTCCTGCTGGAACGCTTCGGCAGAGGGCGCGAAGTCGGTGTATTTATAGCCGAACAGCTCGTCGGAAATTTCGCCGGTCATCAGCACGCGCACGTCCGTCTGCTCGTGGATGGCTTTGCAGCACAGGTACATCCCGATGCTCGCGCGGATGGTCGTGATGTCGTACGTCCCCAGCAGCGCGATGACCGGCTCAAGCGCGTCCAGCACGTCCTGCTTCGTCATGCTGACCTCGGTATGCTCCGCGCCGATGAAGTCCGCCACCTCGCGGGCGTATTTGAGGTCAATGGGGTCGAGATCCATGCCGATGGCAAACGTCCGAATTTTCTTTCCCAACAGCTTCGCCGAGATGGCGCACACAAGGCTGGAATCGAGCCCGCCGGAGAGCAGGAAGCCGAGCGGCGCGTCGGCGTCCAGCCGCTTCTCCACGCCCGCGATCAGCTTTTCGCGGATGGTTTTGCAGACGGTGTCCAGATCATCCTCACAGTAGGTTTTGACCGTGGTGAGGTCGGCGTAGCGGACGAATTTGCCGTCCTTGTAGTAATGTCCCGGCGGGAAGGGGCAGACCTCCTTGCACAGCCCGATGAGGTTTTTCGCCTCGCTGGCAAAAACGATACCGCCGTCCGCGAGATACCCGTAGAACAGCGGGCGGATGCCGATGGGGTCGCGCGCGGCGACGAGGGAATCCGACGCCGCGTCGTAAATAACCATGGCAAACTCCGCGTCGAGCTTCGCGAACATCTCCACACCGTATTCCTTCCACAGCGGCAGGATGATCTCGCAGTCGGAGTCGGAACGGAACGTGTACCCCTTCGCCTCCAGTGCCTTTTTGACCGGGCGGAAGCCGTACAGCTCGCCGTTGCACACCGCCGCGTCGCCGCCGAGGTAAAACGGCTGCATCCCTTCCTCATGCAGCCCCATGATCGCCAGCCGGTGGAAACCCAGGCAGCTCGCCGAGCCGACGGCTTCCAGCCGCGTGGCGTCCGGCCCGCGGGAGACGGTGCGGTCAAAATAGGGGCGAACTTCGTCCGCCGTCAGAGTTTTCGACGTAAATCCAATAATTGCACACATAAAAAAGCACCTCCGGATAAAATAAGCGGCAGTATCTCCTGAATTTCAGGACGAATACTGCCGATCCGCGGTGCCACCTGCATTGCTGTTTTCACAGCCCCTTGACGAGCTCTGTTAAGCCCGTGCGCCTTAACGCCGCGCATTGCGTCTTTCCTACTGAGGATGGCTTCCCGTTCAGTCCGCTGCTCCGAAGTGTTCGTTCCGCAAGGGCTGCTGCCGGGCTCTCACCTGTCCCCGGCTCTCTGGGAGCGCGTGCTCGCGTACTTTTCTTCATCTTAGCATTTTGCGATATACTTTGCCGCTTTGCACGGCAAAATTTATGTTCAGATAATACTCCCATCGCCGCCATTCGTCAACTGCGCATTTTTTATGAACTTGCGCGCCGGGATTTCTTCCTTTTTATGCAAAAAAGCGATGCGCAGCACTATGTCCACCCAAGGGCCTCGCAGAGTTTCGCCGCCGCAGCGGCGAAAGTGATTCAGATCATTTTTGCCGGCGGCGTGTACGTCGGCAAAAATTATGCGCGCAGCGCAGTGTGAGCCTTTTCAAACGAAAATCCAGCGAAGCGGTTTTCGTTTGAGCGTTTTTCAAAAATTCATTTTTGAAAAACGCAAAAGCGCCGCAGCCCGTAGGGGCTGCGGCGCGAAAGCTCCTCTCCCAGCAGGAAATCAAATTGGAGAACAGACAGGGAAACATTAGGAAAATACAGGTGATTCAGAGGAGGACCGGGAGCGGAGTTTTTTGAGAATTACACCGAGAACAGCAGGTCGGTATACGTCGGGAACGGCCAGTCGCGCTTGTCAACGAGCTGCTCGAGCTGGTCGATGATCTCGCGCACGTCGCCCATTTTTTCAAACACGACGTCGTGATAGTAGCCGATCAGCTCCTCCAGCGGCAGCTTCGGCTCGTTTTGCAGCGCCGTTTTGAGGTCGAGCGTGCGCTCCATGAGCGTATCGCAGAGATTGCTGATCGTGCCCGCCAGCGCCGTCTCGGTGCGGCAGGAGACGCCGGGCAGCGCCGCCTGTTTCTGCGTGATGGTCTTGCAGAGCTTGCCCGCGTAGGCGCTTGCCGCGCCGAGGATGCTGTGCTGCACCATGTCAACCAGCGTCGCGGCCTCGATGCCCACGACCTTGCAGTATTTTTCCATATGCACCTCATGGCGCGCCATGATCTCCGCCTCGGAGTAGACATGGTGGCGCGTGAGCAGCGCAATGTTCTTGGGCAGGATGTACATCGGCAGCGCGGCGGCGGTGCTCGTCAGGTTGGCAAGGCCGCGCCGCTTTGCCTCCTCGATCCAGTTCGCTTCATAGCCGTTGCCGCTGAAGAGGATGCGGCGGTGCTCGGTAAAGGCGCGGCGGATGAGATCGTGGAGCGCCGCGTGGAAGTCCTGCGCGCCCTCCAGCTCGTCGGCAAACTGCCGCAGCTCCTCCGCCATGATGGCGTTGAGGATGGTGTTTGGACCCGCGATCGACTGGCTCGAGCCGGGCATACGGAACTCAAACTTGTTGCCGGTGAACGCCACGGGCGAGGTACGGTTGCGGTCGGTGGTATCCTTGGGGATGGCGGGCAGCACATCCACACCGATGCGCAGGCTGTTGCGCGCGCGGTCGGTATAGTCATGCCCCGTTACGATGCTCTCCACGATCGCCTCCAGCTCTTCGCCGAGGAAGATGGAGATGATCGCCGGGGGCGCTTCCTGCGCGCCGAGACGGTGATCGTTGCCAGCAAAGGAGACCGTGCAGCGCAGCAGCTCCTGATACTCGTCAACGCCCTGGATGAACGCCGCGAGGAACAGCAGGAATCGCGCGTTCTGGCTGGGCGTTTTGCCCGGAGAGAACAGGTTGTCGCCGGTATCGGTGGCGAGCGACCAGTTGTTGTGCTTGCCGCTGCCGTTGACGCCCGCAAAGGGCTTTTCATGCAGCAGGCAGATGAGCCCGTGCTTTTCCGCGACGCGCTTCATGATCTCCATCGTCAGCTGGTTCTGGTCGCTGGCGGAGTTCGCGTCGGTATAGATCGGCGCCATCTCGTGCTGCGCCGGGGCGACCTCGTTGTGCTTGGTCTTGGAGAGGACACCGAGCTTCCACAGCTCCTCGTCCAGGTCGCGCATATACGCCGCCACACGCGGGCGGATCGTGCCGAAATAGTGGTCGTCCAGCTCCTGCCCCTTGGGCGGCTTCGCGCCGAAGAGCGTTCTGCCGCACAGGCGCAGGTCCTCGCGCTGCATATAAAGCGCCTTGTCGATCAGGAAATACTCCTGCTCCGGGCCGACCTGCGCGAGCACGCGCTGCGATTTTTCGTCGCCGAACAGGCGCAGGATGCGGATCGCCTGCCGCGAAACGGCGTCGATGGAGCGCAGCAGCGGCGTTTTCTTATCCAGCGCCTCGCCGGAATAGGAGCAGAACACCGTGGGGATGCAGAGGCTGCCGTCTTTAATAAACGCGAACGCCGTCGGGTCCCACGCGCTGTAGCCGCGCGCCTCAAACGTAGCGCGCAGACCGCCGGAGGGGAACGAGGACGCGTCCGGCTCGCCGCGGACGAGCTCCTTGCCGGAGAAGTCCATGATGACCTTGCCGCCGCCCACGGGGTGGATGAAGCTGTCGTGCTTTTCGGCGGTCACGCCGGTCAGCGGCTGAAACCAGTGGGTATAGTGCGTCGCGCCGTGCTCCAGCGCCCAGATCTTCATGCCGTCGGCGATGTCATTGGCGACGTCGAGCGGCAGCGTGCTGCCGTTTGCCAGACAGTTCTTCCACGTCTGGAAGGCAGAGCCGGACACATACTGCTGCATGGCCGCCTCATTAAATACATTGCTTCCGAACAGCTCGGGAATTTTTTCTTTCGACTGCATGACGAATCCTCCTTATTTTATTATGAAGCCACTGATGCGGCCGCCTGGCGCTCACATCAGTGCCTTCATTGTGGCGCTGTATGCTGAAATGTTGGCACAAAATTAAACGATGGACAAATTTTACCTGCAAAGCCGCCGCGCGTCAAGAGCGCATTTTTACCGAATAATCCGAAACACGGCAAAACCGTGCGACTAAAATCCACAAAATTTCAGAAAACCGTGAAAAAATCCTTGCAATCCGGCACTTTTGGTCGTATAGTTAGCTTGTACCCGCTCCGGCAGACGAAGTAGCCGTTCATGCCGCAGCGGGCGCTTTGTGCTGATCGTACCAAGGTGCAAAAATCGCGGCAGGCGCTTTGCCTGCCGCGAGAGCGTGTCAAAAAAGTGTTTTTGACACGCTTTCAAACGAAAACCGCTTCGCTGGGTTTCCGTTTGAGAGGGCTTGCACCCTGCCGCGCGCATAATTTGTGCGCTGCGAGCGCACAAATTCCACTTCGACGCTTCGCTCTGCATAAGTTCGACTTAGCCAAGAGCGCTGCGCGGAGCTTGCGCTCTTGGAGTCTCACTTAACTTGCAGGGCGCAATGTATTTTCTGCGACGTACACGCCGCCGCAGAAAATGATCCGAATCATTTTTGCGCCTGCGGGCGCAAAACTCTGCGAGGCTTTTTTGACAGACTGTCGCGGCAGGCGCTTTGCCTGCCGCGACCTTTTGTTTCCGCTCAGTCTACATAGTCCTCAAATTCCAGCTTTTTGGCTCTGCGGCGGCACGCCGGGCAGTTTTCCTTGACGAAGCCCACGATCAGCTCCCAGTTCCGATAGATCACATACGCCGCTGCCGCCAGTGCCGCCAGCGCCGCTACGACCGCCGCGATCTGCGCCAGACATTTTTTCTTCATCGGTGCTACCTCCATTTTTAGTCTTTTTCTTAGTATATCCGATTTTTAAAGCTTTTGCAAGTGCTTATACGCGCACGATATTGCCGTCTTTACGCGGAGCGGCGTTCCCTTCCGCGCCGTCGGCGTAGCCGAGGATGCAATGCCCCACGCCGAGCCAGTCGCCCGCAACGCCCCACTTTTTGAGCAGCGCCCTGCCCTGCGCGGACGCAAATTCCTCCCGCGCGCGGTGGATCCAGCACGAGCCCACGCCCACGCTGTGCGCTGCGAGCATCAGGCTGCCGAGCGCAAGGCTGCCGTCCTCCACGGCGGTGGGGACGCTCGCGTCCGCCAACACGACCACGACGGTCGGTGCGCCGTAAAATGGCTTTGCTCCGGGCGTGCCGAGCGCGGCGGCATTCATCGCCTCCAGCTCCGCCACGTCCTCTGGTCTTTGCAGCACGACAAATTTGACCGGCTGCCGCCCCATGCCGCTGGCGGCATACGTTCCGGCGCGCAGGATGGCGTCCAGCTCCTCGTCCTTGATCTGCTCCGGGCGGTAGCGGCGGACGCTCCGCCGCGTTTCGATGCACTTTAATACTTCATTCGTCATAAATTTATGCTCCTTTCGCGTTAAACGTACCCGTAAAGTCCCCGAACCGACACCTCACCGAAGGCGATGTGCTCCTGCGTGCCGTCGTCGTAGCGCACGATGAGCGCACCGTCGGGCGCGACATCCTCGGCAAGCGCCTCGCGCGAAGAATCGCCGCGCAGGATCGTCACGCGCCTTCCCAGCGTGACGCACCCGGCGCGAAAGCGCGCCATATCCTCGGCGCAGCCGCCGGGGAGCTGCGCGTCCAGCCGCGCAAAGGCACGCAGCAGCGCCGCGGCAAGGCGCGCCCTTGCGACGCGCCGCCCGGTGTGCAGCCAGATCGACGTCGCCACGTCCCGGATGTCCTCCGGGAACTGTGTCTGCGCGCAGTTGACGCCGATGCCGACCACGACGTACTCCACCTCGCGCGTCTCGGCAATGATCGACAGCTCGGTGAGGATACCCGCGAGCTTTTTTGTGCCGAACACAAGGTCGTTCGTCCACTTGATGCCCGGGCGCTCGCCGCAGACCGCCTCCACCGCGTCGCACGCGCCCACAGCGACAAGCGCCGTGAGGTTCATAATTTCCTCCGGCAGCGCGCGCGGGCGCAGCACCACGCTCATATATAATCCCTCGCCGGGGGGCGAATAAAAGCTCCGCCCGCGCCTGCCGCGCCCAGCGGTCTGGCGGTCGGCGATGACGCACGTCCCCGACGGCGCACCCTGCGCCGCCATCTGCCGCGCCATGCGGTTGGTGGAGTCTACGCTCTGGCAGACCGTGACGCGCTGCGCCCACGGATGCCCCGCGAGCGCCTCCGCCACCGCCTCGCGCGTGAGCACATCCGGCTGCGCCGTCAGGCGGTAGCCGCGATTCGTCCCGGCGGCAATGTCATAGCCCTCGGCGCGCAGCGCGCGCACCGCCTTCCACACCGCCGCGCGCGAAAGCCCGAGCTGCTGGCTGAGCTGCTCGCCGGACAGGTCGCCCTGCGCGCGCTGCAAAAGCTGTAATACTGCTTCCTTCGTGCTCATATCCGTCTCCGAAATTTGTTCTTGGGCAACACCGCACAATTGCGTCTGTGCGCTTCGGCGGATCTTTTCCGCCAATTCTGCGGTTTGAACCGTGCGAAATACACAAAGTATTCCTGCACGCTTCAAACCTTGACTTGACGAAAAATCTCTCGCCGAATCTGCTTGCCGAATTGTGCGGTGCAGCCCTTGATATTTCTATTATACTCTGCTATACTCTCGATTGTAAACCCTATACAAAATTTTTAGGTTTACAATCGGAGGCTATCATGAAAACACGCTCGCTCATCCTGACCGCTCTGTTCGCCGCGCTGACCGCCGTCGGCGCGTTTTTGAAGATCCCCTTCCCGCTCTCGGCGATCACGCTGCAATTTTTCTTTACCGCCATGGCGGGCACGCTGCTGGGGAAGAAATACGGCGCGCTGTCGCAGGCGGTGTATGTGCTGCTGGGGCTGGTCGGCGTGCCGATCTTTGCGCTCGGCGGCGGGTTTTCGTATGTTTTTCAGCCGACGTTCGGCTTTCTGCTGGGGCTGATCCCGTCGGCATGGGTCATCGGCAGCTTGGCACGCCGCCCGCTGACGTTCTGGCGGTCGGTCACGGCGATGCTGGCGGGGCTTGCGGTGCTGTACGCCATCGGCGTGCCGTACATGGCGCTGATCGCAAACGCGTACCTCGGCAAGGGGCTGACATTCTGGCAGGTACTCAAAAACGGGATGCTCATCTACCTCCCCGGCGATATGCTCAAGATCGCGGCGGGCAGCGCCCTGAGCTGCGCCGTGACGCGCCGTATTCCCAATCTCTGAGTTTTGAGGAATCTCTGAATAAATCCCCAACCGCGGACGTTGATTTAATCAGAGCTTCTTCGTTGTCTGCTTTCACAATTCCGATCGTGGTATCACGTGCAGATTGCACAATTTTGCTTGACACGCCCCCTTGGAAACAGTACAATGTAGGGTAGGATTTGTATGGTCGCAGGCAGGCTATGGGGACGCCCGCCGCGGCTTGACTGATTCAAACCCGCAACCCAAATACGAAAGAAAGGGAGGTGTGTCCGCAGTTTATGGAATTTAATATGCTCACGCTCATCCTGTGCATCGCCGGATTCGTGCTGGGCGGGCTGATCTTCTTCTTTGTCGGCAAGGCGTATCGCAAGAGCGTCGCCGAAAAGGAGATCGGCAGCGCCGAGGAAGAAGCGCGCCGTATTATCAACGAAGCCATCAAGGGCGGCGAAAATAAGAAGCGCGAAATGCTGGTCGAGGCAAAGGAAGAGATCCATAAAACGCGTACCGAAAACGAACGGGAGCTGAAAGACCGCCGCACCGAGGTCCAGAAGCAGGAACGGCGCTTACAGCAGAAGGAAGAAACACTCGATAAAAAACTCGACGCACACGAAAAGAAAGAAGAGGAACTCACCCGCCGCGTTGCCGCCGTGCAGAAGCAGGAGGAGGAAGTTGCCTCCATCAAGCGCGGTCAGCTCGAAATGCTGGAAAAGATCTCGGGACTGACGCAGGAAGAGGCGAAAGCCCAGCTTCTCAAGGACGTAGAGTCCGAGATCCGGCACGAGACCGCCATGAAGATCAAGGAGGTCGAAACGCAGCTCAAGGAGGAATCCGACCAGCGCGCCCGCGAGATCCTCGCCACCGCCATCCAGCGCTGCGCAGCCGATCACGCTGCCGAGACCACCGTTTCCGTCGTGGCGCTGCCCAACGACGAGATGAAGGGGCGCATCATCGGGCGCGAGGGGCGCAACATCCGCACGCTCGAGACCATCACGGGCGTCGATCTCATCATCGACGACACGCCCGAGGCGATCACCGTGTCGTCCTTTGACCCCGTCCGCCGCGAGATCGCGCGTCTGGCGCTGGAAAAGCTCATCGCCGATGGGCGCATCCATCCCACGCGCATCGAGGATATGGTCGAAAAAGCCCGCCGCGAGGTCGAGCACACCATCAAGGCAGAGGGCGAGCGCGCCACGTTCGAGGTCGGCATCCACAACCTGCACCCGGAGCTGGTGAAGCTGCTGGGCCGTCAGAAATACCGCACGTCCTACGGTCAGAACGTGCTCAACCACTCGATCGAGGTCGCCCACATCGCAGGGCTGCTCGCTGCCGAGCTGGGCGAGGACGTCTCGCTTGCCAAGCGCGCGGGTCTGCTGCATGACCTCGGCAAATCCGTGGACCACGAGATGGAGGGCAGCCACATCCAGCTTGGTGTGGAGCTCGCCCGCAAGTACAAGGAAAATCCCGTCGTCATCAACGCCATCGAGGCGCACCATGGCGACGTCGAACCGCAGACCGTCATCGCCTGCCTCGTGCAGGCTGCCGACGCCGTTTCTGCCGCACGCCCCGGTGCGCGGCGCGAGAATGTGGAAAACTACATCCGCCGTCTGCAGAAACTCGAAGAGCTGACCAGCTCCTTCCCCGGCGTTGAGAAGTCCTACGCCATCCAGGCGGGGCGTGAGGTGCGCATCATGGTGAAGCCCGAGGAGGTCAGCGAGGACAGCATGATCCTGCTGGCGCACGATCTTGCCAAAAAGATCGAATCCGAGCTGGAATACCCCGGTCAGATCAAGGTCAACGTCATCCGCGAGACCAAAGCGGTCGAGTACGCGAAGTAGGTTGCAGATCAATCAGCAGCCCGCCAAACAGCGGGCTGCTGGTTTTTTGTGCACGCAGTTATTATTCTGCGTAGGGGCGGGGTTCTACCCCGCCCGCCGTTTTTCTGAGGCAACGGCGATTTGAAGAATTGCCCTGGCTCTCCCTTTGGGAGAGCTGTCAGCGAAGCTGACTGAGAGGCTCGGTATGGTCGTTGCTGACCCTCTCCGTCCTTCGCTGCGCTCGGACACCTCCCCCAAAGGGGGAGGCAATGGTGCGTACTGTACCGACGGGTTTGCGCAAGTCCAAGGCTTCCCCCTGGGGGGGAAGCTGTCGCCGTAGGCGACTGATGAGGGGTGGGGTTCTTATTTCTGAGCTGCGTCGCGTTTTTGAGCCAAACGTGGCAGCAGCTCAAAACGTACCACCCTTCTCCTCATCCGGCGCTTCGCGCCACCTTCCCATCAAGGGGAAGTCTTTGGGGTGCGGTGCAAAAACAGGGAAGGGCTCGCGCCCTTCCCTGTTTTACTCTATTTTACCTTGTGCACGTCAGCACGACATAGCCCGCGTAAACCGCCAGCAGCACCACGCCCTGCCAGCGGGCGAAGCGCTTGCTCACGAGCGCCGGAATGGTGGCGATGAAGCCCACGAGCAGGCACGCCGGCAGGTCGATCGCCGCCATGGTGGCGGAGACCGGCAGGGGCTTGCCCGAGATGAGCGACGAGAGCGGCATGATGAGCGTCAGATCCAGAATATTCGCGCCCAGAATGTTGCCCACCGACAGCTCCGACTGCTTTTTGGAGATGGCGGTGATGGTGGTGATCAGCTCCGGCAGCGATGTGCCGACGGCGACGAGCGTCACGCCGATCACGCGCTCGGAAATGCCCGCCAGCCGCGCGAGCGTGCTGCCGTTATTGACCAGAAGCTGCGCGCCGATCACGATCGCCGCCGCGCCGCCGATAAACTTGACCACATTCAGCAGCACGGCCTTTTTTCCCGCTGCTTCGGCGGCGGCGCCCTCCGCATCCGGCTGATGACCGTTCAGGCGGACGGTATGGCACGCCTCGCGCACGTTTTCCCACAGATACACCGCGAAAATGACCAGCAGCACCACGCACATCGCCACGCTCACGCTGCCGCGCAGACCGCACAGCACAATGATGGCGGACGCAAGGAGCATGAGAATGGATTTGAGCAGATAATCCTTACGCCGGATGACGCCGGGCATGAAAATGACCGCCAGCGCCATGATGAGCCCCAGATTCGCCGTGACGCTGCCCACGGCGTTGCCGATGGACATATCAACCTTGCCCTGTGCCGCCGCCATGACGGACACGAGCATCTCCGGCAGCGTGGTGGCAAGGCTCACGATCGTCGCGCCGATGATGAGCTTGGGGATGCCGCTGCGTTCGGCGATCCAGCTTGCGGCGTCCACAAAAAAGTCGCCGCCCTTGATCGTGAGCACCATGCCCACCAGAAACAGAAAAACTGTCAGCGACAAATTATCCGCTTGCATTTATAGTTCCTCCTGTTTTATGCGGGGCCGCTCAGTATGCAAAGCAGCTTCCGCCGACAAATTCGCGCACGATGGAATCGCGCGGGACATACGGCACGCTCAGCGGCGGGAGCTGCCGCACCACGCGCATGAGCACGTCCAGCCCGTGCGCCTGCAAAAACGCTTCATCCAGCTCCTGCGCCTCGGGCGGGTACTCGCGGAGCGTCCTTGCCAGAATGCACAGCTCGTAGTCGTGGAACGTGTCGATGTGGATGGAGGCGTTGGGCTTGTTCGGCGTGATATACTGCTGCTCGCCGCGATCGACCTCCTGCGCCCGCTCGATCGTCTCGCGCAGGCTCTTGCCGCGCCCGCGCCGGTCGCGCACCATGCGGCGCGCCACGCGGATCTGCTCGGGGTGGATGATCTTATCGTCGTCCGTGATGATGCGCGTGCGCGGGGCGACGTAAACGCCGGTGGCGCGGGCGCGCAGGTCGTCGAAGATCAGCGGGTTCAGCATATGGATGCCCTCGGCGATAACGATGCAGTCGCGGCTTCCCTGCATGGGCTTGCAGCCGCCGGTGGTGTTGCGGACGAAATCATACCACGGCACGTTCGCCGTCTGCCCGCACAAAAGCTGCTCGATGACCTCGCGGAGCTGTTCGCGGTCCACGCAGTAGGGCGATTCCCAGTCCTCCGCCTCGGGCGGGCGCTTGTCGAGCGGGAGGAAAAAGTTGTCCATACTGAGCAAACACACCGGCACGCCCAGATTTTCCAGATACGCCTTCAGGCGCATCGCCGTGGTGGTCTTGCCTGACCCGGACGGACCGGTCAGCGCAACGATGCGCTTTTGCGGCAGCGCCGAGAGAATAGACCCGCACGCAGCGGAGCACTTGTCGTGAAAGACCTCCTCGCAGCGCAGGACAAACTGCGTCTCGTTGCGCATGGCGTCCATAATATTTTCGGTGTCAATAACGCGCATGATGGTACTTCCTTTCCAGATTTATTGCGCATTCGGCATCTGCCTACGGATGCGGCGGAAGATCAAAACATAGCAGACGTGGTGCGCCAGCGACGTGAGCACCCAGCTCACGGGGTAGGAGATGTACAGGCACGGCAGCGTCGGGTCGGCGGCGAAGAGGGTCTTGATCCAGACGATGCGCAGCAGACACGACCCGACGGCGCTGACGAACATCGGCAGCCACGCTCTGCCCAGCCCGCGCACCATGCCGCAGCAGGTCTCCATAATACCGCACAAAAAATACGGCGCGACGACCCACCACAGGCGCACCATGCCGGTCTCGATGATCTGGGTATAATCGGGGTCGGTGCGGGCAATGTAGACGCTCAACAGCGGGCGTCCGAACAAGATGCTGCCCGCGCACATCGGCACGCCGATGAGCAGCACCGCCGCGATGCCGCCGAGATAAATTTTTCCGATGCGTGAGAGCCTGCCCGCGCCGAGGTTCTGGCTCGTAAACGTCACAACGGCGTTAAACACCGCGTTCATGGCGGTGTAGGTGAAGTTCCCGAGGTTCGCCGCGGCGGTATTGGCGGCGATCACGACCGAACCGAAGGAATTGACCGCCTGCTGGATCATGACATTGGAAATATTGAAGATCACGCTTTGCAGCCCCGCCGGCAGCCCGATCTGGATCATGCGCAGCGCCTCGCGCCAGTCCATGCGGAGCTTTTTAAGCTCCACCCGGCACCAGCCCTCTTCGCGGAACAGGCTGCGCAGCAGCATCGCCACCGCCACATACTGTGACACCGTGGTCGCAATGGCGACGCCCGCCACATCCAGCCGGAACGCGATGACGAGCACGAGATTGAGGATAACGTTCACAACGCCCGAAACGGAGAGGAAGATCAGCGGGCGCTTCGTATCGCCGTCGGCGCGCAGGATCGCCGCTCCGAAGTTATACAGCACGCTCCCCGGCATCCCCAAAAAGTAAATGCGCAGATACAGCGCCGAGAGCGGCAGAATTTCATCCGGCGTATCCATCATACGCAGCATGGGCTCTGAAAATACAAGCCCCAGCGCCGTCACGATCGCGCCGAGCAGCAGGCTCAGCACCAGCGAGGTATGCACCGCCGTTTCGGTCCTTTCGCGCTGGCGGCTGCCGATATAGCGGGCGATGAGGATATTCGAGCCGATGGAAATGCCGATGAACGCGCCGATGAGGAGGTTGATGAGCGACCCCGTCGCGCCCACGGCGGCAAGAGAATTGCTGCCGGAAAATTTGCCGACGACAATGGTGTCGGCGGCATTGAATAAAAGCTGCAAGACGCCCGTCGCCGCCAGCGGCAGCGAAAAGCGCACGATCTGTCCGAACGGCGCGCCCTCCAGAAAGTCGATCTTTCGGTCAGCCTGACGGTTCATTGCTTCTCATCCTCCGTTTTCATGCTTCCCCATTCCGGCGCAGAAAAATCCGGCGAGAGAGAAAAATCTGTCCACGGTGCGCTGTCCGGCGGCAGCAGAGAAAACTCCAGCGGCACGCCCGTCTGCGGGTGGAAAAAGCGCAGGCGGTACGACCAAAGCGCAATGGCGCAGCCGTCCTCATCGCCCCCGCCGTATTTGCGGTCGCCCACGAGCGGCAGAGCGCGCGAGGAAAACTGCACGCGGATCTGATGCGTCCTGCCGGTCAGCAGCCGCACCTGCACGAGGCTCATGCCGCCATTTTGCGCCAGCACGCGGTAGAAAAGCCGCGCGCGCTTTGCGTCCTTGCGCGGTTCAGCAACGACCACCGTTTTGCGCGTGGAACGGTTGCGCCACAGAAGATCCTGAAGCTCGCCCTCCGGCGCTTCCGGCGCGCCGTGCACCACGGCGAGGTATTCCTTTTGGAATTTTCCCTCGCGTATCTGCTCCGACAGCAGCGACGCCGCCATCTGTGAGCGCGCGTACACCATCACGCCCGACACGGCGGCGTCCAGCCGGTGGACGGTGCGGATGCAGGCGTGCTCATCGCCGAGCTGCGCGCGCAGCACGCCCGGCAGCCCGTTTTCATCGTCGGTTGACAGCAGCCCCGCGGGCTTGCAGCAGACGAGAATGCGTTCATCCTGATAGAGAATCCCCACGCTCACCGCGCCGCGCCCCCTTTGCGATAGGTTGTCCGTTGATTATAGCACTTTCTCCTGCGTCTGTTCAAGCCCGACCCTTAATATTTCTTAAAATCCGGCGCTTTGCGGGAATTTTATGATACAATGGCATCAACTTACGAGGACAGGAGTTTTGGTATGGAGCAGACAGTCCGCATTCTGGTCGTGGACGACGAGCCGGATATTCGCAACATCCTGCGCATTTTGCTCGAGGCAAAGGGCTACGCCGTGCTGGAGGCGAACAATGGGCGCACGGCGGTGCAGGTCGTGCGGCGGCAGCCGGAGCTGGATCTCATTATCATGGATATTATGATGCCGGAGCTGTCGGGTCTGGACGCGAGCGACAAGATCCGCGCGCTCACGGCGGCGCCCATCCTGTTTCTCACCGCGCGCACGCAGGAGCGCGACCGCTACGAAGCCTACGCCTCCGGCGGGGACGACTATCTGCCCAAGCCCTTTTCGCAGACGGAGCTGATGATCCGGGTGGAGGCGCTGCTGCGGCGCTACCGCGTATACAAGGGCAAGAGCACCGAGCAGCAGCTCCGCCCCGGGCTTGCGCTGGACGAAGCCGGGCGGCGTGTGCTCTGCGAGGGCGTGCCGGTGGAGCTGACGGAGACGGAATTTGAGATCTTACAGTTCCTCGCGCATCACCGCGGGCAGGTCGTGTCCGTGGAGCAGATCTATAACGGCGTGTGGAACGAAAAATATATGCCCTCCTCCACCAACACCGTGATGGTGCACATCGTGAATCTGCGCAAGAAGCTGGAGCGTGACCCCTCCAACCCGCGCCTGATCCGCACCGTATGGGGAAAGGGGTATCAGCTTGACTGAGAAAAGACGCTTTATCCCCCTGCGCCTGCGGCTGCTGGCGGTCATGCTGGCGGGGCTGCTGCTGGCGGCGGGGATGTATCTGCTGTGCAACGCCGTCATGGATGAGGTCATCGTCCGCACCTACATGAGCGAGAGCGCCGTGCGCGCGCGCAACACCAGGACCATGGAGCGCTTTCAGCGCTATGTGCAGGACAATCATCTCTCCTCGCGTGACACCGAAGCCATCGCCCGCTGGACGATGGCGGAAAAGGACATCTACATCCTCTTTTACCAGAACGAGCGGCTGGCGCTGGAGGCGGGCTGGTGGGGCATCGACATGAGCGGCAGCGGCGACGATACGGCGACGCTCCCCGCGTCGATGGAGCTCTACCCCGTGAGCTTTTTGGACGGCTTGTTTCAGGCGGTCGTGTACGATTTTTCCGAGCAGACGCTCTACACCCTCGCCACGATCGGCTCGCTGGTGCTGGGCTGCGCGGTGTTCGCGCTGGTGATGCTGCTGTATAACGAGCGCATCACCCACTCCATCATCGCCCTCGCTCATCAGGTCGAGCGCATCGGGCAGGGCGATCTGGAGCACGCGATGCAAAGTAGCCGCCGCGACGAGCTGGGCGGACTGGTGCGCAGCGTGGACGCCATGCGCTGCTCCATTTTGGACAAAACGCAGGAGGAGGTGCTGGCGCGCCAGAAAAACAGCGAGCTCATCACCGCCATGTCGCACGATCTGCGCAATCCCCTCACTGCGCTCATGGGCTATCTGGAGCTGGCGCGCAGCGGGCAGTACCGCTCGGAGGACGAGCTGCGCCAGTATATTTCCGCCAGCTACGAAAAGGCTGCGCAGCTCCGCCAGCTCACCGACCGGCTGTTCCGCTACACCACGCTCTACGGCGCTGACGATGTGACCGCCGACCTGCAATATTACGACGCGCACATCCTGGTCGGGCAGCTCACGGGCGAGGTCACGGCGCTGCTGGAGCAGTACGGCTTTACCGTCCGCGCCGCTGTCGCGCCGCTCTCGTGCAGTGTGTGTCTGGATATGCTGCTTTTAAAGCGCGTGACCGACAATCTGCTCGACAATGTCCGCAAATACGCCGATCCCGCACAGCCGGTGCACATCGCCGTGCAGCAGGACGGCGCGTGGCTGTCCATGTGCATAGACAACGCCATCCGCCGCGACCCCGACCGCACGCAGAGCAACCGCATCGGTCTGCGCGCGTGCCGCAAGCTGCTGGAGCAGATGCACGGGCAGTTCGTCACCCATGAAGAAAACGGGCGCTTCTGCGCCGAGCTGCTCCTCCCTGCGGGAAGCGCAGCAGTGACAGAGGAACGACCGCAACCCCCCACGGAATAAGGAGGACCGCTATGAAAAGAAACACACCCATCCGCCTGCTGGCGCTCGTTCTGGCGCTGGCGATGCTGCTGTGCGGCTGCGCCGCGAGCGGCAAGCAGGATACGGCTTCGCCCGACGCGAGCGGCAGCCAGAAAACAAATGGCAGCGCGGCGGCAAGCGAGCTTGCCAGCAAGTACACCTACACCGCCAAGTATTTTAACGCCCCCAGCGCCGCGCAGTATGTGAGCGCGAGCTGCATGGCGGACGGCGCGCTCTACCTCGCCGCAGCGCAGGATGGCGAGCTGCGCACCTACACCGACGAGGCAAGCGGCGAAAGCTACCAGTATAACGAGACCGGCTATCAGATCTACAAAATGGATCTTGCGACCGGCGAGTCCACACCCATCGGCGCGCTCATCACCGATCCGCGGGAGGCGGACGCCGAGGGCTGGACCATTTCGCAGAGCCTATTTGACCTTCAGCCGGGCAAGGACGGCTCTGTGTGGCTGTTTTTGAACGTCAACCGCTCGCGGCTGAATCTGCCGGAGAATTTTGACCCCGAGACCGATGACCGCTATAGCTACTACGAGGACGGCGGCAACGTCATCCGTGCCGTCGAGCTGGCGGCAGACGGCAGTATCAAGCAGGATCTGACGCTCGACCCCGGCGAGACAGCAAGACCGCAGGCAGGCGACTACGTCTCCTTCTATCCGCAGCGCGTGCTCATCACGAGTGACGGCTCGTTTGCCGCCGCGTCCGACCGATACGCATACCTGTGGAGCGCCGACGGCACGCTCGCCGCAGCGCTCGACAATGAGAGCTATGCCGACCTGAAGCGCCTGAACGCCGACACCATCGGCGTGGTGAGCTATACAGGCGACAGCATGAAGTTCCAGGCGCTCGACGCCGCGTCAAAGAGCTGGGGCGAGACCATCACACTGCCGGACAGAGCGTGGAATCCTCTGCCCGGAAATAGCCAGTACGACTTCTTCTACAACAACGACACCGCCCTGTATGGCTATAAGACCGACAGCGGCAAGGAAGAAAAGCTCGTGGACTGGCTCGCCTGCGACGTGAACAGCGACTCCATCAACGGCGTCTATGTGGACGATTCCGGCAAGGTCTGCGCCATCCTGCGCGGCTCGAGCGTCGACTACGGCTACTCCATCGGCGGCATGAGCGTCGCCACCGCGACGAATGACGCTCCCGGCTCTCCGGGCGCGAGCGCGTCCGGCTGGCAGGTCGCCGTGCTCACGCCGACCGACGCGGCAGAAGTGACGGAAAAGCAGGAGCTGACGCTCGCGTGCCTGTATCTGCCCTCGACGCTGCGCGCCCAAATTCTCGCCTTTAACCGCGCGAGCGACAAATACAGGATTGTCGTGCGCGATTATTCGGAGTATAATACGGACGAGGATTACACTGCGGGTCTGACCAAGCTCAACACCGAGATCCTCTCCGGCAATGTCCCCGATATGATCTGCACCAACCAGCTTCCCGTTGCGCAGTACGCCGCCAAGGGCGTGCTGGAGGAGCTGTGGCAGTACATCGACGCTGACCCCGAGCTCTCCCGCGACCAGCTTCTTACGCAGCCGCTGGAGGCGATGCAGACCGGGGACGGGCTGTATCAGATCACCGATTCGTTTGCCATCTCCACGGCGGTGGCGCTCGGTAAGGTCGTGGACGGCTACGACAAGTGGACGGTGGACGCGGCAAAGGACGCGCTGACAAAGCTCCAGCCAAACGCGACGTACTTTAACGTCACCTCCGCCAAGTCGGATGTGCTGAGCCAGTGCGTGTCGCGCACGGCAGGCGACTTTGTGGACTGGCAGACGGGCAAGTGCTCGTTCGACAGCCCGGAGTTCGCCGCCCTGCTGGAGTTTGCCAACAGCTTCCAGGATACGTTTGATTACGAGCACTTTGACTGGAGCGACTATACGGACGACAGCCTGCGCATCGCAAACGGCGAGCAGCTCGTCGCCCCGGCGTATATCTCGTCGTTTGACGACCTGCGCTATTACGACGGCGTGCTCAAGGGCGACGCCCGCTACATCGGCTGGCCCACCGGCAGCGGCGAGGGCGGCACGGTGTTTGAGCCGGGCACGTCCCTTGCCATGACCACCCGCTGCGCCGACAAGGACGCCGCGTGGCAGTTCATGCGCGCCATGCTGACCGATACGCCGAGCGACATCTGGACGTTCCCCGTGAACCGCGCGCTGTTTGAAAAAGCGGCGAAGCTCATCATGACGCCCGAGTATCTGACCGATGAAAACGGCAACTACGTTCTGGACGAAAACGGCGATAAAATTGAGCAGAGCCAGGGCGGCATGGGCATGGGAAACGGCGAAATGGTGGAGCTCTATGCCATGACGCAGGCGCAGTACGATCAGCTCCTCGCGCTGATCGACTCCGCCAGCGGCACCACAAGCTATGATATGAACATCAACAACATCATCACCGAGGAGGCCGGCGCGTATTTTGCCGGCGAAAAGAGCGTGCAGGACACTGCCGCGGCGATCAACAACCGCGTGGGTCTGTACGTCGCGGAGCAGCGATAACTTTTTACAACCCCCCCGGAGCAGCCCTTGCTGCTCCGGGCATACGCAATCCTAAGGAGGGACGCCCATGCGCCCGAAGCTCAAGAAACTCAACAACAGGCTGCGCGATTTTCTGCACTCGATGTATTTTTCAGGACCGAGCTTTCTGGGAATGCTGGTGTTTTTCATCGTGCCGTTCGGCGTGGTCGTGTACTACTCGTTCATCACCGGCGCGATGGACAGCAGCTTCGCGGGGCTGAAAAACTACATAAACGTCCTGAATAACGAAGCCTTCAAGATCGCGGTGCACAATACGGCGGTATTTTCCGCGCTGGCGGTGCCGCTGGCGGTGGTTTTATCGCTGTCGCTGGCGCTGATGCTGGAGGCGCGCATCCCGATGAAAAGCCAGCTCCGCACGTTCTTTTTAAGCCCCATGATGGTGCCCATCGCGTCCATCATTCTGGTGTGGCAGGTACTGTTCCACTACAACGGCGTGATGAATGAGTTCATCGCCATTTTCGGCGCGGACAAGATCGACTGGTTAAAATCCGACTACTGTCTGCTTGTCATCGTGCTGCTGTTTTTGTGGAAAAACCTCGGCTACAACATGATCTTATTTATGGCGGCGCTCAACAACATCCCGAAAGAAATGCTGGAAGCGGCGGAGCTGGACGGTGCATCGGGCTGGTATCAGCTCATCCACATCAAGCTGCGGTTTCTGTCGCCCACGGTGCTGTTTGTGACGATCCTGTCCATCATCAACTCGTTTAAGGTGTTCCGCGAGATCTACCTGCTCACGGGCGACTACCCCTACACAGGGCTGTATATGATGCAGCATTTCATGAACAATATGTTCAACAACCTCGATTATCAGAAGCTCTCGGCGGCGGCGGTGCTGCTGGCGCTGGTCATCATCGTGCTCGTCGCCATCCTCTTCGCGGTGGAGAACTACTTCGGAAAGGATGTGGAAGGATGAAGAAAAAACGCTATTTTTCGCGCGGTGTGCTGACGCTGCTGGCATTTTTGTTCGCAGTGCTGTTTCTGCTGCCCACGGTACTCACGATCACGAACTCGTTCATGACGCAAAGCGAGATCACCGCCAACTACGGGCAGATCTTCCAGAACGCGTCCTCCGGCGCAAAGAGCTTCATCGCCAAGACCATCAACCTGAAATTCATCCCCGATAAGGTCAGCTTCAGCCAGTATTTTACGGTGCTGCTGAAAAGCCCGGACTATCTGCTGAAATTCTGGAACTCGGTGATCTTAGTCGTGCCGATCGTGCTGGCGCAGCTCATGGTCGCATCCATCGCCGCCTACGGCTTTACGCGCTGGCGCGGCAGGGTGCGCGACGGCATCTTCTTTGCGTATGTGATCCTGATGCTCATGCCGTATCAGGTCACGCTCGTGCCGAACTATCTCGTGAGCGACTGGCTCGGCATCCTCAACACCCGCTGGGCGATCATCCTGCCGGGCGCGTTCGCGCCGTTTTCGGTGTTTCTGCTCACAAAATTCATGCGCCGCATCCCCAAGTCGCTCATCGAGTCGGCTAAATTAGACGGCGCGGGCGAATGGCAGATCTTCTGGAACATTTGCCTGCCGCAGTGCCGCAGCGCGCTGTATTCCATCGCCATTCTGGTGTTCATCGACTACTGGAACATGGTGGAGCAGCCGCTCATTCTCCTGCCGAACGCGGATATGCAGCCGCTGTCGGTGTATCTTTCCAAAATCAACGCCGGCGAGATCGGCGTGGCATTCGCCGTGGCAGTCATTTACATGATCCCCGGACTGCTGCTGTTTTTGCACGGCGAGGCATATCTGGTGGAGGGCATTGCCTACTCCGGCTCGGTGAAAGGATAATAAGAGGTGCAAGCTATGGAAATGAAAGTCAAACGCAGAGAATGGGTCAAGACCGCCGCCATCATCTTTCTGGTGATTTTGCTGGTGCTGACGTTTTTCTCGAACACGATCATGAACTACTCCCTGCCGGAGGTGGCGACGCAGAGCGTCCAGTCCGGCACCATCAACGCAAAAATTCGCGGCACGGGCACGGTGGCGGCGAATGAGTCCTACGAGGTGACGGTCGAGCAGTCGCATAAGGTCGCCAGCGTCCTTGTCAAGGAGGGGCAGGAGGTCAAGGTAGACGACGTACTCTTCCGCTTTGAGGGCGGCGAGAGCGATGAGCTGAAAGCCGCGCAGGATGCACTGGATCAGGCGGAGCAGGGCTACGAAAAGAGCCTGATCGAGGCGGGCAACGCCGCCGCCAAGGAAAACCGCGAAATTCAGAAGGCGCGCGACGCCTATAATGAGGCATTGGCGGTGTATCAGCAGTACAGCACGATGAGCGCCTCGCAGATCGCCACCAAGCTGGCAGAGGCAGAGATCAAGCTGAAGGATTTGCAAATCGAAAGCTCGCAGGCACAGCAGGATTACGACAACGCCAAGGCGGAATATGACCAGCTTGCTTCGCAAATTTCCGGTCTGGAAACAGATATTAGCGGTTATGAGAAATTAGTCGCAAGCGCACAGAGCGATCTGGATTCTCTGGAGGATAAAAAGCGTGCTGCGGACAGTGCAGATGCAGAACTGACCGGCACGAAAGCGGCTTATGGTGAGAATTATGATAGATTCCTGAGCATGGTCGGCGGCGACTCAGATAAAGCGGCAGTATATGCGGCAGATCTGACCTTAATGCGAAGCACGCTTGGGTTGGACGACGCTACGGCAACGGCATTTTCAGCAGCATTTAAGGCGATCTCGGAGGCGACCGCTGCAAAGGAAAAGGCAGATAACGATCTTTCTCGCGCGTGCAGGGGCGGAGATTACGCAAGCGCCTATGCAGAGCTGGAAAGTGAAAAGACTTCGGCAGAAAATAACCTTGCCGATGCCGAGGGCGAACTCCGCAGACTCAAAAAGCAGCAAGGCGACGAGGATTATCTCAACGACCTGAAATATGCCGTAACTGAGGCAAATCAGGCTGTCACCGACCAGCAGGCGGAATACGACAAGCTCTCCAAGGCCTCGTCTGCCGCCGCCACGATGAAGTCCGCAAAGGATACACTCGAAAACCTTGTGTTTGAGCAGAATCTTGCCGATTCGGCGAGCGTGGACATGAAGGCGGCGAAGGAATCCATCGAAAAGCAGCGCAAAAACGTCGAAAAGCTCCAGAAGGAGTCGGAGGGCGGCGAGGTCAAGTCGCCGGTGAACGGCACGATCTCGTCTCTGGCCATCTCCGCCGGGCAGACGGCAAACGCCGGCACGACGCTGGCGAAGATCGACGTGACCGACCGCGGCTATACTCTCAAGATCCCCGTCACGAACGAGCAGGCGAAGAAGGTCACCATCGGCGAAAAGGCGGAGCTGGTCAACTTCTGGTGGGGCGGCGACGACATCTCCGCCACACTGGAATCCATCGGCACAGATCCCGCCAATCCCAGCTCGGGCAAGCAGCTCACGTTCCGTCTGGACGGCGCGGTCGAGCCGGGGCAGAGCATCACGCTGTCCATCGGGCAGAAGAGTGCGAATTATGACTGCCTCGTGCCCAATTCCGCCGTGCGCAGCGATAACAACGGCTCGTTCGTGCTGCTCGTCACGTCCAAGAGCAGCCCCCTCGGCAACCGCTACACCGCCACGCGCGTGTCGGTGAACGTGCTCGCCTCCGACGATACGAGCACCGCCGTGACGGGTCTGTCCGCGGGTGATTTCGTGCTGACCACGTCCAGCAAGCCCGTGTCCTCCGGGATGCAGGTGCGGCTGGCGGATGAGAGCTGAGATGGGCGGCGGCAAATTTCTGCGCGGCGAAGAAAAGCCGCGCCTGAGCACAAGGCAGCTCGTGCTGCTGATCGTCGCGGTCGTGCTGCTGCTCCTCGCGCTGCTGTGCGCGCTGGGGCTGCACCGCGTGCGAAACGCCCTCATCACACAGTCGGCGGCAAAGGCATGGCGCGGCGAGAGCGAGATGCGCTTCGCACAGCTTTCCGTCTTCCTGCCGAACGATCATCTCGCCACGGAGGACGACGTGCGCTCGTTCCGGCAGGCGCTCGATTCCGCGCTCGTCACCGCGTCGCTCGAAGCGCCGGAGGGCGGCAGCCTCTATGACGACGCGTACTCCGGCACAGCGAGCCTGACCGTACAGAACGGCAAAAAATCGGTCAGCGTCAAGACCGTCGGCGTGGGCGGGGACTTTTTCCTGTTCCATCCGCTGCGGCTCATCTCCGGCAGCTACCTGACGGCGGACGATTTCATGCGCGACCGCGTCGTGCTCGACGAAAACCTCGCCTGGGCGCTGTTCGGCAGCAGCGACGTCGCCGGCATGAGCGTGACCATCAACGGGCTGCAATACCCCATCGCGGGCGTGGTGGCGCGTGAGGACGATTTTGCCACCAAAAAGGCGTACACCGACGACGTGGGGATGTTCATGTGCATTGAGGCGATGAACGCCATTTCCGAGACAAAGCTCTCGTGCTACGAGCTGGTCGCGCCGAATATGGTGTCCGGCTTTGCCTACAACATCGTGCAGGAGAAATTCAAGCCCGACGGCGGCGTGATCGTGGAGAACAGCAAGCGCTTTTCCACGTTCAGCCTGCTGGACATCGTGCTGAATTTCGGCACGCGGTCGATGAATGAAAAGGGCATCCTGTACCCCTATTGGGAGAACGCCGCGCGGATGTGCGAGGACTACGCCGCGCTGTACCTGCTGGGGCTGGTGCTGTTTTTGATCTACCCCATCGTGCTGGCGATCGTCTGGCTGGTAAAGCTCATTCGTAATACCGCCGAGCGCGTCGGCGAAGAGGTCGCCGAGACCGTGGAGCAGAAGATCGAGGAAAACAAGGAAAAGCACTATACCCGCACCGGGATATGAGGAATGCGCCCTTGCCGTTTGGCGGCAAGGGCGCATTTTTAGTCATAACGTAGGGGCGGGGCTTGCCCCTCCCGGCAGAAGGCAACCACATATTTTGCGTGCCATCCCGCGAAACGGTGCGCATCCTTGCCTCCCCCTTTGGGGGAGGTGTCCGAGCGCAGCGACGGACGGAGAGGGTCAATAAGGAAGACCCTCTCCGTCGCCTTCGGCGACAGCTCTCCCAGAGGGAGAGCCAAGTACCCTCTCAGTCAGCTTCTTACAGCTCTTAATTCACATTGATCGAATCGAACACTTCCAGCGGCAGCACATCGGCAAGCTCGGTCAGCTCATGGGAATAGCCGCCGGTGTAGTCGGCTGCGGCGACGGGGCTCTTGAACACACACGCCTGCGCATCCGGCGTGCGCAGCGAAATGGAGAGGCACACGCACGTCCCCTGGTCCGCCCCCGACTGCACCACGAGATTGCCCCCGTGAAGCTGCGCAATGCTGCGCGCGAGCGGCAGACCTGCGCCAACGCCCCAGCGCGGGTCGCCCAGCTCCACCGCGCGCGCATAGCGCGTAAACGCCGAGGCGATCAGTGACGGCGCAAAGCCCTCACCGCTGTCCTGCACGCGAATGAGCGCACTTGTCTCCCCGCGCTCCAGGCGCACGGAGATCGTCCCGCCGGCGGGCGTGAATTTGATGGCATTGCTGAGAAGATTCAAGATCGCGCGCTCCAGCCGCTGCCGGTCGATCCACGCATAGAAGGTCTGCGGCGGAATGCTGCACTCGAGCCGGATGCTGCGCGTGCGGCAAAGCGGCGCGGTGCGCTCAAAAATGCCGTAGACAAAGCTGGTCATCTCCGTCTTTTCCAGATTCAGCTTCATCTCGCCGTCCAGCGCCGCGCGCAGATCGGTCAGGTTGCACGTCGTGCGCAGGAGTTGGTAGAACGCGTGGTTCAGCGACGCCATGCTGCGCTGGATCGCCGGGTCTTCCAGCTCCTCCAGCCGCGGGAACAGCGCAGCCGACGCGCCGAACAGGTTTGACAGCGGCACGCGCAGCGTCTGCGCGGCAAAAAATGCCATGTCGGGCGCAGGCTGCTCCGCCTTCGCCTGAATGACAAAGATCTGCCACCCGTCCAGCGGGTACACCGCCGCCTCCGCCGGTCCGCCCGGCAGCCGCAGCGGCAGATTCACCGAACCCGTCCAGTCGGTGCGGTACAGCGTCTCGTCCGTCAGGGCGAGGACCTGCGTATTTTCATGAACGTCCAGCGCCTGCGCCGCGCGGTTACAGTACGAGACTGTGCCGTCCTTCACCGCAAACACCGGCTGTGCGATCCCATCAAGCAGCTCGGTGAGCTGCCGAATTTCCAAACTCAAATCTGCCGCCTCCTTACCCCAACCCCGGGGCATCTCGCTCTCATCATCATTGTTTGAGTATTTCAAACCCTTATCACAGGAAAATATTTCTTGTCGTCCTGCTATCATAGCAGACTAAGACAAAAAATGCAATCTTTTTAAAGAAAAAGGCAAAAAGTTGCAAATTTACACCATTTTCGTTCACTTGCACAGACTTTGTTCTGGTGATATAATAGAAAAACACCACATCAAACGGGGGTCGATCGTATGAAACTCACCTTCCTCGGCGCGGCGCACGAGGTCACCGGGAGCTGCACGCTGCTGGAGACCGGCGGGCGGTATTTTCTTGTCGATCACGGTATGGAACAGGGCGTGAACGTGTTTGAAAACGCACCGCTGCCCGTTGCGCCGGGCGAGATCGACGCGGTGTTCCTCACGCACGCACACATCGACCACGCAGGGCTGCTGCCCAAGCTCTGCAAGGACGGCTTCCACGGCAAAATTTACGCCACGGAAGCCACCGACGCGCTGTGCCGCATCATGCTCATGGACTCCGCCAACATCCAGATGTCCGACGCGCAGTGGCAGACGCGCAAAGCCGAGCGCGCGGGCAAGCCCGCCATTGAGCCGCTCTACACCACCGACGATGCCGCCGCCGCGCTGGCGCTGCTGCATCCGTGCGCCTACGGCAAAACGGTACGGGCGGCGGAGGGCGTGCGTCTGCGCTTTACGGACGTGGGGCATCTGCTCGGCTCGGCGTGCGTGGAGCTGTGGCTGACGGAGGACGGCGTTGAAAAGAAGGTCGTCTTTTCCGGCGACGTCGGCAACACCGGCAAGCCCATCCTGCGCGACCCGCAGACCGTGGACGCGGCGGACGTGCTCATTGTGGAGTCCACCTACGGCGGACGGCTGCACGAGCGCACCGGCGACGCCGTCTCCGCGCTGGCGGGGTACATCCAGCGCACGTTTGACCGCGGCGGCAGCGTCATCATCCCTGCCTTTGCCGTGGGACGGACGCAGGAGCTGCTGTATGCCATCCGCGAGATCAAGCAGAAAAAGCTCGTACGCGGGCACGACGGCTTCCCCGTCTACCTCGACAGCCCGCTCGCCGAGGAGGCGACGGCGGTCTTTTTGCAGTGCGACCCCGACTTTTTTGACGAGCCGACGCGCGAGCTGCTGCGTCAGGGCGTGAACCCGATCTGGTTTCCGAACCTGCATCTCGCCCCGGCGGTGGAGCAGTCGCGCGCCATCAACGACGATCCGCGCCCCAAGATCATCCTCTCCGCCAGCGGGATGTGCGACGCGGGACGTATCCGCCACCACCTCAAGCACAACCTCTGGAAATCCGAAAATCTTGTCCTGCTGGCGGGCTATCAGGCGAACGGGACGCTCGGCAGGAGCTTGCAGGAGGGTGTCAAGACCGTGCGTCTGTTCGGCGAAGAGGTCGCCGTGCGCGCCGAGATCGCCATGCTGCACGGCGCGAGCGGTCACGCCGATCAGGCGGGGCTGCTGCGCTGGGTCGAGGCGATCGCGCCGAAGCCGCAGTTCGTGTTCGTGAACCACGGCGACGAGGAAAACTGCGAAGCCTTCCGCGACCTGCTCACAAAAGAAGGCTACACCGCCTTTGCGCCCTACAGCGGCACGGTGTTTGACATCGCTGCCGGGCGGCTGGACTATGTTGCCGAGCCGAGGCGCATCGAAAAGACCGGCTCTGCGCGCAAAAAAGAGGTGTATACCCTGCTCGTCGAGACCGCGCGCCGCCTGCTGGCGCTTGCCGTCGCCTTCCGCGAGCAGTCCAACCAGCGCGTGCGCAGATTCACCGCCGATATTCAGGCGCTGCTCGATAAATGGAGCGGCTGATAGGGTAAACCAGCCCCGCCGCGAAGCCAACCCTTCGCGGCGGGGCTGCGTTCTGTTTTTTTGCGCAAAAAACAAGCACCCACATTTGGCAGCACCACACAAGAAAACCAATGCCCCCAGACAGAGCTTTTTTGCCCCTGACTGCGCAGATTTTTCTTGCGTTACACAAAGTAGCGCCGCAAAAAATCTGCTTGTCAGGAACGAAAAATCTTCTGCCTGTGGCGCTGCGCGAAAAAGCCCGCTGGAGTCCCAGCGGGCTTTTTTCATTGCTTTCTTACGCGGTCCTGCCTTTCGTGAGTGCTTGCATTCTGATAAATCAGCGCTTGCTGAACTGCGGCGCGCGACGAGCGGCTTTGAGACCGTACTTTTTGCGCTCCTTCATTCTCGGATCGCGGGTGAGGAAGCCGGCTGCCTTGAGGGCGGCGCGGAACTCGGGATTGACGCCCAGCAGAGCGCGGGCGACGCCGTGACGGATCGCGCCAGCCTGACCGGAGACGCCGCCGCCTTCGACGGTGCAGACGATGTCGACCTTGCCGACCATGTCCACGGTGTTCAGCGGCTGACGGACGACCATCTTCAGGGTATCCAGACCGAAGTACTCGTCGATGTCACGACCGTTGATGGTGATCGAGCCGGTGCCTTCCGGGAACAGACGCACACGCGCGATGGAGGATTTACGGCGACCCGTGCCGTACTGATACTGTCTTTTGCTCTCGTACATAGTTCGTTACCTCCTGATTAGTCCAAAGTCCAGGCTTCGGGCTTCTGCGCGGCGTTCTCGTGCTCAGCGCCCTTGTAGATGTGCAGGCGGGTGAGCGCGGTACGGCCGATGCTGTTCTTCGGCAGCATACCCTTGACGGCAAGCTCCATCGCGAACTCGGGGCGCTCCGCCATGAGCTTGCTGTACTTGACCTCTTTGAGGTTGCCGATCCAGCCGGTGTGATGATAATAGGTCTTCTGCTCGAGCTTCTTGCCCGTGAGGACCGCCTTGTCGGCGTTGACGATGATGACGAAATCGCCGCAGTCAACGTTCGGGGTGAAGTCGGTCTTATGCTTGCCGCGCAGCAGCTTGGCGGCGGTCACAGCGGTACGGCCCAGGGGCTTGCCGGCTGCGTCGAGAACGTACCATTTTCTCTGGACGGTCTCTTTCTTAGCCATAGTGGTCATTGTGTTTCCTCCGTTTGAAGGTCGAAACCTTCTATAAAAATTTTTGACAAATGTTGAGTGCGCGTATAAAATATCTCCAAACGCGCCCTACTTTTATACCACACGGCGCGGCGCGTGTCAACGAGTTTTTCATGCAAAATCAAAAATTCATCGGGTGTCCTCCCGAAATCTTTGTTTTTCTCCCGGATGCTCTTGAATACTCAAAACGCATTTCACATTTTGGAGGCAGATCATGCAGAAAATGATGGGGCTGATGCGCCGGTGCATCGACGATTACCATATGATCGAGGCGGGCGACCGCATTGCCGTGGGCGTGTCGGGCGGCAAGGATTCGCTGACGCTGCTGAGCGTCCTCGCGGCGCTGCGCGCCTATTATCCCAAGCCCTTTGCGCTGGAGGCGCTGAGCATCGACATGGGTCTCGGCGGCATGGATTTTGCGCCCGTGGAGGCGCTGTGCCGCGAACTGGACGTGCCGTTCACCATCCGCCATACCGAGATCGGCAAGATCATTTTTGACTACCGCAAGGAGAAAAATCCGTGCTCGATGTGCGCGAAAATGCGCCGCGGGGCGCTGAACGACCTGATTTTAGAGCACGGCTTTAATAAGGTGGCGCTGGGTCATCATTTCGACGACGCGGTGGAGACGATGCTCATGAGCCTGCTCTACGAAGGGCGCATCGGCTGCTTTGAGCCGGTGACGTACCTCAGCCGCACGGGTGTGACGCAGATCCGCCCGATGCTGTATGTGGGCGAGCAGGCGATCGAGCATTTTGCCGCGCGGATGCAGCTGCCGGTGGTGCACAACACCTGCCCCGCCGACAAGCACACCAAGCGGCAGGAGGTCAAGGAGCTGATCGTCACGTTACAGGCACAGTACCCCGACCTCAAAACGAAGATCTTCGGCGCAATGCAGCGCCTGCCCCTGCCCAAATGGGGCGTGGAGAGCTGAGGCTTTTGCGCCGCACCAAAGCCTCCCCTTGGTCATCAAGAGAAGCCTTGGATTTTAGTAGACCCGCCGGTTCGGCGCACACCCTTGCCTCCCCCTTTGGGGGAGGTGTCCGAGCACAGCGAGGACGGAGAGGGTAAATAATGAAGACCCTCTCAGTCGCCTTCGGCGACAGCTCTCCCAGAGGGAGAGCCAAGCGCCCTCTCAGTCAGCTTCGCTGACAGCTCTCCCAAAGGGAGAGCCAAGGGACTTTTGCAAATCAGCACTGCCTCAGAAAAACGCTGGGAGGGGCAAGCCCCTCCCCTACGTTACGACTGGGAACGTACCTTTCCGCTATAACGAGCGCGCCCCGTTCCGGGTCGGAACGGGGCGCACATTGTTTATTCTGCGGTCTTGGCGCGTTCGAACTCTTCCTGAATTTCGGCGGAGGGCGCTTTGGTGAGCAGCGAGACCACCACGATCAGGATGCAGGAGAAGAGGAACGCGGGCAGCAGCTCGTAGATGCCGAGCAGGCCGCCGAGGGGCTTGATGACGAGCTTCCAGAGGAACACCATGCCGCCGCCGCCGACCATACCGGCGATCGCGCCGGCGCGGGTGGTGCGCTTCCAGAACAGAGAGAAGAGCACCAGCGGGCCGAACGTCGCGCCGAAGCCAGCCCACGCGAACGAGACGATGGTAAAGATGATGCTGTTTTCGTCCAGCGCGATGATCATGCCGATGATGGCGACCACCAGCAGCGCGATGCGCGAGACGGTCATGACCTGCTTATCCGTCGCGTCCTTCTTGAAAACGCCCTGATAGAGGTTCTTGGAGAAAGCGCTGGCGGCGATGAGCAGGTAGGAGTCGGACGAGCTGATCGTCGCGGCGAGGATGCCCGCCATGACAAGACCGGCAAACAGCGGATGCAGGAGCATCTGCGAGAGCACGACGAATACATTTTCCGCCTGCGAGGCGGTATCCAGCGCGGTGGGCAGGAGCACGCGCCCCATCGTGCCGATGAACACGGCGGCGGTCAGCGAAATGACGACCCAGGCCGTGGCGATGCGGCGCGACTGCGTCAGCTCGCTCGTGCGGCGGATGGCGATGAAGCGGAGCAGGACCTGCGGCATCCCGAAATAGCCCAGACCCCACGCGATCTCGGAGAGGACGGAGAGCGGCGGATAGGACTCGGCGCTGCCGAACAGCGGCTGACCGGCAGCGGAGAGCTGCTGCACGCCGCCTGCGTCCACCTGCGGGGTCGCCTTAAAGAAGAAGTCAAAGAAGCCGGGAATGGACTTGGCGTTTTCCACCACAGCGGAAAAGCCGCCCGCAGCCGAGACGCCCAGCACCAGCACCGTGACGAGTGCGAAGATCATCACGACTGCCTGCATGAAGTCGGACGCGGACTCGGCGAGGAAGCCGCCGAGGAACGTATAGAGCAGCACGAACAGCGCGCCCACGACCATCATGAGCTGATAGCTCTGCCCGAACAGCTTGGAAAACAGCTTGCCGCAGGTGACAAAGCAGCTGCCGGCGTACACGGCAAAGAACACCAGAATGAACACCGAAGCGATGGTCATGATGACCTTTTTCTTCTCACGGAAGCGGTTGGACAAAAAGTCCGGCACGGTGATGGCGTTGCCCGCCACGAGCGAATAGCGGCGCAGGGGCTTTGCAACGATCAGCCAGTTGAGATAGGTGCCCACGGCAAGACCGATGGCGGTCCACACCGCGCCGCTGATGCCGCACCAGTAGGCAACGCCGGGCAGCCCCATCAGAAGCCAGCCGCTCATGTCCGAGGCCTCGGCGCTCATCGCCGCGACCCACGGGCCGAGCGTCCTGCCGCCGATAAAATAGTTTTCCGAGTTCTGATTGGCGCGCTTTGCAAACGCCACACCGATCCCGATGACAACGACCATGTAGCAGACCATGGCGATCAGGATCTGTACGGAATCTCCAGTCATAGCTTTTCTCTCCTCTTAAAAAACGTTGCCGCCATTTGCAGCACGGGCGGGCGCGGGCTGCAAAACACGCAGCCGAACGTCCCAAGTTCCCGGTATAGACCGCAAACAGCAGCACTTTAACGTGATTATAGCACAGCGCTTTACTGAGGACAAGTCAAAATTTCGCAATTTCCCGCTTTTTCTCGCGGAATGAAATATTCAGTTGAAAGATGAAGGATTTGGAGATATACTATACTTGAATATAATTGCCCGCATTATGCGCGGGCGAAAAGCAGAGGAGAACACAATGGTCAATGTCATTGGTCTTGGCTATATTGGGCTGCCCACGGCGCTGATGCTCGCGTCGCACGGCGTTGAGGTCGTGGGCACGGATTATAACGAGGCGCTGGTCAAAACGCTGCGCGCCGGAAAAACGACGTTTCAGGAAAAGGGTCTGGACGAGCTGTTTGCAAGCGCGCTCGCGGCGGGCATCGCGTTTACGGGCGAGTATCAGGTCACGGATACCTACATCGTCTCCGTCCCCACGCCCTACGACCCGTTCAGCAAAAAGGTAGATGCAAAATTCGTCTGCGCGGCGGTGCAGGAGGTACTGAACGTGTGCCCGGAGGGCGCGTGCGTGGTGATCGAATCGACGATCTCCCCCGGCACGATCGACCGCTTTGTCCGCCCGCTCATTGCGCAGTCGGACAAGTCCGTCTCGCTCGTGCACGCGCCGGAGCGCATCATCCCCGGCAACATGGTCTATGAGCTGCTGCACAACAACCGCACCATCGGCGCGGACGATCCGGCGGTGGGCGAAAAGATCAAAGCGCTCTACGCCTCGTTCTGTCAGGGACAGATCGTGGTGACGGACATCCGCACGGCGGAGATGACGAAGGTCGTGGAAAATACGTTCCGCGCCGTCAACATCGCCTTTGCCAACGAGCTGGCGCAGATCTGCCGGCACGACGGCATGGACGTGCAGGAGATCATCCGCATCTGCAATATGCACCCGCGCGTGAATATTTTGCAGCCCGGCCCGGGCGTGGGCGGGCACTGCATCTCGGTCGATCCGTGGTTTTTGGTCGGCGACTACCCCGCCCTCACGGCGGTGACGGGCGCTGCCATGCGCGTCAACGCCGCCATGCCGGAGTATGTGCTCGGGCGCATCCGCGACATCATGGACGATACCGGCATCACCGATCCCGCGCGCGTGGGTCTGTACGGGCTGACGTACAAGGAAAATGTGGACGACTGCCGCGAATCGCCCACGCTCCAGCTTTTGGAGTGTCAGAAGCGCCACCTCGCCGCGCCGCTCAAGGTCTATGACCCGATGGTCGCGCGCGATCTGGTCGAAAATCAGTACCACGAGCTGGACGCGTTTTTGCGGGATGTTGATCTCGTCGTCATCATGGTCGGGCATAACGAGCTCAAGGAAAACATGGAAAAGCTCGCCGGAAAGACCGTGCTCGACACGCGCATGGTGTGCACGCTGCCGGGCGTTTACCGGCTGTAAGGAGGCGCAACATGAAAACTGTCATGCTGGTATTCGGCACGCGCCCCGAGGCGATCAAAATGTGCCCGCTGGTGAACGAGCTCAAGACGCGCAAGGGTCTCAAGACCGTCGTCTGCGTCACGGGGCAGCACCGGCAGATGCTCGATCAGGTGCTCGCCGCGTTCGGCGTTGAGCCGGACTACGACCTTTCCATCATGAAGGACAAGCAGACGCTGTTTGACATCACCACGAATATCCTGAACCGCATCCGGGCGGTGTTGGAGGAGGTGCGCCCCGACGTTGTGCTCGTGCACGGCGACACGTCCACCACGTTTGTCACCGCGCTCGCGTGCTTCTACCTGCAAATTCCCGTGGGGCATGTGGAGGCGGGGCTGCGCACCTACAATATTTATTCGCCGTATCCCGAGGAATTTAACCGGCAGGCGGTCAGTATTATTTCGCAGTACAACTTCGCGCCCACGGCGCGCGCGCGGGACAATCTCCTGCACGAGGGCAAGCGCGCGGAGACGATCTTTGTCACCGGCAACACCGCCATTGACGCGCTGCAAACGACCGTGCGCGAGGATTATACGCACCCGGAGCTGACCTGGGCGCAGGGCAGCCGCCTCATCGTCATCACGGCGCACCGGCGCGAAAACCTGGGCGAGCCGATGCACCAAATGTTCCGCGCCATCCGCCGCATTATGGACGAGCACCCCGACGTCAAGGCGATCTACCCCATCCACATGAACCCCGTGGTACGGCAGGCGGCGGATGAGGAGCTGCGCGGCTGTGACCGCATCCATATCATCGAGCCGATGGAGGTGCTGGACTTCCACAATCTGCTCGCCCGCAGTTATCTGATCCTGACCGACAGCGGCGGCATTCAGGAGGAAGCGCCGTCGCTCGGCAAGCCCGTGCTCGTCATGCGCGACACGACCGAGCGTCCCGAGGGCATCGACGCCGGGACGCTGCGGCTGGTGGGCACGAACGAGGACGTCATCTACCGCAATTTTAAGCAGCTTTTGGAGGACAGCGACGCGTATCAGGCGATGGCGCGCGCCAGCAACCCCTATGGCGACGGGCGCGCCTGCCGCCGCATCGCGGACATTCTGGAAGTCGGACACGTCACGTTTGCGTGACAGATAGAATTTAAGGAGGTACCCATGCGCAACCTACTGGCATTCGACCTCGGCGCGTCAAACGGACGCGCGATCCTGGGGCAGTTCGACGGCGAGAGGATCGTCATGCGTGAGCTGCACCGCTTTGAAAATAACTATGTAGAGATGAACGGCGTATTCTACTGGGATCTGCCGTATCTTTACAGCCAGCTCAAGCAGGGGCTGCTTGCCTTCAAGCAGGCAAACGTCGGCGAGCTGGACTGCTTCGGCATCGACACCTGGGGCGTGGATTACGGTCTGCTCGACCGCAACGACCATCTCCTTTCCAACCCCCGCGCCTACCGCTACGCGGTGGATGACGATTTCCGCGAGACGTGGAAGGTCGTGGATTTCCCCACGCTCTTTGCCCGCACGGGCATCGCCAATGAGAACTTCAACACGCTCTATCAGCTCTACCGCCGCAAGCGCGAGGGCGACGTGGCGCTGGAAAACGCCGAGACGCTGCTGTTTATGCCCGACCTGCTGGGCTTTTTGCTCACGGGCGAAAAGAAGTCGGAGTACACCGAGGTCACGACCGGCATGATCTATAATCCCACCGCGAAGGACTACGACTGGCAGACGATCGACGCGCTGGGGCTGCCGCGCAAGATCTTCACGCCCATGGACCGCGCCGGTCAGCTCCGCGGGCGGCTGCGGGCGGAGCTTGCCGAGGAGCTGGGCATCAACCGCGCGCACTTTGCCGCCGTGGGCACGCATGATACCGCGTCCGCCCTGGCAGCGATCCCCGGCGAGGGGAGCTTTGCGTTCTTGTCGAGCGGCACCTGGTCGCTGTTCGGCACGGAGACGGACGCGCCGCTGCTGACCGATACGGTGCGCGAGGCGAATTTCTCCAATGAAGGGACGATCCAGGGCGGCTTCTGCCCGCTCAAGAACATCATGGGCTTGTGGCTCATTCAGGAGTGCCGCCGCGACTGGCAGAGGGCGGGGCAGCATCTGAGCTGGGACGACATCGTAAAGCAGGCGGAGCAGTCTGAGCCGATGCGCACCGTCATCGACACCGACTGCGGCGACTTTTATGCCGGTGGGCGGATGGTCGAAAAAATTCAGGCGTTCGCCCGCCGCACAAATCAGCCCGTGCCCGAAACGGTCGGGCAGGTCGCGCGCTGTATCTATGAGTCGCTGGCGCTCAAGTACCGCTGGGCGCTGGAGCGGCTGGAGGAGATCAAGGGGCAGCGCATCGAGCAGCTCAACATCGTCGGCGGCGGCATCCAGAATCGGATGCTTGACCAGCTCGTCGCCGATTCCATCGACCGCCCCGTCATCACGGGTCCCATCGAGGGTGCGGCGATCGGCAACCTGCTGGCGCAGGCGATGGCGCTGGGCGATATTCAGGACATTTCCGAGCTGCGCGCCGTCGTGCGCCGCTCCGAGCCCGTTGAGCGCTGGACGCCGAACCACACCGAGATCTGGGAGGACGGCTACAAGCGCCTGCTCTCGCTTCTGGAAAATGCGTAAAAAACGGTTGAGTGTATACGAAAAACGTTGTATACTGTAATCAAGAATTGCGCGTAAACGCAAAATTGGAGGTACATAGTATGTTCACCAAACTGATCGACGCACTCAAAGCCACCCGCCGCACCATCGTCTTTACCGAAGGTCCTGACGCCCGTATCCTCGAGGCTGCCAGCCGCCTTCTCAAGGAGGACCTGATGGACGTCATCCTCATCGGTAACGAAGCCGAGGTCAAGGCTGCCGCGGAAAAGGGCAATTTCTGCATCTGCAAGGCGACCATCATCGACCCCGCGACCTATGACGGCATGGATGAGATGGTGGCGAAAATGGTCGAGCTGCGCAAGGGCAAGATGTCCGAAGAGGACTGCCGCGCCGCGCTCGCCAAGGGCAACTATTTCGGCACGATGCTCGTAAAGCTGGGCAAGGCGGACGCGCTGCTCGGCGGCGCGACCTACTCCACCGCCGATACCGTTCGTCCGGCGCTCCAGCTCGTCAAGACCCGCAAGGGCGCGCACCTCGTCTCCTCCTGCTTCATCCTCTGCCGCGAGGGCAAGGACGGCGCGCAGGAAAAGTACTGCATGGGCGACTGCGCCATCAACATCGACTATCCCGATACGCTGGATAAGACCACCGGCGAGGTGACGTTCTCCGGCGCGCAGAAGCTGGCGGAGGTCGCCATCGAGTCCGCGCGCACTGCGCAGTTCTTCGGCATTGACCCCAAGGTCGCCATGCTGAGCTTCTCCACCAAGGGCAGCGGCAAGGGCGGCACGGTCGCGCTGTCCGCCGAGGCAACCAAAATTGCCAAGGAGCTCGCGCCTGAGCTTGCCATCGACGGCGAAATGCAGTTTGACGCGGCGGTCTCCCCGGTCGTCGGTCAGCTCAAGTTCCCCGGCTCGAAGGTCGCGGGCTACGCCAACACGTTCATCTTCCCGTGCATCGAGGCGGGCAACATCGGCTATAAGATCGCGCAGCGTCTGGGCGGCTTTGAGGCCTACGGTCCGATCCTGCAGGGTCTGAACGCGCCCATCAACGACCTCTCCCGCGGCTGCAACGCCGACGAGGTCTACAAAATGGCGATCATCACGGCAGGCATGGCATAAGGGTTTCGAACAAAGCGAAAATCAACTCAATACGCAATAAAAAATTCCGGGCGAACCCAGCGTAGCGGTTCGACCGGAAAAAGGAAGAAGGAAGCCGACAGGAAAAGCGGCCTTGCTTTGCAAGGATGCGTTCCGAAAGGGTTTCTTCTGACGTGGTCTCTCACGCGACCTTACCAAAAACTTCGTGGGAATGCCGGCTTCGGCATTCCCGCGTTTTATCCTCGGAGAAAACATATGAAACTGACAAACTATCTGGGCGACAAGCCCTTCTGGCGCGTGGCGCTGCGGCTGGCGCTGCCGGTGTCCATCCAGAACGTGCTGTCCAGCTCCTTCCAGCTTGTCGATACGATGATGGTCTCGCGGCTGGGCGACGTGGTGCTCTCCGCCGTCGGCATGGCGGCGCAGTGGGGCTGGCTGTGTATGCTGCTGGGCTTCGGGCTGTGCTCCGGCATGAGCGTGTTCGTCTCGCAGTATTGGGGCGTCAAGGATCTCAAGGGCATCCGCCGCGTGCTCGGCATGGGGCTTTTGAGCAGTCTGGTCGTGTCCTTTGCGTTTATGGGCGTGGCGCTTGCCGCGCCGCGCTGGGTCATCGGGCTGTTCAATCAGGACGCCGCCGTCATCGAGGCGGGCTGCCGGTATCTGACCATCGTCTGCTTCTCGTATCCGGCGGTAGCGCTGATGAATGTGCTCTCTGCGGTCCTGCGCAACACCGAGCGGGTCAAGCTGCCGATGTACGTCGCCGCCATCACCACGGTCGTAAACGCGTTCGTGGACTACGGTCTCATCAACGGCGCGTTCGGAATGCCGCGCATGGGCGTTGCGGGCGCGGCGCTGGCGACGTGCATCTCCTCGTGGCTCGGTCCGATTTTGGTGCTGATCTTCTCGCTGATCGAGAAAAACATCCTCACAGGACCGATCCGGGAGCTGACGCGCTTCGGACTCAAAAACTTCGGCGCGTTCTGCGCCCGCGCGCTGCCCGTTATGTGCAACGAGGGGCTCTGGGCGATGGGCATTCTGGTGCTCAACATGGTGTATTCCAACATGGGCTATGAATATTACGCCGGTATGACCATTTTTAAGACGTTTTCCGAGCTTGCCTTCGCGTTTTATGTGGGCATGGGCAACGCCTGCGTCATCATGGTCGGCAAGTCCATCGGCAGCGGCAAGATCCGCCGCGGCGTGGAGGATGCACGGCGGTTTTCCGTGCTCGTGCCGCTGCTGGGCGTTGTCATCGGCGGGCTTATGATCCTGCTACGGCATCCGCTGGTGTCGATCTTCTCCACGGGCGAGACGCTCTCGGCGCTGACGCTGGCAACGGCGCTTGCCGTGACGGTGTTCTGTTCGCTGGAGGTCGGCTTCCGCAACATCAGCTATGTGCAGGTCGTGGGCGTGTTCCGCTCCGGCGGCGATACGCTCACGGGAATGTTCTTTGATCTCGGCGCGCTGTGGCTCATCTCCATCCCGCTGACGCTGCTGGCGGCAAATGTGCTGCACCTGCCGTTTTTGGGTGTGGTCATGTGCGCGTATCTGGGCGAGGATATTCCCAAGAGTCTGCTCAGTATCCGCCATTTCCGCTCCATGAAATGGCTGCGCCCCGTCACCCCGGAGGGGCAGGCGGGTCTGGAAGCATGGCGCAGAGAAGAGGCAAAATAAACCGCTGCCCGGCGGCTGTTGCCTGCGGGCGCAAAACTCTGCGAGGCTTTTTCGACAGACTGAAACGCTGCCCGGCGGCTGTTGCCGCCGGGCATATTTAAGTAACAGGTAGTAGTGAATAGGTGCGGTGTCGCGCGGGGCGCGACGGTTTCAATTCGTGCCGCTGTGCGGCACACCACACTTCTTCACTTTTCGCTCTTCACTCTTCACGATATTTACGGCAGCTTATACTCCATCGCGTAATCGCGCATCGCGCGGCGGAAGCCCTCGTCGCCGAGCTTGATCGCCCGAAGCGTTTCATGCAGGTTCAGGTTATGCTGCGCGGTGTCGATGGTGCAGCCGGCGATGTTCGAGCAGTGGTCGGACGTGCGCTCAAGGTCGGTCAGCAGATCGCAGAGCACAAAGCCTGTTTCGATGCCGCAGGCGCCCTGCTGCATCCGCAGGATGTGGCGCGTGCGCATCTGCTCCTTGAGAAGGTCGATGACCTGCTCCAGCGGCTCGACCTGCGCCGCCTTTGCAACATCGGCAGTCTCGAACGACTCCTCTGTCAGCGTCAGGATCTTCCGCACCGCCGCGGACAGCACCGCCAGCTCCGCCTGCGCCGCCGGGCTGAACGAGAGCTTTTTCTGCCGCAGCTCCTCCGCCGACTCCAGCACGTTCACGGCGTGGTCGGAAATGCGCTCGAGGTCGCCGATGGATTTGAGCAGCCCCGCGGCTTCCTCGCTCTGCGCCGGACCGAGCTTGCACGCGCTGAGCTTGACCAGATATGTGCCGAGAATATCCTCGTCGTGGTCGCAGAGCGTTTCCCCCTCGCGGATGCGCGCGGCAAGCTCCGGCGTATACGCCGTCAGGCTGTCCAGCGCGCCGCGAAGCGCTGCCACCGCGCGCCGCGCCATCTGAGACGCCACCGCGCGGCTCTGCTGCAGCGCCAGCGACGGCGTTGCAAGCAGGCGCTCATCCAGCTCCGAGAGCTTTTCCTTCTGCGCGTCGTCCGGCACGATGCGGATCGCCAGCCGCTCCAGCAGCCCGCCCGCGGGCAGGAGCATCGCCGTGCAGAGGATATTGAAGAGCGAATGGCAGACGGCAATGCCGCCCATCGTCGCGCCCTCGTCCAAAATCGCCGGGTGCGCGAGGGCGCGGACGGCGGAAAAGACCGTCAGCAGCACGACCACGCCGATGATGTTGAACATCAGATGCACCACCGCCGCGCGGCGGGCGTTTTTGTTCGTGCCGACGGACGCGATCATCGCCGTCACGCAGGTGCCGATATTCTGCCCCATGATGATGGGGATAGCGGCGGCATAGCTGACCGCGCCGGTCGTCGCCAGCGCCTGCAAAATGCCGACGGAGGCGGAGCTGGACTGGATCACGCCCGTGAGCAGCGCGCCCGCGAGCACGCCGAGGATGGGATTTTTGAAGGCGACGAACAGTCTCGTAAATGCCGGCACATCCTTCAGCCCCGACACCGCGCCGCTCATCGTCTCCATGCCGAACATGAGCGTGGCAAAGCTGAGCAGGATCAGCCCCGTGTCCTTCTTGCGTGCATCCTTGCAGAACATGAAATACACCGTGCCGATGAGCGCCAGCACCGGCGTAAACGAGCTGGGCTTTAAGAGCTGCACGAAGAAATTATCCGCCTGAATGCCGCCCAGGCTCAGCAGCCACGCCGTGACTGTCGTGCCGACGTTCGCGCCCATAATGACGTTGATCGCCTGCCGCAGGGTCATAAGCCCCGAGTTTACAAAGCCGACGACCATGACCGTGGTCGCGGACGACGACTGAATGATCGCCGTCACGCCCAGACCCGTCAGGAAGCCGGTCAGCGCGCGGTCGGTGAGCTTGCCGAGCAGGGTGCGCAGACTGCCGCCCGCGCGGCGCTCCAGCCCCTGCCCCATCAGGTTCATGCCAAACAAAAACAGGCACAGCCCGCCGATCATTTTCAGAAGATCAAAAAAATCCATATTCCTCTTGGTCCCTCCACAGCTTTTGTCGGGTAAGAGTATAAAGGACGCAGGTCAAATGCAAGGTCAGCTTTGTGTAAAATCTAAGTAAAATTTTGCGGGAGTGCGGCGGGTTTGCGGAAGTCCAAGGCTTCCCCTCGGGGGGAAGCTGTCCACGGAGCGGACTGATGAGGGGAGGGGTTGTACGTTCTGAGCGGTTGCTACGTTTGCACGACGCAAAGGCTTCCCTTGGTGACCAAGGGGAGGCTTTGGTACGGGCGAAACGCGTCACAGCTCAGAACGTACAACTCTTCTCCTCATCCGGCGCTTCGCGCCACCTTCCCCTCAAGGGGAAGGCGTGGGTGCGCGCAAAAATCGCGGCAGATTTCGTCTGCCGCGATTTTTTACAATGGGCTTTTTTTGATCTTTGCGAAGGCGCGGGGGTATTGCTTGGGGGTCGGGGTCACTTTTTCGATGATGACGACGCGGTGGGTGGTGTCGGCGACGGGGTATTCATAGATCCTCTGCACCCTGCCGCCAAGCGTGCGGATGGCGCGCTGCGCCTCGTCCACCTCCTCCTGCGCGAGCGCGCCCTTCATGGCGAGGAACTGCCCGCCCACGCGCACGAACGGCAGGCACAGCTCCGCCAGCACGTTCAGCCGTGCGACGGCGCGGGACGTGACCACGTCATACTGCTCGCGGCGCTGCGCGGCGTACTCCTCCGCCCGCGCGGTGACAATCTCCGCCTCCACGCCAAGCCCCGGCAGCACCTCCGCCAGCCAGTTCATGCGCTTTGCCAGCGAATCGAGCAGCGTCAGCCGGATCGTCGGCTCGGCGATCTTCAGCGGCACGCCGGGAAAGCCCGCGCCGCAGCCGATGTCCAGCACGGTCTTGCCCGCCAGCTCTGCCGCATCCAGCAGCGCCAGACTGTCGAGAAAATGAAGCTGCGCCACGGCAGCGGGGTCTGTGATGGCGGTCAGGTTCATGACCCGGTTTTTTCCCAGCAGCGCCGCGCCGAAGGCGCAGAGCGTATCGACCGTTTGCCCGTCCAGCGCACGCCCGCGCGATCGCAAACCGTCCAGCAGCGTCTGTTTCATCGCATTACCTCATAAAAATAGTGGGAAGCACACTGTGCTTCCCACTTATTATACAAAACTTACTTTTTGAGTGCAACGGCTTTCTTTGCCTTTTCCGCGATGCCGGCGGGCGTGATGCCGTAGGCTTCGAGGACTGCGGGCGCTTTGCCGCTGCGTCCGAACTCGTCCTCAACGCCATGGCGCACGACGGGCACGGGGTACTCCTCACCCAGCAGCTCGGCGACCGCCGCGCCCAGACCGCCGAGGACGTTCGCCTCTTCGGTGGTGACGATCGCGCCGGTCTCCTTCGCAGCCTTCAAAATCAACTCGCGGTCGAGCGGCTTGATGGTGTGCATATCAATGACGCGGGCGCTGATGCCGTCCGCCGCCAGCAGGTCCGCCGCGGCGAGCGCCATCTGCACGTTCATGCCGACGGCGATGATCGTCACGTCCGTGCCGTCACGCAGGGTGACGCCCTTGCCGATCTCGAATTTGTAGCCGGGGATGGAGTCCGTCACGGTCTCCACCGCGAGCCTGCCGAGGCGCATATACGCCGGGCCGTCAAAGTTCACGAGCGCTTCGACCGCCGCGCGCATTTCGTTGCCGTCGCACGGGCAGAGCACGGTCATGCCGGGGATGGCGCGCATGATGGCGAAATCCTCGATGCACTGATGGGTCGCGCCGTCCTCACCGACGGACAGACCGCCGTGGCTGCCGACGACCTTGACGTTCAGATGCGGATAGCAGACGGTGTTGCGCACCTGCTCCCATGCACGACCGGCGGCGAACATGGCGAACGTGTTCACGAACGGCTTGTAGCCGCACAGGCTCATGCCGGCGGCAACGCCGACCATGTTTGCCTCGGCGATGCCCATATCAAAGAAGCGCTCAGGGCAGGCTTCCTTGAAGAACTTGGACATGGTCGCGCCCGCGAGGTCGGCGTCAAAGCAGACCAGCTCCGGGTATTTTTCAGCCAGCGCGCCCAGCGCGCGGCCGTATGCTTCACGAGTAGCGATTTTTTCAGCCATTTTTTAACCCTCCAGTTCCTTGATGACCGCTTCCAGCTCCGCCTTGGCGGTGGCGAACTGCTCATCGTTGGGCGCTTTGCCGTGCCAGCCGGCGTTGTTTTCCATGAAGCTCACGCCCTTGCCCTTGACAGTCTTGGCAAGGATGACGGTGGGCTGACCCTTCGTGGCGGCAGCCTCCTTGTACGCGGCGTCGATGCTCTCAAAATCGTGACCGTCGCACTTCACAACGTGCCAGCCGAACGCTTCAAACTTCTTGTCCAGCGGCTCGGTGGGCATGACGTCCTTCGTTGCGCCGTCGATCTGCAGCCCGTTCACGTCCACGCACGCGCAGAGGTTATCGAGGTGATACTTGTTGGCAGCCATCGCCGCTTCCCAGACCTGACCCTCGGCAAGCTCGCCGTCGCCGAGAATGGCGTACACGCGGTAGTCCTTGCCGGACTGCTTGCCGGCCAGTGCCATGCCGACCGCCACGGAGATGCCCTGACCGAGAGAGCCGGTGGACATATCCACGCCGGGGTTATAGTGCATCTCGACGTGCCCGGACATATGCCCGTCGATGCGGCGGAACATCTTGAGGTTTTCCACCGGGAAGAAGCCGCGCAGCGCCAGCACGGGGTAAACGGCGGGCGAGCAGTGACCCTTGGACATCACAAAGCGGTCGCGGTCTGCCCACTGCGGGTTTTTCGGATCGACGCGCATGGCGTCAAAATAGAGGTACGTCAGAACGTCCATGCAGCTCAGCGAGCCGCCGGGATGACCCGACGCGGCATCGTGCACCATCTGCACGCCCAGCAGACGCGCTTTGGCGGCGTTCAGCTTCAGCTCCTGCAGTTTGTTTTTTTCCATAACGATTCCTTCCTTCTTGGATGCTGTTTGTTTGTGTTGAGTCATGTTGCTTTGCTCATCTTGTATCATACCGCAAAACCGGGGATTTTTCCAGTGGTATTTGCAAAATATTACGATTTTTTCGGAGCGGGCAGGAGCGCGCGATGCTGCCCTAATTCTTTAAGCTCTGCATGGGGGCGGGGATGCGTCCGCCGCGATCTACGAACACGGCGGGGGATTCGGGATGCACCGCCATGATCGGCGCCGCGCCCAGAAGTCCACCAAACTCCACGTGGTCGCCGACCGTTTTCCCCGGCGCGGGGATGAGGCGGACGGCGGTCGTTTTGCAGTTGACCATGCCGATGGCAGCCTCGTCGGCGATGATGGCGGAGATGGTCTCGGCGCTCGTATCGCCGGGGACGGCGATCATGTCCAGCCCCACGGAGCACACGCACGTCATCGCCTCTAATTTATCGAGGCTCAGAACACCCGCCTGCGCGGCGGCGATCATGCCCTCGTCCTCCGAGACGGGGATGAACGCGCCGGACAGCCCGCCGACCGAGCCGGACGCCATCAGTCCGCCCTTTTTGACCGCGTCGTTGAGCAGCGCCAGCGCAGCGGTCGTGCCGTGCGTGCCGCACGTTTCGAGTCCCATTTCTTCCAAAATACGCGCCACGCTGTCGCCCGCGGCGGGCGTGGGCGCGAGCGACAGATCGACCACGCCAAACGGCACATTCAGGCGGCGCGATGCCTCCTGCGCCACGAGCTGCCCCATGCGGGTGATGCGGAAGGCGGTCTTTTTGACCGTCTCGGCGACGACGTCGAGCGGCGCGCCCTTCACGCCTTGCAGCGCGTGGTACACCACGCCCGGGCCGGACACGCCCACGTTCAGCACGCACTCCGCCTCGCCCACGCCGTGCATCGCGCCCGCCATAAACGGGTTATCCTCCACGGCGTTGCAGAAGATGACGAGCTTGGCGCAGCCGAGACCGTCGCGGTCTTTTGTCAGCTCGGCGGTCCTTTTGACGATGACGCCCATCTCGCGCACGGCGTCCATGTTGATGCCCGCCTTGGTGGTGGCGACGTTCACGCTGGAGCAGACCACGTCGGTCTCCGCCAGCGCCTGCGGGATGGCGGCAAGCAGCCGCCGGTCGCCGGAGGTCATGCCCTTGTGCACGAGCGCGGAAAAGCCGCCGATGAAGTCCACGCCGCACGTCTTTGCCGCACGGTCAAGGGCTTTTGCAAACGGCACAAAGTCATCTGTTTCACACGCGCCCGCGACCAGCGAGATGGGCGTGACGGAGATGCGCTTGTTCACAATGGGAATGCCCAGCTCCCGCTCGATGGCGCAGCCGGTGGGCACGAGGTCTTTTGCCAGACGGCAGATCTTGTCGTAGATTTTCCGCGCGCAGGCGGCGGGGTCGGGATCGGCGCAGTCCAGCAGGGAGATGCCCATGGTGATGGTGCGGATGTCCAGATGCTGGTGGTCGATCATATCGACGGTGGACATGATGTCGGAATGTTTGAGCATGGCAGTTCCCTCACACGGTGTGCATGGCGTCAAAGATGTCCTCGCGCTGGATGCGCACGGACAGCCCCATTTCCGCGCCCTTATCGTCCAGACGCGCGCGCACGGTCTCAAAATCGGGCGTGCCGGCGCACGGCTGCACGCGCATGATCATGGTGAACATCCCGGACATGATGGTCTGGCTGATCTCCAGCACGTTTAAGTCGAGGTCTGCCAGCGTGCGGCAGATCTCCGCGATGATGCCCACGCGGTCAGGTCCAACAACGGTGACAATGGCGGTCGTATTCATAAAAGCTCCTCCAAAAAGTGCGATGATCGCACATATTTGTATTTTTTTTGCAGGGGCGGGGTTCTACCCCGCCCGCCGCTCTTTTGCGGCAGCGGCGATTCGCAGAAGTTCCTTGGCTCTCCCTCTGGGAGAGCTGTCAGCGAAGCTGACTGAGAGGGTACTTGGCTCTCCCTTTGGGAGAGCTGTCGCCGAAGGCGACTGAGAGGGTCTTCATTATTTACCCTCTCCGTCCTTCGCTGCGCTCGGACACCTCTCCCAAAGGGAGAGGCAAGGGTGCGCACTGCACCGGCAGGTTTGCGCAATTCCAAGGCTTCCCCTCGGGGGGAAGCTGTCGGCGAAGCCGACTGATGAGGGGAAGGGTTCTTATTTTTGAGCTGCATCGCGTTTTTGAGCCAAACGTGGCAGCATCTCAGAACGTACCACCCTTCTCCTCATCCGGCGCTGCGCGCCACCTTCCCCACATGGGGAAGGTGGCGCGTGCGGATTTTGCGGTTTCGCGGATAAACGGCAGGGAGGGGCGCTGCCCCTCCCCTTGGATTTTTAATATGCCAGCTTCTCTTCCAGCCAGGTCTTCAGCTCGCTGATGGGGACGCGGACCTGCTGCATGGTGTCGCGGTCACGGATGGTGACGGCATTGTCGGCGGCAACGCCCTTTTCGGGGTCGCCCACGGTGTCAAAGTCCACAGTGATGCAGTAGGGCGTGCCGATCTCGTCCTCGCGGCGGTAGCGCTTGCCGATGGAGCCGGTCTCGTCAAAGTCGATCATCCAGTATTTGCTCAGCTCGTCATGGAGCTTGCGCGCAGGCTCAGAGAGCTTTTTGGACAGCGGCAGGATGGCTGCCTTGAACGGTGCGAGCGCCGGATGCAGGTGCAGCACGACGCGCACGTCGTTCTTCGCCTCGTCGATGACCTCCTCGTCATACGCCTCGCACAAAAACGCCAGTGCCACGCGGTCACAGCCGAGCGACGGCTCGATGACATACGGGATATAGTGCTCGTTCTTCTCCTGATCGAAATACGTCAGGTCCTTGCCGGAGGCTTCCTGATGGCGCTTGAGGTCATAATCCGTGCGGTCAGCAATGCCCCACAGCTCGCCCCAATCGGTGAACGGGAACGCGTATTCGATGTCGGTGGTGGCTCTGGAGTAGAACGCCAGCTCCGCCGGCTCATGGTCGCGCAGGCGCAGATTCTCGTCCTTGATGCCGAGCGTCTTGAGCCAGTTCACGCAGTAGTCCTTCCAGTAGGCGAACCATTCGAGGTCCGTGCCCGGCTGGCAGAAGAACTCACACTCCATCTGCTCAAACTCACGCGTGCGGAAGGTAAAGTTGCCCGGCGTGATCTCGTTGCGGAACGCCTTGCCCACCTGACACACACCGAACGGCAGCTTGCGGCGCGTGGTGCGCTGGATGTTCTGGAAGTTCACGAAAATACCCTGCGCGGTCTCGGGGCGCAGATAGCAGATGGAGGACGAATCCTCCGTCACGCCGATGGCGGTCTTGAACATGAGATTAAACTTGCGGATGGGGGTAAAGTTGTGCTTGCCGCACACGGGGCAGACGATGTCCTCATGCTCGGCGATGAACTTGTCCATCTCGTCAAAGCTCATCGCGTCCACGTTGACCTCGTGGTGCTCCTCGCCGATGAGCTTGTCGGCGCGGTGGCGCGCCTTGCACGCCTTGCAGTCGAGCAGGGGGTCAGAGAAGCTCGAAACGTGCCCCGTGGTGATCCACGTCTGCGGGTTCATGATGATCGCCGCGTCCAGACCGACGTTATACGGGCTCTCCTGCACGAACTTTTTCAGCCACGCCCTTTTGACGTTGTTCTTGAACTCCACGCCCAAAGGACCGTAGTCCCAGCTGTTGGCAAGTCCGCCGTAAATTTCGCTGCCGGCAAACACAAAGCCGCGGTTTTTGCAGAGCGCGATGATCTTATCCATCGTTTTTTCGGAATTTTTCATAAGGCTACCCTTCCTCCTGCCGAATTTTCTCTTATAACCTGTTTATTATAATGAAATTGCTTGTAAAGTCAACCGTTCCGGGCGGTTTTCGCGGCTTTGCGGACGCAAAATTCTGAATTTCTATGAAGCCGCTTTTCCTTTGGCGGGAATTGTGCTATACTTCGTGGGTAGCTTATTATGGGGGACGGGGCTTTGAAAACGATCGGACGGGTGATCTTGGCGGCGGTGCTGCTGGCGGCGAGCGTACTTTTGATGCTGCTGGCAAAAAGCGCGCCGGACGCGATCTTCGGCTTTTATACGCAATTTTCCCGCGCGGCGTTGGAGGTCATCGGGCGCGTGACGGGCTGGGTGCCGTTTGCGCTGTGGGAGGCGCTGCTGGCGCTGCTCATTTTGTGGGCGCTGTACACGCTCGTGCGCAGCCTTGCAAATAAGCGCTTTGTGCGGTGGCTGGCGGGGCTGCTTCTCGGCGTGAGCGCGCTGGCGTTCGCGTTCGTGGCGCTGTGGGGGCTCAACCACTACGACGCCGGTGTGGGGGAAAAGCTGGGGCTTTCGGTGCGCGAATACTCCGTGCAGGAGCTGACGGACGCGACGGCGTTTTACGCGCGGGAGCTGAGCCGCCTTGCGCCGGAGCTGCCGCGCGATGACGAGGGCGTGGCGCAGTTTGACGAGTTTTCGCAGCTTGCCGCCCGCGCGGGCGAGGGCTATACGCCGCTCGGCGAGCGGTACGAGCTGTTCTCCGGCAGCACGGCGAAGGTCAAGCGCCTGACGGCGTGGCAGCTTTACAGCCGCTTCGGCACAACGGGCATTTATATGTGCCTCACGGCGGAGGCGGGCGTGAACCCGGACACCTATGCCGCCTGGCTGCCGTTTACGATGTGCCACGAGCAGGCGCACGGCAAGGGCGTGGCTGCCGAGGACGGGGCGAATTTCTGCGCGTATCTGGCGTGCATGGAAAATTCCGACGTACAGTTCCGCTATTCCGGCGCGCTGGCGGCGTTCGTATACTGCTCGAACGCGCTGACGAAGGCGGACTCCGCCGCCGCGGGCGAAATTTGGGCGCAGCTCGATCCGGGCGCGCTGGCGGACATCCGCGCGGCGAACAAGCACTACGCGCAGTACGAGGGCAAGGTGCAGGACGCGGCGCAGAAGGTGAACGACACCTACCTCAAGGCGTTTTCCGAGCAGGCGGGCGTGCAGAGCTACGGCGAGGTGGCGGACCTGCTGATCGCGTGGTATCAGGAGCGGACCTGACGCAAAATGGTATAGCCATTTCAAAATGTACATAATGTGCCCCGCTATCTTGATAGCGGGGTGCTTTTTTGTGGAAAATGCCTGAAAAAATACCTGCTTTTTGTGAAACGGCACATTGACTTACATCCCGCGGCGTGATATTCTAAAGCCGGTCGGAACGATCAGAGGATCAGCGCCGAATCATGCTGATGTTTGGATGCACGGCGCCGAAATCATCATAATCCGCGGGGGTGTTAAGACCCTGCGGCACAAGGAGGATACACCATGGCAATCGAATTTAAGGACGGCAAGTATGTGAACCCCGAAACCGGGCGCGTCACGCTCGACCCCACGATCTACAAGGATTGGCAGATCGCGGAGGAGGCGGAAAAAACGCTGCCCCCCGTGGATTATTTCCGGGAAAAGCTGGGGCTTCTGCCTGAGGAGATCATCCCCTACGGCAAGACCCCGAAGATCGACTTCATCAAGGTCATGAACCGTCTGAAGGATAAGCCCGACGGCAAGTTCATCGAAGTCACCGCCATCACCCCCACCCCGTTCGGCGAGGGCAAGTCCACCGTCTCCCTGGGTCTGATTGAGGGCCTTGGCAAGCTGGGCAAGAACGTCGGCGGCGCGCTGCGTCAGCCCTCCGGCGGCCCGACGATGAACGTCAAGGGCACGGCTGCCGGCGGCGGCAACGCTCTGCTCATGCCGATGACCGAGTTCTCCCTGGGTCTGACCGGCGACATCAACGACATCATGAACGCCCACAACCTTGCTATGGTCGCCCTCAATGCGCGTATGCAGCACGAGCGCAACAACAACGACGAGTGGCTGGCGAAGAAGGGGCTCAAGCGTCTGGACATCGACCCGAAGCGCGTGGAAATGGGCTGGGTCATGGACTTCTGTGCACAGGGTCTGCGCAACATCATCATCGGCATCGGCGGCCGTCTGGACGGCTATATGATGGAGTCCAAGTTCGGCATCGCGGTCGGCTCTGAGCTGATGGCGATCCTGGCGGTCGCCCGCGACCTGAAGGATCTGCGCGAGCGCATCGGCAAGATCGTGGTCGCCTACTCCCGCAGCGGCGAGCCCGTCACCTGCGAGGATCTGGAAGTCGCCGGCGCGATGACCGCGTGGATGCGCAACTGCATCAACCCCACCATGTGCTACTCGGTCGAGCATCAGCCCGTCCTCGTGCACGCCGGTCCGTTTGCAAACATCGCCATCGGTCAGTCCTCTGTTATCGCCGACCGTCTGGCGCTCAAGCTGTTTGACTATCACGTCACCGAGTCCGGCTTCGCTGCCGACATCGGCTTTGAGAAGTTCTGGAACGTCAAGACCCGCCTGTCCGGGCTGACGCCGAACGTCTCCGTCCTCGTGGCGACCGTCCGCGCGCTCAAGATGCACGGCGGCGGCCCGAAGGTCACCCCGGGCGCGCCCCTTGCCAAGGAGTACACCGAGGAGAATCTGGAGCTGCTCGAAAAGGGCACCTGCAACCTCTTCCACCATGTGCGCACCATCAAGAAGTCCGGCATCAACCCCGTCGTCTGCATCAACCGCTTCTACACCGACACCGACGCCGAGATCGCGCTGCTGAAGAAGCTGTGCAAGGAGCACGGCGTGCGCTGCGCGGAGTCCAACCACTGGCGCTACGGCGGCGAAGGCGCGATCGAGCTGGCACAGGCGGTCGTGGAGGCGTGCGAGGAGCCGGTCAACATCAAGTTCCTGTATGACCTTGAGATGCCGCTGCGTCAGCGCGTTGAGCTGATCGCCAAGGAAGTCTACGGCGCGGACGGCGTGGACTGGGCGCCGCTCGCGGCTCAGAAGGCGGAGCGCTTCGAGTCCGATCCCAAGTACAAGGACTACTGCACCATGATGGTCAAGACGCACCTGTCCCTGTCCGACGATCCCACCAAGAAGGGCGAGCCCACCGGCTGGCGTCTTGCGATCCGCGACATTCTGGAATACGGCGGCGCGAAGTTCCTCTGCCCGATGGCGGGCACGATCTCCATGATGCCCGGCACGGCTGCCAACCCGGCATACCGGCGCATCGACGTCGATACCGAGACCGGCAAGGTTTCCGGCTTGTTCTAAAAAATGCAAAACCGGGGCGGCGGTGTTCCGCCGCCCCGATTTTTAAGTAAAAAGTAAGAGTGAATCGTGAATACGTGTGGTGTCGGCTTCGCCGACGATTCAAATCCGTGCCGCTTCGCGGCACACCTCACCTCTTCACTCTTCACTATTACCTATTACTTATAAAAACCAGGAGGGTTTTTACTATGGATTATACTACCAAGTCCTGCCGGGAATTTGTGACCGTTCTCGCCTCTGACGCACCCGCGCCCGGCGGCGGCGGCGCGTCCGCGCTGGTCGCGGCGCTCGGCACGGCGCTGGGCAACATGGTCGGCTCACTGACCGTGGGCAAGAAAAAATACGCTGACGTGGAGGCGGAGATCGTCGCGCTCAAGGCGAAGTGCGACGCGCTTCAGACGGAGCTGCTCGATCAGGTCCCGGCGGACGCCGAGGGCTTTGTCCCGCTGGCAAAGGCATACGGCATCCCCAAGGATGACCCCAGCCGCCCCGAAATTCTGGAGCAGGCGACCATCACCGCCTGTCAGGTCCCCATGCACATCATGGAGCTGTGCTGTGGATCCATCCGCGCCATCAAGGTCTTTGCCGACAAGGGCTCGCGCCTTGCCGTATCCGACGCAGGCTGCGGCGCGGCGATCGTGAAATCCGCCCTTCAGGCGGCGTCGCTCAACGTGTTCATCAACACCAAAACGCTTCAGGACCGTGCGCTCGCGGAGCAGATGAACGCCAAATGCCTCGCGATGCTGGACGAATACGGCAAGCTCGCGGACGAAATTTTTGAATCGGTCAAGACCGGTTTCTTTAAGTAAGGAGATAGGATCATGGCAAAACTGCTGCTCGGTAAGGAAGTCACCGCCGCAATGAACGAAAAATTGCAGGCGCGCGTGGCGGCTCTGAAGGAAAAGGGCGTCAGCCCGAAGCTCGCGATCGTCCGCTGCGGCGAGAACCCGTCCGACCTGTCGTATGAAAAGGGCGCGACGGCGCGCGCGGAGCTCATCGGCGTGGACGTTGAAAAGTTCGTTCTGCCCGAGGACGTGACCAAGGAAGCGCTCATCGCCCAGATCGAGGCGATCAATGCCGATCATTCCATCCACGGCTGCCTGATGTTCCGACCGCTGCCCAAGCACCTCAAGGCGGATCAGGACGAGATCTGCAACCATCTCGCCGCCGCGAAGGACGTGGACTGCATGACGGACCTGTCGAACGCGGGCGTTTTCACGGGCAAAAAGCTCGGCTTCGCGCCCTGCACCCCGCAGGCGTGCATGGAAATTCTGGACTACTACGGCATTGACTGCAAGGGCAAGAACGCCGTCGTCATCGGGCGCTCGCTCGTTGTGGGCAAGCCCGCCGCCATGATGCTCATGGCAAAGAACGCCACCGTCACCGTCTGCCACACCAAGACCGTGGACGTCGCGGGCATCGCGCGCAAGGCGGACATCCTCGTCTCCGCCGCGGGCGTTCTGAACAGCCTGACGAAGGACTATGTGTCCGAGGGGCAGGTCGTCATCGACGTGTCCATCAACTGGGACGCGGGGAAGATCAACGCCAAGGGCGGCAAGGGTGCGATCGCGGGCGACGCCGTGTTCTCCGAGGTCGAGCCGATCGTCGGTGCGATCACGCCCGTTCCCGGCGGCGTCGGCTCTGTGACGACGTCCGTGCTGATCGGGCATGTCGTTGAGGCAGCCGAGCGGACGCTGTAATTCCGATTTTACGCAATTTCTGCCGCCGGTCACCCGGCGGCAGAGCTTTGTCCGAAAGGGAGAGAATTATGAAAGAAACATTCAAACAGCCGGCATCCGCCATCCGGCTGCTGTTCGGCGCATTTACGCTTTTGTGCCTGCTGGCGGCGCTCATCGCCGCGGCGTGCGGACAGGGTGAGCTGTTTGCGGGCGTCGGGCGCATCTGCACGCAGTCCGGGCAGACCGTCAAGAGCTATTTTGACGCGAGCTACGGCGGCGTCGCCGGCACGTTCCTGAATGCAGCGCTCGTGTGCGCAGTCTGCCTCGGCATCTACTGTCTGCCCGGCAGCAAGCCCGACGGCGTGAGCGTTCTGGCGTTTTTCCTGACGGCGGGCTTCTGCTTCTGGGGCACGACGATCCTGAACATCTGGTTCTCCTTCGCGGGTGTGCTGCTGTTCTGCGCCGCCAAGAAAAAGTCCCCCGGCGCGATGGCGAACGCCTTCCTGTTCTCCACCGGGCTTGCCCCGCTCATCACCGAAATGCTCTTCCGCTATCCGGGCGAGAGCTGGCACGGCTTTACCGCGCTCGGCTTTGCGCTGGCGCTGGCGGTGGGCGTGGTCATCGGCTTCCTCTTCCCCGCCATGCTGCCGCACAGCCCCAAAATGCACAAGGGCTACGATCTTTACAACGCGGCGGTGCCCATCGGGCTGACGGCGTTTTTCCTGCGGGCGCTGCTGTACAAGGTCTTTACGCCCGCGCCGCCCGCGTCGGAGGGCGTGGGTCTTGCCGACAGCTTTGAGCTGGTCAGCTTCCTGTTCTGCGGCGTGGTGTTCGGGCTTGCCATCCTCTGCGGGCTGCTGCTCGGCGGCGGGCGCGACTATCCCAAGCTCCTGCGCAGCACGGGCTATAACGCCGACTTCGGCGCGGAATTTTCACCCGCGGCGGGCATTCTCAACTTCGGCGTGTACGGCGTGTTCATCGTGCTCTACTACTGCGCCGTGGGCGCGACGTGGAACGCGGCGACGCTGGGCTGCGTGTTCTGCATGGTCTGCTGCTGCTTCAAGGGCAGCCACCCGCTGAACGTGTTCCCGATCATGCTGGGCTATGTCGCGGCGAGCTTTGTGGCGAAATTTGTCTGCGGACTGACCGGCGCGGAGTTCTCCATGGCGATCAATGCCCAGGCGATCGTCATCGGGCTGTGCTTTGCAAACGGGCTGTCGCCCGTGGCGGGCGAGTACGGCTGGCTCGCGGGCGTGCTGTTCGGCATGGCGCACTATACGCTCGTCACCTGCGTGCCGCTGCTGCACGGGGCGTTCTGCCTCTATAACGGCGGCTTCACCGCAGCCTTCTGCTGCTTCCTCTTCGTCCCCGTCCTGGAGACGTTCTGCAAAACCAAAGCCGAACGCAAACGGCTGAAAGCATAAAAAATACAGAAAAGCCCCGGAGAAAGCGCCGCTTTCTCCGGGGTTTTGTTTATTCTGCGCCGCTCAGCACGGTTGCCGCGCGGTCGGGGTAGTCGGTGATGAGCGCGTCCGCGCCGATGCTTGCCAGATACGCCATGTCCCGCTCGGAGTTGACCGTCCAGTACTGGATCGCAAGATCGTTGGCGTGGGCGTAATTGATGATGGTCGCCGTGCCGAGATTCAGCCCATAGCTCTCCTTCGCGTTGCCGAACGGGAGCTGGAGCACGTCATAGTTGCAGGCAAAATCCTTTTTGTTCGTCAGCGCGGCAAGATAGAACTTCACCACCTCGTCCGGGCTGGCGCTGCGGTGCGTGTCGGGGTAGTTTTCCGTGATGTAGTCCGCGACCTCGTCGCGGAAGCTGCCGATGATGACGCGGTCGAGAAGCGCCCGCTCGCGCAGCGTCGCATACAGCCGGTCCGCCGCCGCAAGCCCCACCGCGCCGCCGTCCTTGATCTCAATGATGTAACGGTAATCGCCGGCAGCGGTCAGATAGTCCAGCACCTCATCGAGCGACAAAATGCGCAGCTCGTCCGGCACAGCCTCGCCGTGGAGATCCGCATACGGCGCATCGCCTGCGTCCGTCACAAACTGCGCCGCCATATTCAGCTCCTTGAGCTCTGCCAGCGTTTTCTCGCGCACGAGCACGCCCTCCGCGCCGAACACCGCCGCCGCGTCCGACACGCGGTCGAGCGTATCGTCGTGCGAGAGCACCAGCACATCGTCCGCCGTCATGTGCAGGTCAAACTCAAAATAATCGACCTGCGCAGATGAATCCTCCACGCAGCCGCGGAACGCTGCCAGCGTCTCCTCCGGGAACTCCCCCGCCCCGCTGCGGTGCGCCGAGATCGCCGTTTCGCCGGTAATAAACGGATTTTCGGTGTCATATTGCTTCAAGGTCTCCGGCTTCGACCGATGGTAGAATTGTGCCGCCCACAGCGCCGCAAGAGCAGCCGCGATGCAAAGCAAAACAAGCAGGCATTTGCCGATGATTTTTTTGGCCTTCATAAACTTCCTCCTGACGGGTTTTCTTATAGTATAGCAGCATTTCGCGTCCCTGTCATGTACAAATCTGCGCTGCCGCCTCTTCCGCATATTCTCCCATTTTCCGCAAAGACTAACAGGGCAATGCGAACTGAAAGGAGCAATGTTTTATGAAAGCAACCGGTATTGTCCGCCGGATCGACGATCTCGGACGCATCGTGATCCCCAAAGAGATCCGCCGCACCCTCCGAATCCGCGAGGGCGACCCGTTGGAGATCTACACGGAAAAGGACGGGGAGGTCATTTTTAAGAAATACTCGCCGATGGGCGACCTGACAGACTCCGCTGCGCAGATCTGCGAGTCCATCGGCAAAAACACCGGGCACATCGCCGTGGTGTGCGACCGCGACTCCATCATTGCCGTCGCCGGCGCGCCGCGCCGCGAGCTGGCGGACAAGCGCATCTCGCAGGAGCTCATCCAGCTCATGGAGGCGCGCAAGGTCTACCGCGCGCCCGGCAGCGCCGCGCCGCTGCCGATCCTGGACGGGTTCGACCGCTACCGCGTCGCCGTCGCCGCGCCGGTCCTCTCCGAGGGCGACCTGATGGGCTGCGTGGCGCTGCTTTTGGAAGAGGGCGACGCGGAGCTTGGCGAGGCGGAACAAAAATTAGTTCAAACTGTGGCGGGCTTCCTCGGAAAGCAAATGGAAAATTAACTCAAACGAAAACAGGTTTTCGTTTGAACAGGCTTGCACTCTGCCGCGCGCATATTATTTTGTGCAAGCACAAGCATTCCACTCTGAGGCTTTTTCAAAATTGGGCGGCAGGGAGTCCTGCCGCCCGAGCGTGTCAAAAAAGTATTTTTGACACGCTCTCAAACGAAAACCGCTTCGCTGGGTTTCCGTTTGAACAGGCTTGCAGCCCGCTGCGCGCATAATTTGTGCGCCACAAGCGCACAAATTCCACACTTGCAGGCTGATCAGTATTTTGCGACGTACACGCCGCCGCAGAAAATGATTTGAATCAGTTTCGCCGCTGCGGCGGCGAAACTCTGCGAGGCTTTTTCAAAATTGGGCGGCAGGGAGTCCTGCCGCCCAATTTTGCGCGCGGGCGCAAAAAACTGTGGCACGGGCGCAAAAATTATGCTATAATTTTATATTAGGAAAGTAGTATGCGCGCAGTCAGGAGTGTTTACGATGCGATTTGACGGTTTTTTCGGCAACGAGGCGCTACAGCAGCGGCTGAGCGCGTCGTTTGCCGCGGGAAAGGTCTCGCATTGCTACCTGATCGCAGGACCTGTGGGGTCGGGCAAGCGGACGCTGGCGACCATTCTGGCGGCGGCGATGCAGTGCACCGGCGGCGGGGATGTTCCGTGCCGCGCGTGTACCGCCTGCCGCAAGGTGTTTTCCGGCACGCACCCGGACGTCATCACAGTGGACGAGCCCGAAAAAAAGACCGTCAGCGTCGATCTGGTGCGCGAGGCGCGCGCCGACGCGTTCATCCGCCCCAATGAAGGCAGGCGCAAAATTTACATCCTCCCCCGCGCGCAGGATTTCGGTCCGGCGGCGCAGAACGCTCTATTAAAGCTGCTGGAAGAGCCGCCGCAGTACGCGGCGTTCCTGCTGCTGGCGACGAATCCGGGCGCGCTGCTGCCCACGATCCGAAGCCGCGCGGTGCAGCTCAGTCTCTGCGCCGTGCCGCGCGAGACGGCAATGCGCGCGCTGCGTGCCAAATTCCCCGACCGGGACGAGGCGACGCTGCGCGCCGCCTATGACGCGTCCGGCGGCTTTCTGGGGCAGGCGGCGGAGCATTTGACGGGCAGCGTCTGGCGCGAGGAGACGGCGCAGTTTGCCGCGTGCTATGCCTCCGGCGACCGGCTGGGGCTTTTGCGGGTGCTGCTGCCGCTGGAAAAGGCGACGCGCTCGGAGCTGACCGCCATTTTGCTCGAATGGCGCAGGCTGCTCACGCAGGCGCTCGCGGCGTCCTCCGGCGCAGCCGCAGCCTCCCCCGAGGCGGCGCAGCTCTGCGCCAAGCGCACCGGCGCGCAGCTGCTCGCGGCGGCGGAGTGCGTGCAGCGCGGCATGGAGCTGCTGGGCGCGAACGTCAACACCGGCGCGCTCGTGAGCTGGCTGAGCGCGAAGTTACGATAAACCATGCCGTCATTCGGACGGCGGACAGGAGATACCATGGACGAAACGAAAATCCCGGCGCAGGCTGCCGAGGACACGCAGCCCACGCCCGATGTGCCGCAGGCTGTCGCTGTAGAAGCGCAGCCCGTGATCGAGGCGCAGACTGCCGGGCAGCAGCCCGAACCGGCGCGCCCGGCGAATGTGACGGTGGCGGACATCCGCTTCCGCAACAACGCGAAAACCTACTTTTTTGACCCCGGCGCGCTCACGCTCGCCGCAGGCGACCATGTTATCATCGACACGTCGCGCGGTGTGGAGTTCGGCATCTGCACGGCGGGCAACCACGAGATCCCGGCGGCGGAGGTCGTCGCACCGCTGCGCAGGGTGCTGCGGCTGGCAACGGCGCAGGATGAGCGCATGAACACGCAGAATGAGGAGCGCGAAAAGCGCGCCTTCACCGTCTGCCAGCAGAAAATTGCCGACCGTGGGCTGGATATGCAGCTCGTCTCCGCCGAGTGCGCGTTTGACGGCAGCAAAATTCTGTTTTTCTTCACCGCCGACGCGCGCGTGGACTTCCGGGAGCTTGTCAAGGACCTCGCCACGGCGTTCCGCACGCGCATCGAGCTGCGTCAGATCGGCGTGCGCGACAAGGCGAAGATGGTCGGCGGGCTCGGCGTTTGCGGCAGACCGTTCTGCTGCCGCGAATTTCTGCCGGACTTCGAGCCGGTGTCCATCAAGATGGCAAAAACACAGAGCCTCAGCCTGAACCCCACCAAAATCTCCGGCGCGTGCGGGCGGCTGATGTGCTGCCTGAAATACGAGCAGGAGGCGTATGAGGATCTTCTCAAAAACGCCCCCAAGAACGAATCGTTCGTCGATACGCCCGACGGGCGCGGCACGGTGACGGAGGTCAGTCTGCTGCGCCAGTGCGTCAAGGTCCGCATGGAGGATCACCCGGAGACGGTCGGCTGCTATCACAACTGCGATATTTGCGTGCTCAGAAACGGCAAGGCGCGCAAGAACGACCCGCCCATCCCCAAGGACCTCGCGCCCATCTCGTCGAGGCCCCGCAAGGTGCAAAAGCCCGCCGAGGATGACGAGCTGATGCCGGAGCTGATCTATTCCTCCGGCGAAAAAGAGCCGCTGCTCGAAGCCACACCTCTGCGCGCCAGCACGCAGCCGGAGCAGCCGGATGAGGCGGCAAAGCCGCGCCGCCGCAAGCGCAGCGGACGCGGACGCGGACGCAGCGAGGGCGCGCGTCCGGCAGGCGACAAGCCCGCCGCCGAAAAGCCCGCACAGGAGAAGCCTGCGGGCGACAAGCCGGCAGGCGGCAATCCCAATACCCGCCGCAGAAGAAGCCGTGGACGGCGCGGCGGCAGCGGCGGCGCGAACGCCGCGCCGAAGGCAGAGTGACCCATTCCACACCCATTCCGCAGGGAGGTCTTTCCCATGAAATTTTCTGAAAAAGTACAAAACTGTTTCCTCTCCCCCATGCGCAAATTCCATCCCTACGCTGTGCAGGCAGTGCAGGCGGGGAAGAAAATCTACCATCTGAACATCGGGCAGCCCGATATTGAGACGCCGCAGGCGCTGTTTGACGCGGTGCGGAGCTTTGACCAGAAGGTGCTCGAATACGCGCCGTCGCCCGGCATCCCGGCGCTCATCGGCGCGATCTGCGGCTACTACGCGCGCATCGGCGTGACGCTGGACGCAGGCAACGTGCTCATCACCACCGGCGGCAGCGAGGCGCTGCAGATCGCCGCGAGCTGCATTCTGGACGATGGCGACGAGATCATCATCCCTGAGCCGTTCTACCCCAACTACAACACGTTCATCGCCAGCACCGGCGCGAGCATCCACCCCATCCCGACAAGCCCGCACGAGGGCTACTTCTACGCCGCGCGCGAGCGCGTGGAGGCGTGCATCACGCCGCGCACCCGCGCCATTCTGGTCACGAACCCCGGCAACCCCACCGGCGTGGTGCTCACGCGCGAACAGATGCAGATGCTGCTGGACGTTGCCATCGAGCACGGGCTGTTCCTCATCTGCGACGAGGTGTACCGTGAGTTCGTCTACTCCGGCGAGCCGCTCGCGTCGTTTATGCAGCTCGGGCGGGGGTATGAAAATCTCATCCTCATCGACTCGGTGTCCAAGCGGTTTTCCGCCTGCGGCGCGCGCATCGGCTGCCTCATCAGCAAAAACGCGGAGTTTATCGCGCAGGCGCTCAAGTACTGTCAGGCGCGGCTTTCGGTGGCGACGCTCGATCAGGTCGCGGCGGCGGCGCTGTACACGGTCGAGCCGGGTTATTTTGACGCCGTGCGCGAGGAGTATCAGCGGCGGCGCGACACCGTTGTTGCGGCGCTTCAGAAGATCCCCGGCGTTGTGTGCGAGTGCCCGCACGGTGCGTTTTACCTGATGGCAAAGCTGCCGGTGGACGATGCCGACCGCTTCCAGCAGTGGCTGCTGGAGGAGTTTGACGACGAGGGCGAAACGGTCATGTTTGCCCCCGGCGCGAGCTTTTACCAGACGCCCGGCAAGGGTGTGGACGAGATCCGCATCGCGTATGTCCTCAACTGCCGCGACAGCGCCCGCGCCATCGACCTGCTGGCAAAGGGCATTGCGCGCTACAACGCGCGGTAACAAGGAGGAAAAGGCGTGCTGTATATCTTTCTGACGCTGTTTGCCGCGGCGATCGTCGCGCTCGATCAGTGGACCAAGGCGCTCGCGGCGGCGCAGCTCACGGACGTCGTAGACGTGCTCATCCCCGGCTGGCTGGAGCTGCGCTACACCACGAACGACGGCATGGCGCTGTCGATGCTCTCGGGCGCGCGGTGGCTGTTTGTGGTGGTGGGCGTGCTGTTCGTGGCGCTCGTCATCTGGGCGGTGGCAAAAAAGCACATCACGAAAAAGCCGGAGCTGTGGTGCATCGCCGCGATCACCGGCGGCGCGATCGGCAATCTCATCGACCGCGTTGCCACCGGCAAGGTCATCGACATGATCTGCGTGCCGTGGTTTTCCACGTTTAACGTCGCGGATATTTTCATCACCGTCCCGGCGGTCCTTCTGATCCTGTACATTCTGATCTTTGACCGCGAATTTTTGTCCGACAAGCCGAAAAAGGACGCCAGCCATGACGATCCTGCCTGACCGCGCGGACGAGCGCGTGGACGCGTGCATCGCGCGCCTTGCGCCCGGCATCTCCCGCAGTGCCGCGCAGCGGCTGTGCGAGGACGGGCAGGTACTGCTCAACGGCGCGGCGGCAAAGAAAAACGCCCGCGTCGCCCCCGGCGACGTGCTGGAGCTGACGCTCCCCGAGCCGCAGCCCACGCAGGCGCAGGCGGAGGATATTCCGCTGGACGTTGCGTATGAGGACGCGGACGTGATCGTCATCAACAAGCCCAAGGGTCTGGTCGTGCACCCCGCCGCGGGGCACTGGGAGGGGACGCTCGTCAACGCCCTGCTGCATCACTGCCGCGACTCGCTCTCCGGCGTGGGCGGTGCGCTGCGCCCCGGCATCGTCCACCGCATCGACAAGGACACGTCCGGGCTGCTCATCGTGGCGAAAAACGACTTTGCGCACCAGAAGCTCGCCGCGCAGCTTCAGGATCACACGCTTGCGCGTACCTATGTGTGCATCGTCTGCGGCAAGCTCCGCGAGGACGCGGGCACGGTCAGCGCCCCCATTGCGCGCGATAAAAACGACCGCAAAAAAATGGCAGTCCGCGCCGATGGCAAGCCTGCCGTGACGCACTGGCAGGTGCTCGCGCGCTATCCGGGCTATACCTATGTGCAGTGCAAGCTTGAAACCGGGCGCACGCACCAGATCCGCGTGCACATGGCGTCGCTCGGGCATCCGATCCTGGGCGACACCGTCTACGGGCACAAAAAGCCGGAACTGGGACAAAATACCCAGTGCCTCCACGCAAAAGAGCTGACGTTCCGCCATCCCAGAACGGATGAGCCGGTCACCGTGACGTGCCCCCTGCCGGAGGAATTTGCGCGCGTGCTGCAAGTGCTGGAGCATAAAAAGTAAGAAGAACCCCCGCCGGGCAAAGCCCGGCGGGGGATTTTTGTGCGTATTGAAAGTTGGACTGCGTCAAAGCCTCCCCTTGGTCTTCTGCAAGCCCGTCAGCATGGTGCACACCCTTGCCTCCCCCTTTGGGGGAGGTGTCCGAGCGCAGCGAAGGACGGAGAGGGTCAACAGCGACCATACCGACCCTCTCAGTCGCCTGCGGCGACAGCTCTCCCAAAGGGAGAGCCAAGGCACTTGCACAATTCGGCGCTGCCGCAAAAGAAACGCCGGGAGAGGCAAGCCCCGCCCTTGCGTTACGACTAAAATTATTCCCCCAGCCTTCGCATGAGCCACGGCAGCGCCAATTCAAATTTCACGCCGTACCAATGTTCGGGGTCATCCATGGTTTTTCTAATGCACTCCAGCGTAAAATCGGCGGCGAGCCTGGCGGCTTCAAACGCGCTTTGCCCGCGCAGGTACGCGCCGGTGAAGGCGGCGGTGAAAATGTCGCCCGTGCCGTGGCAGACGCGCTCCACGCGCGCGTGCGTATAGAGCTGAAACGCGTCCGACGTGCGCACGGCGACGCCCGTGGTCTGATCGTCCCGGCGGACGCCGGTGAGCACGACCGTTTTCGCGCCGCGCGCGAGCAGTGCGTCGGTCAGCTCCCGCGCATACGCTTCCTCACATACCTTGCGGTACGGCAGCCCCGTCAGCAGCGCCGCCTCGGTGAGATTCGGCAGGATCACATCCGCCGAAAACGCCAGCCGTGCCATCGCGGGCACGAGCGCCTCCGGCAGACCCGCATACAAGCGCCCGCCGTCCGCCATCGCCGGATCGACGATGCGCACGCCGCCCGGCAGCAGCAGGTCCTCCATCAGCGCCAGCACATCCGCCACCTGCCGGGGGCTGCCGAGATAGCCGGTGCAGACCGCCGAAAAGCGGATGCCCTCGTGCCTCCAATGCGCGCAGATGGCGGGGATGTCGTCGCTCAGGTCGCGGAAGGTGTAGCCCGAGCCCGCGAAGCACCCGCCCGTGTGCGTGGAGAGCACTGCCGTGGGCAGCACCGCCGTTTCCAGACCGCACACGGACAAAATGGGCAGCGCCGCCGTGAGCGAGCACTGCCCCACGCAGGAAATATCCTGCACGCTTAAAATGCGCCGGTACGCCATCACAGCTTTTTAAGAAGCCCCGCGTTTTTGAGCGCCGGACGCACGGCGGCGTACAGGATCGGCGCGGCGATGAACGCGGCGACGGCGTTGATGAGCGAGGCGGGGAGCTTGGAGAGCATGGTCGCCCACGTCGTATCCATCGGGTAGCCGTAGACAAAGCGCTGGTAGATGAACGTTTTGAGCATATACAGCACCACATAGCTCAGCGCGCCCGCGATGCTGCCAAGGACGACGCGCGCGTGCAGCCCCTTGCCCTCTTTTTTCGGCTGCGCGAGCATCACGCACACCCACGCCATGGCAAATTTCGACACGAACGTGATGAGGCAGTTCGCAAGATCATAGCCGCCGAACAGCGCGTCATAGAGCGCCGAGCCGAGACCCGCCGCCAGCCCGCCGAACACGGGACCCAGCAGCATACCCGACAGCAGGCACATCGCGTTTGCAAAATGCACCTTCGAGCCCAGCAGCGGGAAGCGCAGGAACGTGACGACGCAGACGATCGCCGCCATGACAGCCGTGAACGTAATTCTGTAAATACTCTGATTCTCTTTCTTCATGGGGTATCCTCCTGACGATAGGGCTTGACAACCTGCCCCTCTGTGCCTATGATTATAGCGGAAACTGGCATTTTAGGAATTGCCAAAACTATAATATTTTACAGGGTCAGTTTTATGATACGGACATACGAACTTGAGCACGGCGGCAAAACGCCGCTGTATGAACAGCTCTACCGCGCCATCCGACAGGAGCTGCTCACCGGCGCGATCGCGGGCGGGGAGCGGCTGCCGTCCAAGCGCGCGCTGGCGGAGCACCTGTCCGTGAGCAAGATCACGGTGGAGACCGCCTACGCGCAGCTCCTCGCCGAGGGCTACATCACCGCGCGGCAGCGCTCCGGCTACTACGCCGAGCATCTCGCGCCGCTACCCGCGCCGGCAGCCACACCGCCGGTGCAGAGCGCACCCGCTCCCGCCCCGGCGGAGACCGCCGAAACGCCGTCGGCGGCGCTGTTTCCGTTTTCGGTGTGGGCGCGGCTGATGCGCACGGTGCTGCTGGAGGACCGACCGGCGCTGCTGGAGAGCGTGCCCGGCGCGGGCGTGTGGGCGCTGCGCTGCGCCATTGCAGCGGAGTTCGGCAGGCTGCGCGGGATGAGGGTCGCGCCGGAGCAGGTGTTCATCGGCTCCGGCACGGAGTATTTTTACAACCTGCTCATTCAGTTTCTGGGGCGCACGCGGCGCTACGGCGCGGAGCTGCTGGGTCACCGCAAGCTCGCGCGCGTGTATTGCGCAAACGGCGTAGTGGTCTGCCCGCTCGCGATGGATGGCGACGGCGTGCTGCCGCAGGCGCTGCGGGAGAGCGGCGCGCAGGTGCTGCACATCTCGCCCGCGCACCAGTACCCCACCGGCGCGGTGATGCCCATTGCGCGGCGGCAGCAAATTCTGCGCTGGCTGGCGGAGGACGCGGAGCGCTGGGTGATCGAGGACGATTTTGACGCCGAGTTCCGCTTTTCGGGTCTGCCCATCCCGCCGCTTCAGAGCATGGACCCCTGCGGGCGCGTTTTATATCTCAATACGTTTTCCAAAACGCTCTCGCCGTCGCTGCGCATCAGCTATCTCATCCTGCCGCGGCAGCTTCTGCCGCGCTGGCAGCAGACGATGGGCTTTTACAGCTGCACCGTGCCGTCGTTCGAGCAGTTCACGCTGGCGCGGTTTTTATCCGGCGGGTGGTTTGAAAAGCACCTGACGCGGGCAAAAAAATATTATCGCGCCGTGCGTGAGCAGCTTCTGGCGCAGCTCGCTGCGCCGCCGTGCGCCGGGCGGTTCGCCGTGCTGGGCGCGGGCGCGGGGCTGCATCTGCTGCTGCGCGTGCGCACGGCGCTGCCGGATGAGCGTCTGGCGGAATTCCTGGAGCAAGCCGGATTGGAAGCGGAGCTTCTCAGCTCTTTTTATCTGCAAGCGCCGCCGGAGTCGGCGCGGGGCTGCATCGTGCTGCACTATGCCGACCTCCGCCCCGAGACGGCAGGCGCGGCGCTCACGCGTCTGTGCGCGCTGCTGCCTGAATAAATTCCGCCACGCCCTGCGCAAAATACCGCCCCGCGCGGATCGCCTCGGGCAGCGTGTTGCCCGCCGCGCCGAACTCCGCCAGCAGCGCACCGGGGCTGGTGTGCGCGTTAAAGCGCTCAGTGCGCAGGTCGATCGGGCGGCAGAGACCGGGATCGCTGCGATTTAGAAGTGCCTGTAATTTGAGGGCGTTGGCGAGATTTTCGCGCCAGTGCGGGTGCTCCAGACCGCCCTCGTCCGTGCCGACGACGAGCATGACCTGTGCGCAGCGCTCGCCATCCAGCTCCGTCGTGTAGCACACCTGCGTGCCGTCGGGGTTTTCCACCGCGTCGCGGTGAACATCCAGCACCATCTGGATGGACGGATACCGCGCCAGATACCCCTCGATGGTCGTGAGCATCCGCGCATACGCGCCGCTGTACGCCGGGTCATCGTTGAGGGCGGTGTCGTGGATGGTCTCGATGCCCGCGTCCTCCAAAACCGCCTGGATCTCGCTCCCCACACGCAGGACGGAGCGCGTCTCGTCGCGCGTGCGATAGCGGTCGCTCGCCGTATAATCCCACGCGGGCGTCGGCGTATACGCCTCGCACGAGTGCGTGTGTACAATTAAGACCTTCGGTCCGTCCTGCGAGAAGTCGAGCGTAGTCGGCTGGCGCAGCAGTGCCCGCTTGTCCACGCTGTAGCTGCACGCGCCGGAAATATCAATGGCGTCCGCCTCGGCGTCGGTGAAGTCCGACACAGATCCGGCAGGCTCGTCCGGCAGTTCTTTGACGGCCTCCGGCGTGGGCTCTTCTTCGACCAGCGGCGTTTCGGCGGGCGCGTCCCGCTCCACGATGAGCGTCCAGACGGGCGCGGGCGCGGGCGTTTCGGCGTCCGTCTGCGCCGCGCCGTCCAGCCCCACCGCCACGGCGGCGCGGATGAGCGCGGCAAAGATCATCAGGGCGGCGCAGAAATTTTGCAGGCAGCGTTTGTTCATACGATCTCCTCCCGTTCCAGCTTATGGGCGTTTTGTGCAAAACAGACCGCATTTTTTAGCGCGTCCGTATTGAATTTACCGTCCGTGTCGTATATAATAGTTTCATTCTGGACGGAAGGCGGGATGCGGCATGGGCACAGTCCTGGCGGTGATCTCCGGCAAGGGCGGCACGGGCAAAACGTCGCTGTGCGCCGGGATCGCAAGCTGTCTGGCTGCCGATTCGCTGCGCGTGCTGTGCATCGACGCCGACCTGGGGCTGCGCAATCTGGACATCTCGCTGGGCATGAGCCAGGAGGCCGTGCTGCCGTTTACGGCGGTCATGCGCGGAGAATACGAGCTTCAGCAGGCGGCGGAGAGCGCCGTCATCCAGAATCTGTACCTGCTCACCGCGCCGGTCACGGAGCTGCCGGAGGGCATCGACCCCGCGCAGTTCGGCGCATTGCTGGAGACCGCGCGCGCCCAGTTCGACTGGGTGCTCATCGACGCCCCGGCTGGCGTGGGCGCGGGCTTTGCGCTGGCGACGCGCTTTGCGGACGAGGCTGTGGTGGTGTCGAATGGCGACCCGGCTTCCCTGCGGGACGCCGCGCACGCGACCGATCTTCTTTTGCAGGAGCGCACCATTCCCGCGCGGCTGATCGTCAACCGCGTGAGCGCGCGGATGTTCGGTAAAATGTGCGCCACCATCGACGACGTGATGGATACCGTTGGGCTGCCGCTGCTCGGCATCGTCCCGGAGGACGCAAGCGTTACGCTCGCGGCGGCAGAGGGTCTGCCGCTGGTGCAGTACACCGGGCGCGGCGCGGCGCGCGCGTGCCTGAACATCGCGCGGCGGCTGTGCGGCAAAAAAATGCCGCTGCTGCATCTCTAAATTCTGAAATTCTCATTCTATAAATATTGCATCGACGGAAAGGAGCTTCTTATGAATATCACCCTGATGGCACATGATAAGAAAAAAGAGCTGATGGTCCAGTTCTGCACCGCCTATAAAAGCGTTCTTTCCAAGCACAGTCTCTCCGCTACGGCGGCGACCGGGCGGCTGGTGTCCGAGGCGACGGGGCTGCCGGTGTCGCTGTTTTTGTCGAAAAATCAGGGCGGGCATCAGCAGATCGACGCGCGTATCGCGTATAACGAGATCGACCTCGTGCTGATGTTCTCCGACCCCAACGACAACGACCCGTGGGAGGATCAGCGCCTGATCCGCACGCTCCACCTGTGCGACACCTATAACGTCCCGTGCGCAACGAACCTCGCGTCGGCGGAAATGCTGATCTTGGGTCTCCAGCGCGGCGACCTCGACTGGCGTATGGTCAACCGCCAGAACCGCGGACTTCGCTAAAAGTTCATCATCGCTGTGACGCGGAAGCAGTACCGCCGGACGCCGGTCAGAGAGGGGAGCAGTTGCTGAAAGCTCCCTGCGGCAGCGGGCGCGAAGGACATCCGCCGAGCGCGCGTATAAGGCGCACCGCGCCGAAATCGCCGGACGCCGCCCCGAAACAGGCGGCATACAAGGGAGGGGAAGCCCCTCTGAACCTGGGTGGCACCACGAAGCAACGATGCTCTCGTCCCATGGATATGGGGTGGGAGTATCTTTTTTCGCAAATCTGTCAGAACGGCACGCACTCTTGCCTCTCCCTTTGGGAGAGGTGTCCGAGCGCAGCGAGGACGGAGAGGGTCAACAAGGAAGACCCTCTCAGTCAGCTTCGCTGACAGCTCTCCCAGAGGGAGAGCCAAGCACCCTCTCAGTCAGCTTCGCTGACAGCTCTCCCAAAGGGAGAGCCAAGGCACTTCTGCGAATCGCCGCTGCTCAAAAAACAACATAACCAGGAAACAAATGATATAAAAGAGGTAACACTATGGCACAGATCAGACCGCACACGCTCTCCGGATTTATGGAGCTGCTGCCCGCGCCGCAGCTTCAGATGGAGGCGATCATGGAGGTTTTGCGCAAAACGTACAGTCTGTACGGCTTTACCCCGCTCGATACGCCCGCCATCGAAGCCGCCGACGTGCTGCTCGCCAAGGGCGGCGGCGAGACGGAAAAGCAGATCTACCGCTTTCAGAAGGGCGACAGCGACCTTGCGCTCCGCTTTGACCTCACCGTGCCGCTGGCAAAATACGTCGCGCTGCACGAGTCGGAGCTCACCTTCCCCTTCCGCCGCTACCAGATCGGCAAGGTCTACCGCGGCGAGCGCGCGCAGCGCGGGCGCTTCCGCGAGTTTTATCAGGCAGACATCGACGTCATCGGCGACGGCAAGCTCGACATCACGAACGAGGCGGAGATCCCCGCCATCATCTATCAGGTCTTTTCGCAGCTTGGGCTGCGCCGCTTCCAGATCCGCGTGAACAACCGCAAAATTCTCAACGGCTTCTACGCCATGCTGGGTCTTGGCGCGCAGGCGGGCGACATTATGCGCACCGTCGATAAGCTCGACAAGATCGGCGCGGAGAAGGTGCGCGTCTGTCTAATTGACGACTGCGGCGTTGCCGCAGAGCAGGCGGACGAAATTCTCCGCTTCATCGCCATCCGCGGCGCGAACGCGGAGGTTTTGGCGGCGCTGGAGGGCTATCGCGGGAGGAACGAGACGTTTGACCTCGGTCTGTCGGAGCTTCAGACCGTCACGAAATACCTCGCCGCGTTCGGCGTGCCGGAGGAAAACTTCGCCGTCGATCTGACCATCGCGCGGGGTCTTGACTACTACACCGGCACGGTGTATGAAACGACGCTGCTCGACCACCCGGAGATCGGCTCGGTCTGCTCCGGCGGGCGGTATGACGATCTGGCGGAGTATTACACCAGCCGCAAGCTGCCGGGCGTGGGCATTTCCATCGGGCTGACGCGCCTGTTCTATGTGCTCGGCGAGCAGGGGCTTTTGAATCCCGCCGCCGCGCCCGCGCCGGCGGACGTACTGATCCTGCCGATGACCGAGGACCTCACCGCCGCGGCGCAGCTCGCGACTGCCCTTCGTGCATCCGGCATCCGTACGCAGCTCTACTGTGAGCAGAAAAAATTCAAGGCGAAAATTCAGTACGCCGACAAGCTGCACATCCCCTACGTCGTGTTCCTCGGCGAGGACGAGCTGACAGCGGGCACGGCGTCCGTCAAGGAGCTGGCAAGCGGCGAGCAGTCCTCCATACAGCTCACGGAGCTTCCCGCATTCATCCACGAAAAGCTCGGCTGCCGTCCGCAGCCGCCCATCATTTTGGAATCGCAGAAAGAAGGAGAATAAACCATGACCCAATCGAGAACCCATACCTGCGGCGCGCTGCGTCTGGCGGACGCCGGCAAGACCGTCACGCTGTGCGGCTGGATGGAAAACGTCCGCGTCGTCGGCAGCAACTTTGCCTTTGTCGTCCTGCGCGACTTCTACGGCACGACGCAGATCGTCGTGGAGACCGAGGACATGATGAGCATCGTCAAGTCCCTCAATAAGGAGTCCACCATCCAGGTCACCGGCACGGTGCGCGAGCGCGCCAGCAAGAACCCCAAGCTCGCCACGGGCGAGATCGAGGTCGTGCCGGAGAAGATCGCCGTGCTCGGCAAGTGCATCCACAACGAGCTGCCGTTTGAGGTGAACCGCAGCCGCGAGGCTGACGAGACCCAGCGCCTGAAATACCGCTATCTCGACCTGCGCAACCCCGCCGTCAAGAACAACATCATCCTGCGCTGCAACGTCGTCGCCGCCATCCGCAAGGCGATGATGGAGCACGACTTCCTGGAGATCACCACGCCCATCCTCACCGCCTCCAGCCCCGAGGGTGCGCGCGACTATCTTGTCCCGGCGCGCAAGCATCCCGGCAAGTTCTACGCCCTGCCGCAGGCGCCGCAGCAGTTCAAGCAGCTTCTCATGACCTCCGGCTTTGACCGCTATTTCCAGATCGCCCCGTGCTTCCGCGATGAGGACGCCCGCGGCGACCGCTCCCCCGGCGAGTTCTATCAGCTCGATATGGAGATGTCCTTTGCCACGCAGGACGACGTGTTCGCCGTCATTGAGGACGTGCTGCCGCCGATCTTTGCCAAGTACGGCAAGTACGGCATCGCCTCCCAGCCGCCCTTCCGCCGCATCGCGTATAACGACGCGCTGGACATCTACGGCTCGGACAAGCCCGATCTTCGCATCGACCTGACGAGCAAGAACGTTTCCGACCTGTTCGCGGATTCCGAGTTTGAGCCGTTTAAGGGTCAGACCGTCAAGGCGGTGCCCATCTCCGACTGCGCGCTCACGCGCAAGCAGATCGAAAAGCTGCTGACCGACTGCGAGGTGCAGGCGGGCACGAAGGGCTACTGGTTCAAGCTGGACGAGGCGGGCGAGCTGACAGGCGGCGTCGCCAAGTTCGTGCAGGGCTGCAAGGACGAGCTGGTCGCACGTCTGGGTCTCAAGCCCAACACGCTCGTCGTGCTGGCGGCGGGCGCGTCGGCAACAAAGCTGACGGGCGTGCTCATCAAAATTTTCGGCGCGAACGTGCCCGGTCATATGGACAAGGAGCGCTACGAGTTCTGCTGGATCGTGGACTTCCCGATGTACGAGATCGGCGACGAGTCCGGCGAGCTGGAGTTCTGCCACAACCCGTTCTCCATGCCCGCGGGCGGTCTGGACGTGCTGCTGAAGGCGGAGCGCGGCGAAATTGACCCGCTTACCATCACCGCCGACCAGTACGATCTGGTGTGCAACGGCGTGGAGCTGTCGTCCGGCGCGGTGCGAAATCACGATCCCGAGATCATGATTAAGGCGTTTGAGCTGGTGCGGCTCGGCGAGGACGATGTGAAGAGCAAGTTCCCCGCCATGTACAACGCCTTTACCTACGGCGCGCCGCCCCATGCGGGCATCGCCCCGGGCATCGACCGCATGGTCATGCTGCTGGCGGGCGAGGATTCCATCCGTGAGATCATCCCCTTCCCGATGAACAAAAACGCGCAGGACATCCTCATGGGCGCGCCCAGCGAGGTCACCCAGAAGCAGCTCGACGAGCTGCACATTGCCGTGACGGCGCACGAAGAGTAATACTGATTCTTGATTAAAATATTTAATCAAGAATCCCGTGTGCTACGCACACTCGCATCGTGCGAATGCACGCTGCGGCGTCTCATGCAGAATCTGACGCGCCGTTGGCGCTATAAAAAGCTCTTCAAGCTTTTTAACAGATTCTAGTATAAAAAGATACGAGATCCCCCGCCGCACTGTCCGTGCGGCGGGGGATTTTTGCGCGCTCGCTGCCGCAGATTTTGACCGCGCCCCCAGTCGAGCCGTAGGGGCGGGGTTCTGCCCCGCCCGCGCGGTACAACATTGCAAATCCGCACGCACCAATGCGGAACGGTATGCACCCGTAGGGGCGGACGACCCTGTCCGCCCCTACGTTACGGCTAAGAACGAACCCTGCAACCGTGGCGTTTCCCAAATAATGCCGCTTGACATCCCAAAAATTCTGGCATATGATATGCTGGGTTTGGATGTGGCGGTTCGATTTTCAGCGGAAAATGCCGGGAGAATTGGCGGATTTGCAGGATCTTGCAATGCCTTCGCCCATTCGGCTACTTTTTGCAGGCTTCCCGGCAGGAAGCGGAAAGACGGTTTTTTCAATGTCAAAGGACTACGCTCAACAATCGCTCGAACTCCACGAACAATGGCGCGGCAAAATCGAGGTACAGGCGCGCGTGCCCGTCGCCGGCAAGGACGATCTCAGCCTCGCCTACACGCCCGGCGTGGCGCAGCCGTGCCTGGAAATTCAGAAAGACATCAACAAAAGCTACGACCTCACCCGGCGCTGGAATCTCTGCGCCGTCATCACCGACGGCTCGGCTGTCTTGGGTCTCGGCGACATCGGTCCGGAGGCGGGTATGCCCGTCATGGAGGGCAAATGCGTGCTCTTCAAGGCGTTCGGCGGTGTGGACGCGTTCCCGCTCTGCGTCAAAACGCACGATGTGGACGAATTTGTAAACGCCGTGGCGCTCATCTCCGGCTCGTTCGGCGGCATCAATCTCGAAGACATTTCCGCCCCGCGCTGCTTTGAGATCGAGCGCAAGCTGAAGGAAAAATGCGACATTCCCATCTTCCACGACGACCAGCACGGCACCGCCGTCATCACGCTCGCGGGACTTCACAACGCGCTGAAGGTCGTGGGCAAGAAAAAAGAGGAGGTACGCGTCGTGACCTCCGGCGCGGGCGCGGCGGCGATCGCCATCGTGAAGCTGCTGCTGTCGGCTGGCTACCGCAACGTCACCATGTGCGATCGGCACGGCGCGATCTACGCCGGGCGCGAGGGGCTCAACTGGATCAAGGAAGAGATGGCGCAGGTCACGAATCTGGAGCGCAGGGCGGGCAGCCTTGCCGATATGCTCGTCGGCGCGGATGTGTTCATCGGCGTGTCCGCCCCCGGCACGGTCACGACCGAGATGGTCAGGACGATGAACCGCGACGCGATTTTGTTCGCGTGCGCGAACCCGACGCCCGAAATTTTCCCCGAGGACGCGAAGGCGGGCGGCGCGGCGGTCGTTTCGACCGGGCGCAGCGACTACCCGAACCAGATCAACAACGTCCTCGCCTTCCCTGGCATTTTCCGGGGCGCGTTCGACGTGCGCGCAAGCGACATTAACGAAGAAATGAAGGTCGCGGCGGCGCACGCACTGGCGGACCTCATCTCCGACGAGGAGCTTTCGGCGGAGTACATCATCCCGAAAGCCTTCGACCCGCGCGTCGGTCCGGCAGTCGCAAAGGCCGTCGCCGATGCCGCGAGAAGATCGGGCGTAGCGCGAATTTAAGAAAGAACCCCCCGGCGGAACTTTTTTCCGCCGGGGGATTTTTTAGGCAGCACTGCACAATTCGGCAAGCAGATTCAGCGAGAGATTTTTCATCAAATCAAGGTTTGGAACGTGCAGGAATACTTTGTGTATTTCAAGCTTTTCAAACCGCAGAGTTGGCGGAAAAGATCCGCTGAAGCGCGTCGAGCATTCGATACGTCCGCACGATGAGGACCGCAGAGACGATAAACGTCAGCACATCGGACACAGGCATGGAGTACAGCACGCCGTCCAGCCCGAAAAACACCGGCAGCAGCAGCGCAAAGCCCACGCCGAACACAACCTCGCGCAGCACTGACAGCAGATTCGACGCCAGCGCCTTGCCGATCGCCTGCAAAAAGATGAAGCACGCCTTGTTGACGCACGCGAGGGGCATCATGCACAGGTAGGTGCGGAAGGCTTTGACGGCAAATTCCGTATAATACACGCTCTCATTCGCCGCGCCGAAAATGTCGATGAGCTGCCGCGGGAAGCACTCCGCCAGCACCAGCGCCGCCACGCCGACCAGCGCCTCGCAGACGAGCAGACGGGTGAACAGGTCGCGCACGCGCCGCGGCTGCTCCGCACCCATGTTGTAGCCGACGATCGGGATGCAGCCCGCCGCCATGCCGACAACGATGGAGATGACGATCTGGAAAAATTTCATCACGATGCCCACGACCGCCATCGGGATCTGCGCGTACTGCGCCTGTGAAAACACCGCGTCGAGCGCGCCGTATTTGCGCAGCATATTGTTGATCGCCGCCATCGCCGCGACCAGACTGATCTGCGACAGAAAACTCGTCCCGCCCAGCGTCAGGATTCGCCCGCAGACCGCGCGGTGCAGCGCCCAGTCGCCGCGCCGCGGGCGGATGATGCGCATATGCAGCAGATACCACACCGAGAGCGCCGCCGTGGCGACCTGACCGATGACGGTCGCGACCGCCGCGCCCATCATGCCCCAGCGGCAGGTGAAGATGAAAATGGGGTCGAGGACGATATTGAACACCGCGCCGAGCAGCGTGCAGACCATGGCAAATTTCGGCGCGCCGTCCGCGCGGATGATGGGGTTCATCGCCTGCCCGAACATATAAAACGGCACGCCGAGCGTGATGTAGAAGAAATATTCCTGTGCGTAGCGGAACGTCTCGTCGTTGACCGTGCCGCCGAACAGGGCGATGATCGCGTCTGCGAAGATCAGATACACCGCCGTGAGCACGACGCTCGCCGCAAGGCACAGCACCACGGCGTTCGCTACGCCGCGCTTTGCTGCGTCCGGCTCGCCGCGCCCAAGGTGGATGCTCACATACGCGCAGCAGCCGTCGCCGACCATCACCGCGACCGCCAGCGCCACGACCGTGAGCGGAAACACAACGGTATTCGCCGCGTTGCCGAACGAGCCGAGGTAGTCGGCGTTGGCGATGAAGAGCTGATCGACGATGTTGTAAAGCGCCCCGACCAGCAGCGAGATGATGCACGGCACGGCGTATCGCCGCATGAGCGTCCCGATGCGCTCCGTGCCTAAGAATTGATTGTCCGTGTTCATGAAAAATCGTCTCCTTGCAAAAAAAATCAGCGTAAGCCCGAAAAACCCGGACTTACGCATTGCTGCTACACGATTTTCCTGTGAACTTTTCCGCAGGAGTATTATAGCGGAGCGCGGGGGAAATTTCAAATGGTTTTTTGCATTCTTAGTCGTAACGTAGGGGAGGGGCAAGCCCCTCCCGCTGTAACGAATATCGTTGTTTATCGAATGATCTTACTTGCTTTCTGATACCGTTCCTGTTCGGAAAAGACGCAGCCGCAGTATTTTTGGATATAGAAGCCCAGCTCGCGGGCGCGGGCTTGCCCGTCACGGAACATGGGGCGGAAGTCCTCGTAATAAAACTGTGTGCCCGTTTCCTCGGCGGCGCGGTAAGCGACGTCGCGCAGCAGCTCGTGATCCTGATAGGGACTGATAAACAGCGACGATGTGAACGCGTCGAAGCCGCCGTCCTTTGCCGCCTGCGCTGCCGCGTACAGGCGCAGCTCGTAGCATTTGACGCATCTGCCGTCAATGTCCTCCGCTACGGCGCGGATGAACGGGCGCAGGGCGTACTCGTCCTGCATCACGAGCGGCAGGTCGATCGTTTTGGCGTACTCCTGCAAGCAGTTGCGCCGCGCACGATATTCGGTGAACGGGTGGATATTCGGATTATACCAGTAGCCGGTCAGGTCGATGCCCGCGGCGCGCAGCGCGTCGATGGGCATATTTGCGCACGGCGCGCAGCAGATGTGCATGAGCAGTTTCATCTTTTTCAGCTCCTTTTGCGCCTATTCTACCATACCGAACGGCGTCTGTACAGATTGCAAAAAATGCCGCGCGAAGTTCGGTCATTTTGGATATAGACAAGCGCGGCGGGTGGTGCTATAATTCTTGCTAATATAGAGCAGTAGTAAAACTGAACGCAGAAAGGATGATTCTTATGGCATATCCCAAGGAAAGCTACGCGGCAAAGATCCAGCGCAAGCTGCTGCGCAAAAAGCGTGTGATCGAGGCGGCGTCCGGGCGTGAAAAGGCGGACCTGGTGCTGAAAAACGCCACCTATGTGAATGTATTTTCCAACGAGCTTTGTACCTGCGACATTGCCGTTGCCAACGGACTGATCGTCGGACTCGGTCAGTATGAGGGCGAGCGTGAGATGGATATGACCGGCAAGATCGTCTGCCCGGGCTTTATCGACGCGCACATCCATCTGGAGTCGAGCCTCGTCTCACCGCGCGAGTTTGTCCGCGCGACGCTGCCGCACGGCACGACCACCGTCATCACCGACCCCCATGAGATCACCAACGTCATGGGCACGGACGGCATCGACTATATGTTCCAGGCGACCGAGGGGCTGCCGATCGACGTGCGGTTCATGCTGCCGTCGTGCGTCCCGGCGACGCCGCTGGACGAGTCCGGCGCGAATCTTGACTACCGCGCCATCGACTCCTTCTACGACTACCCGCGCGTGCAGGGTCTGGCGGAGATGATGAACGCCTACGGCGTGACGCATAACGATGCCGAGGTCGTCGCCAAGATCGTCGCCTCGCAGGCGCACCACAAGAAGATCGATGGGCACGCGCCGGGGCTGTCCGGCAAGGATCTGGATACCTACATCGCCGCCGGCGTGTACTCCGACCACGAATGCGCCACGCCGGAGGAGGCGATCGCCAAGCTCCAGCGCGGGCAGTTCATCATGATCCGCGAAGGCACGGCGGCACGCAATCTCGAGGCGCTCGCGCCGCTGCTCACGCCGCAATATGCCGACCGCTGTATGTTCTGCACCGACGACAAGCACCCCAGCGACCTGCTGGAGCTTGGGCACATCGACTATATCGTGAAGGAAGCCATCAATAAGTACGGCGTCGATCCGATCATCGCCATCAAAGCCTCGTCGCATCACGCGGCGCGCTATTTCCTGCTCAATAACCGCGGCGCGATCGCGCCGGGGTATCTCGCGGACTTTGCCGTGATCGACAATTTTCAGGACTTCAACGTCGAGTATGTGTTCAAAAAGGGCGAGCTGTACAGTGACCACGGGCAGCTCCGTGACTTTGACGCACCCGCGGTCGAGCCGTATCTGGATGAGCGCGCGCACGACACCTTCCACGTCGCCCACCTCAGCGAGGACGATTTCCGCGACCAGCGCCAGCGCGGTGTGATCGGGATGGTCCCCGGCGAGATCATCACCACCGACAACGGCTACGCCGAGCACGTCGATCTGGAAAAGGACATCCTGAAGATCGCCGTCATCGAGCGCCATAAGCAGACCGGGCACATCGGCATCGGCTACATCCAGGGCTACGGGCTGAAGTCCGGCGCGGTGGCGACGAGCATCTCGCACGACTCGCACAACATCATCGTCGTCGGCACGAACTCCAAGGACATGGCGGCTGCCGCCAATTACATCGTGGAGCACCACGGCGGCATCGTCGTGGTGGAAAACGGCGAGGTCAAGGCAGCCGTCGTGCTGGAGATCGCCGGCATCATGAGCGACCGTCCGCTCACGGCGGTGAACACGGAGCTGGAGGCGGCGAAGGACGCGGCGTTCAAGCTCGGCGTGAGCCGCGGCATCGACCCGTTCATGACACTCAGCTTCATGGCGCTGCCCGTCATCCCGACGCTGCGCATCACCACCCGCGGCGTGGTGGACGTGGTCACGCAGCAGTACGTCTGATAAACGCAAAAATCCACCCCGCCGCTTGACAATCCGCGGCGGGGTGGTATAATACATATAGAAAAAGGGCGCTGCCGATAAGCGGTCAGCCTCTCACAGTTGTTTTGAAGTAATCGCCGAACTGGTCGAGGGTGCGGCGGTTACTTCTTTTTATGGATCTGGATGACCAGATCGATGATGCCGATGATGACCAGGCAAAGCTGAAACAGCTCTGTATATGTGATCATAGTGCATCCCCCCTCTCATAGAGGGGGCGAGAAGTTCCCCCTCCGGGTACGGAGAGGTTGGCCGCCTACCGTTATGACAGCGCCCCGCCCCTTATGGGGGCTTTTTTATTTTACCACTTATGTCAGATTTTGTCTATCCCTGCTTTTCTTGCGCAAATTCTGCACGTTTGGCAATTACAGGTTGCAAAAACGGCGAAAATGTGTTCTAATAGTAAAATAAACAGTAACCTGTAGGAAAGAGAAAAGGAGTAACTATATGGAACGAGAACGTCTGGGCAGCCGCCTCGGCTTCATCCTGCTTTCTGCCGGCTGCGCCATCGGCGTGGGCAACGTGTGGAAGTTTCCGTGGATGGCGGGGCAGTACGGCGGCGGCGCGTTTGTGCTGCTGTATCTGATCTTCCTCATCATTCTGGGTCTGCCGGTCATGACCATCGAATTTTCCGTCGGGCGCGCTGCGCAGGCAAGCCCCGTTCGGATGTATCAGAAGCTCGAGCCGAAGGGCACAAAGTGGCATATCCACGGCTACGCCGCGCTCATCGGCTGCGTGCTGCTGATGATGTTCTACACGTCCGTCACCGGCTGGATCCTCTACTACTTCGTGCACAGCCTCGCGGGGAATTTTGTCGGGCTTGACGCCGGGCAGGTCAGCGCCGCGTTCGGCGGCATGATGTCGAACCCCACCACCATGGTCGGCTACATGGCGATCACGGTCGTGCTGGGCTTTGCGGTGCTTTCGTTCGGGCTGCAAAAGGGTCTGGAGCGCGTGACAAAATACATGATGGTCGCGCTGCTGGCTCTGATGCTCATCCTCGCGGTGCACAGCGGTATGCTCTCCGGCGCGGGCGAGGCGCTTCGGTTCTATCTCGTGCCCGATTTTTCCAAGATCACCGGCAATGTCGTTGTCGGCGCGATGAATCAGGCGTTCTTTACGCTCAGCCTCGGCATCGGCGCGATGGCGATCTTTGGCAGCTACATCGGCAAGGAGCGCAGTCTGCTCGGCGAGAGCGTGAACATTGTGATCCTCGACACGTTCGTGGCGGTCACGGCGGGCTTCATCATCTTCCCGGCGTGCTTCACCTACGATGTCGAGGTCACCGCCGGACCGAGCCTGCTGTTTGAAGCAATGACCAGCGTGTTCGCAAACATGGCGGGCGGGCGCTGGTGGGGCTCGCTGTTCTTCCTGTTCATGATGTTCGCCGCGATGAGCACGGTGCTGGCGGTGTTTGAAAACATCCTCGCCTGCGTGCGCGAAATGACCGGCTGGTCTCGCGGCAAGGCGTGCCTGATCTGCTGCGTGGGCATTTTGCTCCTGTCTGTTCCGTGCGCGCTGGGCTACAACCTCTGGTCCGGCTTCCACCCGTTCGGCATGGAGAATTTGCAGATCCTCGACCTTGAGGATTTCCTTGTTTCCAACTGCCTGCTGCCGCTCGGCTCGACGATCTTTGTGCTCTTCTGCACGCGCAAGAACGGGCTCGGCTGGGATAATTTCATGCGCGAGGCAAACGAGGGGCATGGGCTCAAGATCAAGTCCTGGATGCGCGGCTACATCACCTGGGGGCTTCCCGCGATCATCCTGATCATCTTCGTGATGGGGCTTATCAGCTTCTTCTAACCTCAAACAAGAACCCGTGAAGCGGGTTCTTGTTTGAAAAGGCTTGCACTGCGCTGCGCGCATAATTTGTGCGCAAGCGCACAAATTCCACACTCCGCTCCGTGAGCTGTATTTTTGCCGACGTACACGCCGCCGGCAAAAATGATCATAATCGCTTTCGCCGCTGCGGCGGCGAAACTCTGCGAGACTTTTGGCGCAGAGTTCGGAGTGCACGCGAATTTATCTTAAAAGAACTGCACGCTGTTTTTGCCTTCGTGGTGAAAACAGTGTGCTTTTTTCCGCGTCTTTTGGTTGTATTTTTCGCAAAAATGTGGTACTGTAATGGCACAAAACCGACCCGGAAAGGCGGGAGAATTTTTATGAAACGCCTGCTGATATGCCTCCTCTGCTGTCTGCTGCTGTGTACAGCGGCGCTTGCCGCAGAACCGGCGATCACCAGTTTGAAAACCGACTGTGTCGTCACCGGCTCGGGCGACGCGGAATTTACCCAGACCGTCAGCATCCAGCTCGACACGCCGGTGAACGAGCTGCAATTTCCGCTGGGCGCAAATGCGCGCAGCGCGTCGATCGTCGGCTACAAAGCCAGCAAGACTACCGAGGACGGCATCACCATCCTCACGCTCAAGTCCGACGCCGGTATCTCCGGCAGCCGTACCTTCACCCTGCGCTACACGCTGCCGGGGCTGGTCAGCGTGCAAGACGGCGTGCAGACGCTCACGCTGCCGTTGCTGTGCGCCAAGTGGAGCTTCCCGATCGAAAATTACGCCTTTACCGTCACCCTGCCCGAAGCCTTCCCGGCGACGCCTGGCTTTGCCAGCGGCTATCAGGGCGACGTGATCGAGGACTACATGACCACCTCTGTGCAGGAAAACGTCCTCAGCGGCAGCACGACAGTGTCGCTCAAGGACCACGAGGCGCTCACCATGACGCTTGAAGCGCCGGACGGCTTCTTCTCCGGCAAGCACGCTGCGTGGTCCGCGGGCAGCGCAACGACGGTGCTGATCTTCGTGTGCGCCGCGCTGGGGCTGCTGTACTGGCTGCTGAAGCTGCGCTCGCCGCGCCTGTCGCACGCGCTGCGCACGCTGCCGCCCGATTCGGCGCAGCCCGGCGACCTGCCGTACCTGCTCTGCGGGCGCGGCGCGGACTTTAACGCGATGGTCCTCCATTGGGCGAGCCTCGGCTACCTGACCATTTCCGTCAGCGCAGAGGGGCACGTCCTGCTGCATCGCCGCGTGGACATGGGCAACGAGCGGCGGCGGTATGAGGTCAAGCTCATGAATATGCTGTTCGGCGAGAGCGACGTGTGCGACAGCGCAAGCTCGCGCTATAAGCGCGCTGCGGCAGCGGCGAAGGGCGTCGTCCCGCGTTTCTGGCAGCGGCGGCTGTACCGGCGCGACAGCGGCAATCCCGTTATTCTCATCGCGCTCTCGTGCCTCACCTGTGCGCTCGCGTTACTCGCGTCCGTGAGCCTGCTCCTGCCCGACGGCGGCTGGCGCTGGCTGGCGCTCGTGCTGTCGCTGCCGCTCGGCGGCGTGCTGGCGCGGCTGGTGCATCGCGCATTCTCCGCCGCGTATCTGGACAGGAAAATCGAACTCGGCGCGGGCATCCTCGCGGGTGTGCTGCTGCTCCTCGTCGGACGCCTGAGCGGCGCGACGCTGCCGATGGTCGTGGCGCTGCTGCTTGCAGTGTTCACCGGCTGGCAGACCGTCCACGGCGGACGGCGCAGTGATCTCGGCACGATGCTCATCTCGCAGACGATCGGCTTCCGCCGTTTCCTCACGCGCATGAGCGACCACCGCGTGCAGCTCCAGCTCCAGAACGACCCGCAATATTTCTACAAAACGCTCCCCTATGCCCTGGCATTAGGACGCGCCCCCGCCTTCGTCGAGCGTTTCGCCAAGATTGAATTAGAACCCTGCGAATGGTTCACCCAGGCGGAAAAACACCCCCGAACCGGCGCAGAGTTCTACGCAGCATTACATGAAATGCTCGATACCCTCACGCTTTCCATCCGGCATTAAAAAAATGAATCCCCGGCGCGGACCTCCGCGCCGGGGAATTTTGCACTTTCTTCAAAGCCTCCCCTTGGTGACCAAAGGGATCTGGCGCGGCGAAGCCGCGACGAAAGGGATCAGAACCCGCTGGTTTGTGAGTTCCCCCGCGCTTCGTCGTAACGTAGGGACGGGTGAATTGAAGTAATAGGTAATCGTGAGGGGCTTGCCTCACCCATTTTTACAGGTTTTGACCGCACTGCCAGCCGAGCCATCGGGGCGGACTTCTACCCCGCCCGCCGGTCTTTTGTGGCAGCGCTGATTTGCAAAGGTCTAAGGCTTCCCCTCGGATAACCGCTGAGCAAATCGCCTGCGGTTATCAGCGGTTACACATGGGAATGACTTGACGTCTGTACTGCATCGAAGAGCAGCATTTTCTCCCAAATCACAGGGCGGCTTAATTGCATTACTGATAGCCGATAGACAGCAGTATGATTGCGTGGCAATTTTACTTCGAGCTTCGTGGTCGTGTCTCATCTGCACACGGAATGCAAGTCAATGCTGGATCCCGTCAAGATTTATGCGCAAAAAGATTTGCAGGCTCCGGCTGAATGAAGTCAGCCGGCAATAGAGGCATCGTCCATGGCCGCCTCCAGATGCTTCATGTTCATGTATTTCTTGCTGCCCCACTGAGTACCTGCCAC
>JALFSI010000043.1:0-22856 GCA_022779365.1 Clostridiales bacterium
AAAAAGCTTGAAGAGCTTTTTATAGCGCCAACGGCGCGTCAGATTCTGCATGAGACGGCGCAGCGTGCATTCGCACGATGCGAGTGTGCGTAGCACACGGGATTCTTGATTAAATATTTTAATCAAGAATCAGTATAAAAATGAACGGGCGGGGAATTTTCCCCGCCCGTATTCTTTGAAAAGCCTCCCTTTGGCGACCAGGGGGAGGCTTTGATGCGCAATTGCGATTTCTTCTTGAGAATCGGGCAAAAATTCGGTATACTGGCGGTAGAAACGGACGGGAGGGCGCTATGAAGGTTTTGATCATCGGAGGCGGCGCGAGCGGGATGATGGCGGCGCTGTCGGCTGCGCAGGACGCGGGCAACCGCGTGACGCTGCTGGAGCGGCAGGCGCGCGTGGGCAGGAAGCTGCTGGCAAGCGGCAACGGGCGGTGCAATCTGTCCAATCTCGCGGCGGACGAGACGCATTATTACGGCGCGGCGGCGTTTGTAAAGCCCGCGCTGGCGCGCTTTCCCGTGCGGAAAACGCTGGACTTTTTCCACGCGCTGGGGCTGCTCACGACGGCGCAGGCGGACGGGCGCGTGTATCCGCTGAGCGATCAGGCAAACAGCGTGGTGGATGTGCTGCGCTTTGCGCTGGCGGCGCGGGGCGTGGACGTGCAGTGCGGGTGCGAGGTGCGCGCTGTGCGCAAAAAGGCGCGCGGCTGGCAGGCGGAATGCACCGACGGGCGTTCATTTTTCGGCGACAAGCTGATCGTTGCCGCGGGCGGCTGCGCCGGACGCAAGCTCGGCGGGACGGAGGACGGCTACCGTATTTTGGAGGCGCTGGGGCACTCGTGCACGGCACTGCATCCGAGCCTGACGCAAATTCGCACCGAGCCGGAGCTTGTGCGCGCGCTCAAGGGCGTGCGCGCGGATGCGGCACTGGAATTAAAGGTCGCGGGGCGGCGCGCGGCGCGCAGTGCGGGCGAGGTACAGTTTACGGAATACGGCGTGAGCGGTCCGGCGGCGTTTGAGCTTTCGCGCGCGGTGGCGACCGGCGCGGGCGAGATGGTGCTGCTGCTGGATTTTCTGCGCGGACTGGACCGCACGGCGGTATTGGAGCTTTTGCAGGCGCGCCGGGTGCAGCTTCCGCAGCTTGCGGCGGAGGAACTGCTGGCGGGAATGCTGCACAGCCGGTTGGGAAAGGTCATCATCAAGCGCGCAGGGCTGGACGCTGCATCGGCGCTGGAAGCGCTCACGGACGCGGAACTGGACGCGGCAGCGGCGCAGGTCAAGTGCTTTGCGCTGCCGGTCGTGGGCGTGATGGGCATGGACAGCGCGCAGGTGACGGCGGGCGGCATCCGCACGGCGGAATTTGACCCCGTGACGCTGGAGAGCCGCCTTGCGCCGGGTGTATTCGCCACCGGCGAGGTGCTGGATGTGGACGGCGAGTGCGGCGGCTTCAATCTGCAATGGGCGTGGTCGTCGGGCTACGTCGCGGGAAAACTGGGAAAACGCGAGGACGAGGCATGATCCGAATACGGGATATTGCGCTGCCGCCGGAGGCGGATATGGCGGCGCTGTCGCGCGCGGCGGCAAAGCTGCTGCGCATCAAAGAGGGCGAAATTCGCCGCATCGACCTGAAAAAACGGTCGATCGACGCGCGGAAAAAGAGCGATGTACGCGTGATCTATACGGTGGACGTGCTCGTTTCCGGGCGGGAGGACAAAATTCTCAAGCAGGCGCGGTGCGACAAGGCGTCCATCGCGCGGGATGAGCCGTATGCGCCGCCGACGGCTGCACAGGCACTGCCGCAGCGCCCGGTGGTGATCGGGTTCGGACCTGCCGGGATGTTCGCGGCGCTGGTGCTGGCAATGGCGGGCGCGCGCCCGATCGTTTTAGAGCGCGGGCAGGATGCGCGCACGCGGCACGAAAAGGTGCAAAAATTCTGGAACGGCGGCGGGCTGGATACGGAGTGCAACGTGCAGTTCGGTGAGGGCGGCGCGGGCACGTTTTCGGACGGAAAGCTCACGACGGGCACAAAAAATGAGCGCATCGGCTGGGTGCTGGAGCAGTTTGCCGACGCGGGCGCAGGAGCGGATATTTTATTCGACGCCAGGCCGCACATCGGCACGGACGTGCTGGTGGAGGTGGTGCAGAATCTGCGCGAAAAGATCATCCACTACGGCGGCGAGGTGCGCTTCGGCGCGCGCGTGACGGGGCTTTTGCAGGAAAACGGGGCGCTGACCGGCGTGCGGTATGAGCAGGACGGGCAGACGCACGCGCTTGCGTGCACGCGGGCAGTGCTCTCGATCGGGCACAGCGCGCGCGATACCCTTGAGATGCTGCTGGACGCGGGTGTGCGGATGGAGGCGAAGCCGTTTTCCATGGGTGTGCGCATCGAGCACCGGCAGGCGAATATCAACGCGGCGCAGTACGGCGCGTCGGCGGGGCGGCAGGGGCTGCCGCCGGCGGATTACAAGCTGAATGTGCATCTGCCGGACGGCGCGTCGGCGTATACGTTTTGTATGTGCCCCGGCGGGCAGGTGGTCGCGGCGGCGTCGGAGGACGGCGGCGTGGTGACGAACGGGATGAGCAATGCCGCGCGGGACGGCAAAAACGCGAACGCGGCGCTGCTGGTAACGCTCAGCCCGGAGGATTTTCCGGGCACAGACGCGCTGGCGGGGATGCGCTGGCAGCGAAGCCTTGAGCAGGCGGCGTTCCGCGCGGGCGGCGGAGACTATCGCGCCCCGGCACAGCTTGCGGGCGACTTTCTGGCGCACAGGGCGAGCACAAGGCTCGGCAGCGTGCAGCCGACGTATCGCCCCGGCGTGCGCCTGTGTGAGCTGCACGACGTGCTGCCCGCGCGCATTACGGACGTTCTGGAGCGGGCGCTGCCGGAGCTTGGAAAGCGCCTGCACGGGTTCGACGCGCCCGACGCGGTGCTGACCGCGCCGGAGACGCGCAGCTCGTCGCCGGTGCGCATCGTGCGGGACGCGGTGCGGCAGGCAAGCCTGCAAGGTCTCTACCCCTGCGGCGAGGGCGCGGGCTACGCAGGCGGCATCATGTCCGCCGCCGTGGATGGGATCTTGACGGCGGAAGAAATATTGAAGGAGGATTAAAATGCGGTGGGTGCGCCCCTACGGGTGCGTGCGTATTTGCACCAGTGCGGGCAAGCTTGCAGCGTTGTACCGCGCGGGCGCAGGCGTTCTGGAACGGACAAGCTATAAGATCTTTGCCCTTGAATGCGCGGGATCAGCTACCCCGCGCCATATCACGGAAGGTCCAAATATCGGTATCACGGCCGACAAAATAGCGGGTGATGCCCATGGGGTCCCGGTCGGTGTAAAAGCACCAGCCGTCCATGAGAATGCCAAAATCATAGTATTCGGCGGCGATCTGCCGCACCAGCGGCGATTCGTGCCCGACGGGATAGGACAGCGCGGTGGGAACGCGCCCGGTCAGGCGGGTAATGGCAAGCTGCGACTCGGATAGCTCCCGGCGCAGCGCCTCCTCGCTCAGCGTGTCGAGCAGGGGATGGGTGACGGTGTGGCTCTGGATGCTGACCAGCCCGGAATCCGCCAGCTCGCGGAGCTGCTCGGCGGTGAGATAGCGCGGCGCACCGATCTTGTCGGTGATGATGAAAATGGTGGCCTTGACGCCGTAACGCTCCAGCAGCGGCAGCAGCTCGGTATAATTATCGGCGTAGCCGTCGTCAAAGGTCAGAATGACCGGCTTTTCATACTGCGCAAGCATCGGAAGCTCCGTGATCCAAATGGGGGTATAGCCATTTTCCAGCAGAAAAATGAGCTGCTCCTCCAGCGCGGCGGGAGAGACGAACAGCGAGCGCTCGCCCCAACAATCGTCGCTGACAGCGTGATACATGAGAACAGGTACGGCATATCCCGGCGACAGGACACCACGCGGGGCGGTGCTGCAATACAGCGCGTCCTGCTCCGGGTCGGCAAGATACCAGCCGTCCGTCCACGAAAGAACCGTATCCAGCGGCAGATATGCGCTTTCACCGTCACACAGGAGACTGCCGCCGGTGGAGACGGTGCGGTGCGCACCGTTTGCGAGCTGAACGGTGCAGACGGCAGCCTGACCAGTCTGTACAGGCAGTGTGAGCGTACAGCTTCCGCCGGTCAGAGCGACGTAATCATGCAGACGGACATAGATCGCCTGCCCCTGCCAAAAGGCGGGCAGAACACTCCCGTCCAGATAGACCGCAGTATCGGCGAGGTCGGGCGTGGGAGCAAAAACGGCAGGCGCAGGCTCGTGAACGGCAGGCGCGGGTTCGCAAACGGCGGGCGCGGAGCGCTCCGGCTCGACCGCGACCTCCTCCGCCGGAGGCACGGGCAGCGGTCGTGAGCCTATTCGCACGGGCTGCAGGAAACCGGCGCAGCCGGCAAGCAGCAGCGAGAAAAGCAGGAGGAGCGGAAAGAGTTTTTTCATATTTGTTCATTTTATAAAAGTCGGGCAGGCGCTTTGCACCTGTCCGGCGTTCTGTTTCAAAATGTGGCGACTTCCTGCTCGGCAGGGTCGGCGGGCTCTACGGTTTTGGCAGTTAAGATCGGACCGACGCCTTTATAGAGACTGTGGTATTTTGCCTCGACGGTGGCGGTGACGCGCACCCAGGAGCGGGTCTTGAGCCCCTCACTGCCGATAAATTTGCACGGCAGACCCATGAACGTAATATCCGCCTCGCAGCAGGTCATCACAAAGCGCCCGGGGGCGAACATCCCCTCGCGCTGGCTGCGCAGGCGCGCGACTTGCCCCTTGAACTGCACCGTTTTGCCGGCGTATTTTTTCGGCTCTTCCGTAATGTCGCGGTAGAACAGGGCATAGTCCTCGTCGTTTATGACGATGGGGTCCTTCGTGATGTCGAACGGCAGCGGGTCTTCGATCTCGTCAAACTGCGTTGTGCCGTCGGTGTAGTCATAGACGATGTCCACGCGGCGGTTGACGGCGCGGGCGATCTTATGAAACGGCATCACATCCGCGCCCGGCTGCATCCGATTAAAGACGACCATCTGCGCGCCGGTGAGCTTATCCACGACGAGCTGGCGCATATTGGCGTTGTACTGCAAAAACGTGCTCGCGTCGGCAAACATGACCTCCTGCGCGATCTGCCAGTGCTCCGGCGTCTTGAGGTAAAAGTCGGCGGCGAGGTGCATCCCGTTCAGCTCCACCACGACGCGCTCGGCGGCGTGCTTTTCCGCGAGCTTTTCGAGAAATTCGGGGCTAAGCTGGTCATAGTCCGCCGTTTCGAGCCAAACAGTCTTGTGCGGATAGGCGGAGAGGTCGTATTCCTCCTCGCCCTCCTCCAGCACGAGCAGCAGCGTCCGCTCCCCGGCGTTGAAGCGCGGGTCTTCAAGCGTCTGCTGGATGAATTTTGTTTTGCCGGACTCCAGAAAGCCGGTAAAAACGTACATCGGCAGCGGCGTCGGTTCGTTTTTCTTCATGGTATCAGACTCCAAACAGGGCGGCGAGCGCCGATTCGTTCAGCTTCGAGCCGATCACGCACAGGCGGCCGGTGACCATTGCGCCGCCGTCGCGGATCTCCGGCTCGCCGGGGACGTAGTCAAAGTGCAGCCATGTGCCGTCCGCGGGGACATAGCCCTTGGCGCGCAGGATGACGCCGTATTTTTCGGCATTTTCGAGGTCAGCCAGAATGGCGGACAGCTCATCCTTCGTGAATTTCTTGTGCGTCTCGACGCCCCAGCTCGTAAAGACCTCGTCGGCGTCGTGGTCGTGATGATGGTGATGGTGGTGGCAGGAGCAGGCAGGATCGTCACACTCGTCGTGATGGTGGTGATGCTCGTGCTCGTCCTCGTCATCATCGTTATCGTGATGATGGTGGTGATGGTGGCAGCATTCGTGGTCGTCATCATCGTCATCGTGATGATGGTGGTGATGGCAGCCGCATTCATGGTCGTCATCGTCGTCATCATGGTCGTGATGGTGATGGTGCGCTTCCTCTTCCAGACGCTCCAGCTCCAGCGCAATGCTGCTGCGCTGCTCCATCGCCTCCATGATCTGCGCGCCGGTCAGCTCGTCCCACGGGGTGGTGACGAGGATGGCGTTGGGGTTGTGCTCGCGGATGAGCTTGACGCAGGCGTCCAGCTTGTCCTCCGCCATGCCGCCGGTGCGGGAGAGGAGGATGGTGTTGGCGGTCTCGATCTGGTCGTTATAGAACTCGCCGAAGTTTTTCATATACATCTTGCACTTCGTGGCGTCCGCGACGGCGACAAAATTGCCGAGCTGGACCTCGTCGGACGTGACCCTGCGCACGGCGGCGATGACGTCGGAGAGCTTGCCGACGCCCGACGGCTCGATGAGGATGCGGTCGGGGTGGTAATCGGCGATGACCTGGCGCAGCGCCTTGCCGAAGTCGCCCACGAGCGAGCAGCAGATGCAGCCGGAGTTCATCTCGGTGATGCGCACGCCCGCTTCAGACAGGAAGCCCGCGTCGATGCCGATCTCGCCGAACTCATTCTCAATGAGCACGAGCTGCTGACCCTGATACGCCTCGCGGATCATTTTGCGGATGAGCGTGGTCTTGCCGGCGCCGAGAAAGCCGGAATAAATATCGATTTTTGTCATAAAAACACCTTCTGTAATTGTTATTCGCTATTCCTCAGTATAGCACGCTGCTGCGGGAACATCAAGCGCCCGCGGGAGGAAAAGTTCCGCTTTTGCAGGAAATCTCATTGACAAAGACAAGTGGCTATGATAAAATACGTATCGTCTTTGGAGAAGTCATTCGGAGAGATGTCCGAGCGGTTTAAGGAGCCGGTCTTGAAAACCGGTGACGCAGCGATGCGCCGTGGGTTCGAATCCCACTCTCTCCGCCATTCTTTCCCGATTTTCCAGGGATATACCGGCTTGCGGAAGTACCCAAGTGGCCGAAGGGGCTCCCCTGCTAAGGGAGTAGGCGTCTAAAAAGCGCGCGAGAGTTCAAATCTCTCCTTCCGCGCCAAAGTACCGCATTTCGTAGATTTTTTGCGAAATGCGGTACTTTTTATACCTTTTTATGCTGAAAAGCAGAAATGGTGCACTATAGACGCGGGTGATGGAAGTGGCGAGAAATTGTGAAAAAATGACGGCTGATGCGTTCTATTGCTGACACGGTTGTTAACATTTTCGCTGGGCATCTGACGATTTTCTTGAAGGAGTGAGTGAAAAAGACCGGGGCGGGTACAAACTGTACCTGTCCCGGCCTTTACTTGTATCTGCTCGTGCCTTATGGTTTTGCAGCTTCAAAATATTTGACGGTTTCTGTGCGGTCGTGGGCGATCTGGGCTGCCAGAGCGTCCATGGACGAGAAGGCGCGCTCCGGGCGCAGGAAATGGTACAGCCAGACGGCAATTTTTTGACCGTACAGGTCGCCGTCAAAGCCGCACAGGTGCGCCTCCAAAATGGGGGCGGGCAGACTGCCCGCCGTGGGGTGCACGCCGACGTTTACGACCGCCGGGTAGAGCGTCCCATCCTCCAGCTGCGCCTGCGCGCAGTATACGCCGCGCGGCGGCACGAGCACGCCCGCGGGGAACGGGAGGTTCACCGTGGGGAAGCCGATCGCGCCGCCCCGGTGCGCGCCGTGCGCGACCGTGCCGGAGAGGAGCTGCGCGTGCCCCAAAAGCCGGCGCGCCGCGTCCAGCTCGCCCGCTTGCAGCAGCGCACGGATGCGTGTGGAGCTGACGGGCGCGCCGTCCAGCTCGACCTTGTCCACAATATCGCAGCCGACACCGCGCGCCGCGCAAAACGCGCGCAGCCGCTCCGCTGTGCCCGCGCCGTGAAAGCCGAAGCGGTGATCCGCGCCGCACACGACGTGCACCGCACTGAGCTCTGCGAGCAGAAGCGTTTCGATGTAATCCTGCCATGAGCGCTGCATGAACGCGCGGTCAAAATGGCGGACGAGCACCTCGTCGATGCCGTAAAGCTGCCGCATGAGCCGCGCGCGGTCAGCGGGCGTGCTGATGAGCGCGACGGGTGCGCCGGAGATGACCTGCGCCGGGGGCGCGTCAAACGTCAGCGCCGCCGCCGTGCAGCCGAGGCGGTCCGCGACCTGCCGCGTGCGGCGCAGAAGCGCGCCGTGCCCGATGTGCACGCCGTCAAAAAAGCCGAGCGCGAGGACGCGTTTTGTCTGCAACCTACTTCACCTCAAAAAAGCTCTTGACCGTATGCAGCACGCCGCTCTCGCAGCGCGCCAGCGCGAGAAATTCGCCGGTCTCCGTGTATACGCGGCACAGACCGTCTGCAAACGAGCGGTCTGCTACATCCGCGCCGTTGCGGATGCGCGCCGCCTGCCCCAGCGTGACGATACACGCCGGATGCGCCGCGAACAGCGCGTCCACGGGCATTAAAAGCGCCTGCGGGTCGTGCGCCTGCGCGTAGGCAAGCAGCGACTGCATCGTGACCGCCTGCGACAGGTCGAATGCGCCCGCGCGCGTGCGCCGCAGGCTCTGCATGCAGCCGCCGCAGCCAAGCAGCGCGCCGATGTCGTGGCAGAGCGTGCGCACATACGTCCCCTTGGAGCAGTGCACGCGCAGCGTCCACAGATCGTCCGCGCCGTCCAAAACTTCCAGCGCGTGGATGGTGATCCGGCGCGCGGGGCGCTCGACCTCCTTGCCGCGCCGTGCCAGCTCATAGAGCTTGCGCCCGCCGATCTTCACGGCGGAGTACATGGGCGGGATCTGGTCGAGCTCGCCCGTGAAATGCGCCAGCGCTGCCTCGAGCGCCTCGCGCGTGACGTGCGCCTCCTGCTGCGACAGGACGTTTCCGCAAATATCCTGCGTGTCGGTCACGACGCCCAGGCGCAGCCCGGCGACGTATTCCTTATCCGCCGATTCCAGAAACTGCGCCGCGCGCGTCGCTCTGCCCACAAAAATGGGCAAAACGCCCGTCGCCATGGGGTCGAGCGTGCCGCCGTGCCCGACGCGCTTTTCATGAAACACGCCGCGCAGCTTCGCCGCCACGTCCTGACTGGTCCAGCCGGCGGGCTTGTCCACTACAAAAATGCCGTTTGCCATATCGTCCTCAAAGCTGGACTCCACTGCGGCGCAGCACGTCCAGGATCGCCGCCCTTGCCGCGTCGATGCCGCCCGCGACCGAGCAGCCTGCCGCCGCCGCGTGACCGCCGCCGCCAAGCTCGCGGCAGAGCGCCGCCGCGTCGTAGCCGGGGCCGGTGCGGAGCGAAATTTTGCCCATGCCGCCCTCGACCTCGCGGATCATGATGCCGATCTCCACACCCTCGATGGAGCGGGCGAAGCCGGAGATGGAGTCAATATCGTCCTCACTGATATGCAGCTCCGAAAGCCACGCCTTTGGCAGCGTGCAGATGCCGACCGCACCGTTTGCGTACAGCTCCACGCTGCCGGTCAGCCGCGCCTCCAATTGCAGGCGCGCAAAGCTCTTGGTGTCAAAAAAGAGCTTGTTGATGGGCGCGATGTCCGCGCCGCAGTCAATGAGCTCCGCCGCCACGCGCAGGGTGTTGCCCGTGACGTTGGAGTAGCGGAAGCAGCCGGTGTCGGTGGAGATGGCGATATACAGCGCGTCCGCCGTTTCGCGGTCGGGCTGCACGCCGAGCTCGGACAAAAGCCCGTAGATGATCTCGCCGCACGCGGCGCGCTCCGCCTCCAAAAGGCAGCGCTGCGCGGTGAGCGAGTGGCTGCCGTGGTGGTCGATGGCGAGCTGGATGCGCCCAGACGCGTCCTCCGCGCCGAAGGGCAGCAGCTTGTCTGCCGCCAGATCGACGCTGATGAGCGTATCGTCCGGGAACACGCCGCCGCGCGTCAGCCCCGCCAGATACGGGGCAAAACGGGCGGTAAACTGCGGGTTCTCATAAATGACCGCCGATTTACCGAGCCTGCGCAGCGTGCGGCAGAGCGCGATCGCGCAGCCGCAGGTATCGCCGTCGGGACGGCGGTGCGTGAGAATGACGTAGTTGTCGTGCGCCTTTAAAAACGCGGCAGCCTCACTGCGCGTCATCGTTCTCACCGTCCTGACTGTTCTCCTCGCGGCTGAGCTTGCTCAACAGGTCGTACATATGCGCGCCGTATTTGAGCGAATCATCCTCCTCCAGCACGAGCTCCGGCGTATAGCGCAGCTGCAAACGGCTGCCGAGCTCGCGCCGCAGCCAGCCGCTCGCGGAGCGCAGCCCGCGCATGGCGTCCTTGCTGCGCGCCTCGTCGAGCACGCTGATATAGACCTTGGCATAGCGCAGGTCGGGCGTGGTATCCACGCGCGTGATGGAGATGAGCGTCTGCACGCGCGGGTCTTTGAGCTGCCGGATCAGCTCCGCCAGCTCCCGCTGGATCTCCTCATTGATCCTGCCGATTCTGTTGGATGGCATAAAACGCCTCCTTCGGAAAAGTAAAAGTAATTATAAAACCGCACAAAAAACCGCGCAAAGGCTTCCCTTGGTGACCAAGGGAAGCTGTCGCCAAAGGCGACTGAGAGGGTATTCATTACTGAGCCGCTCCGTCCTTCGCTGCGCTCGGACACCTCCCCCAAAGGGGGAGGCAAGGGGCGGTTTAGTTTTTAATTTGCTCCATCACGAAGCACTCGAAGACGTCGCCTTCCTTGATGTCGTTGAACTTGTCGATGGACATACCGCATTCGTAGTTCTGTGCGACTTCCTTGACGGAGTCTTTGAAGCGCTGGAGCGAGCCGAGTACGCCTTCGTGGATGACCACGTTGTCACGCAGCACGCGCACCTGCGCGTCGCGCGTGATCTTGCCGTCCTTCACATAGCAGCCCGCGACCGTGCCGACGGACGAGACCTTGTAGGTCTGGCGCACCTCGGCATGGCCGATGATGACCTCGTGGAACTTCGGCGCGAGCATACCCTTCATGGCATCGCCGATCTCGTTGATGGCATCATAGATGACGCGGTACATCCGCATATCGACCTTGTCGCGCTTGGCAGCCGCCTGCGCCTGATCGTTCGGGCGGACATTGAAGCCGACCACGATGGCGTTGGACGTGGAGGCGAGCAGAATATCAGACTCGTTGATCGCGCCGACGCCCGCGTGGATGACCTTGACGCGGACTTCTTCATTCGAGAGCTTTTCAAGCGATGCCTTGACCGCCTCGGCAGAGCCCTGCACGTCCGCCTTGACGATGAGGTTCAGCTCCTTCATCTCGCCCTCCTTGAGCTTGGAGAACAGGCTTTCGAGCGTGACCTTCTGGTTGAGCTTGTTGAGATCGTCCTTGATCTTCTGCTTGCGCTGCTCCACGAGCTGGCGCGCCATACGCTCATCGGCGACGACGTTAAATTCATCGCCCGGCGCGGGCACCTCCGTCAGACCCGTGATCTCCACCGGGATGGACGGACCGGCGGTCTTGACCTGCTGACCCTTGTCGTTCGTCATCACGCGCACACGACCGACCGCCGTGCCCGCGATGATGAGGTCGCTCTGCCGCAGCGTGCCGTTCTGCACGAGCAGCGTTGCGATCGGGCCGCGGGTCTTATCCAGCCGCGCCTCAATGACCGTGCCCTTACCGGCGCGGTTGGGATTCGCCTTGAGCTCCTGCATTTCGGCGGTGAGCAGGACGGTCTCGAGAAGATCGTCGATGCCCTCGCCGGTCTTGGCGGAAATTTTGCACACCTCGGTCTCGCCGCCCCACTCGGCGGGGGTCAGACCGTGCTCGGTGAGCTGGGTGAGGATACGGTCAGGATTCGCGCCGTGCTTATCCATCTTGTTGACGGCGACGATGATGGGAATTTCCGCCGCCTTGGCGTGGTTGATGGCTTCGATGGTCTGCGGCATGATGCCGTCATCCGCCGCCACGACCAGGATGGCGATGTCGGTGCACATCGCGCCGCGCGCGCGCATTTCGGTAAATGCGGCGTGACCCGGCGTATCGAGGAAGGTGATGGGCTGACCGTTTACCTTCACGGTATACGCGCCGATGTGCTGCGTGATGCCGCCCGCTTCGCCCGCGGCGACCTTGGCGTGGCGCACATAGTCCAGCAGCGACGTTTTGCCGTGATCGACGTGACCCATGACCACCACGACCGGCGGACGGGCGACGAGCTCGTCGGCGGTATCCTGATGATCGTCAAACAGCTTTTCCTCGATCGACACCACGACCTCGCGCTCGACCTTGCAGCCAAGCTCGGTGGCGACAAATTCGGCGGTGTCAAAGTCGATGGTCTGGTTGACCGTCGCCATCACGCCGTTGCGCATGAGGCACTTGATGACCTCGACCGCCGTCTTTTTCATGCGGGAGGCAAGCTCGCCGACGGTGATCTCGTCGGGAATTTTGACGAGCGTGGGCGCTTTTTTGGCGATCTCAAGCTGCAGACGGCGCATCTTTTCCTGCTCCTCGGAGCGGGACTTGCTGCCGAAGCGGCGTGCCTGCTGCTGCTTTTTGTTCTTGCTGCCGATCTTCTGCTTGCCGCTCTGATAATTCTGCACGCGCTCGGAGACGAGCGAATCGACACGGTCGTCATAGCGGTCGGCATTGACCGTGACGGCGCTGGTGTCGATGACGCGGCGCTCGCGCTTGCGCTCCGGCTGCGCCGGGGCAGCGGGCTTTGCGGAGGGCTGCTGCGCGGCAGGCTTCTGCTGCTGCGCGGACGCGGGCTTTGCGCCCTGCTGCGTTTTAGGTGCGGCAGCCTGCGCGGGGGCAGGCACGCTCTTGGGCGCTTCCGCTGCCTTTTCCGGCGTCTTGGGCGCGGGCGCGACGGCAAAGACCTCCTCCAGCGAGGCGATCTGGTGCGTCTGCGTCAGATAGTCGAATACCACGTTGAGCTGCTCCTCCGAGAGATTCTGGGAGCTGCTCTTGGGCTTCGGGAAAAATTTCCCCACGACTTCGATGACGTCCTTTGCCGGCATGGCAAAATCGTCCGCGACTTCTTTGATCTTGTACTTCACTTCTATACTCATACAGCCACCTCCGTTACTTTTTTCCGTGTTTGACGTTGCTGCGGTGCGCGCGCGCTTCGTCGCGCCGCCTGCGCATCCGCCCGTCGAGCTGCTGCATCTGCGGCAGCAGCGCCGCCGCGTCCGGGCAGTCCTCCATCGCCTGTAAGAGCGAGACGGCAAAGCCCGTGTCGCTCAGCGCGCACAGCGCGCAGGCATTGCAGCCCAGGGCGCTTCCCAGCTCATCCTTTGTGACCGGCGCGACGAGCAGCGGTGTATTTTTGCCGCGGCAGAGATTTTCTGCCCGCCGCAGCGTGTGCTCGCCTGCATCGCTCGCCAGCAGCACCAGCCGTGCCTTGCCGCTGCGGCAGAGGATCACGACCGGCTCTTCGCCCGCCTCCAGCCGCCGCGCGTGCCGCGCCAGACCCAAAAGCCGCAGCGCTTTTTCGTTATTTGCCATCCGCTCCGCCCTCCATCTGCGCCTCCAGCGCGTCGTAGATTTCCGGCGGGATGGCGCAGTCAAGACTGCGCTCGAGCGCACGCGACTTGCGCGCCTGCTTCAGGCACTGCGCGTCGGGGCAGACATACGCGCCGCGCCCGGGCGCTTTGCCGCGAAAGTCCAGCGCGATCTCGCCCTCCGGCGAGCGCACCACGCGCACCAGCTCTTTTTTTGGCTTCATCGCGCGGCAGCCGGCGCATTGCCGCATGGGGATCTTCTTCTGCATCCGAACGCCTCCCTCTTCTAAGACCGGGGCTTATTCCTCAGTGCCCGCGTCCCCGGCGGTCTCTTCCTCCGCCGGCTCTTCTTCGATCGCGGGCAGCTCCTTTGCCTGCGAAACAGACTTGATGTCGATCTTATAGCCGGTCAGGCGCGCGGCAAGGCGCGCGTTCTGACCCTCCTTGCCGATGGCAAGCGAGAGCTGATCGTCGGGCACGACCACGCGGCACGCCTTGAGCGCGCCGGGCAGCACCGTGACGGACACGACATCCGACGGGCTGAGCGCCGAGGCGACAAACTCGCACGGATCGTCCGACCAGACGACGATGTCCATCTTTTCACCGTGCAGCTCGTCTACGACCGCGCCGACGCGCGCGCCGCGCGGGCCGACGCACGCGCCCACGGGGTCGATATTCTCTTCCGTCGCCGCCACGGCGAGCTTCGTGCGCGAGCCTGCCTCGCGGGCGATGGACTTGACCTCCACCAGACCGTCGGCGATCTCGGGCACCTCCAGCTCAAACAGCCGCTTGACAAGACCCGGATGCGTGCGCGAAACGATGACCTGCGGACCGCGCGTGGAGCGGCGGACCTCCACCACATACACGCGGATGATGTCGCCTTCTTTATAATGCTCGCCGCGCACCTGCTCGGAGGCTGCCAGCATAGCGTCGGTCTTATCCTGCCCGCCGCCGATGCGCACGATCATATCGCCGCTCGTCGGCTCGATGCGCAGCACCGTCGCCGTGAGGATCTCGTGCTCCTTGGACGCGAACGCGTCAAAGACCATGCCGCGCTCGGCTTCCCGGATGCCCTGGATGATGACCTGCTTGGCGGTCTGTGCGGCGATGCGCCCGAACGCCTGCGTTTTGATCTCGGTGTTCACCAGATCGCCGAGCTGCGCGTGGGGGCTGATCTTATGCGCCGCGTCGAGCGAAATTTCGGTGGCGGGGGAGATGACGTCGTCCACGACCTCCTTCTGGACGTAGAGCTTCATATCGCCGTCCGACACATCGACGAACACATTGTCGGTGTAGCCTTCCTTATCCTTTTTATACGCGGCGACCAGCGCCTGCGAGATCTTGTCGATCATATATGCCTGCGGAATGCCCCGCTCCTTTTCAAGCTGCGCCAGTGCGGAAAAAATTTCGGCGTTCATTTTTCCAGTATCCTCCTCGTTAAAAATCCACATGAAGCCGCACCATCGCGACCTCGTTTTTTTCAAACCGCTGCATCCCTGCCGGGGTCTCGATGCTCACCGCGCCGTCTTCATAGCCGCGCAGTGTGCCGGTATGCTCCTTTGCACCGTTTTTGGCGGAATAGAGCCGCACCGTGACGCTTGCACCCATAAACTGCGCAAAATCGGAGGGGCGTTTGAGCTGCCGCTCCAGACCCGCCGAGCAGACCTCAAAGCTGTAGCTGTCGGGGATGGGGTCTTTTTCATCCAGGATGGGATCGACCGCGCGCGAGATCGCCTCGCAGTCGGCGATGTCCACGCCGCCCTCCTTGTCGATATACAGCCGCAGAAACCACTCGCCGCCCTCGCGGACGTATTCCACGTCCCACAAAGAGCATCCGTGCGCGCGCACGATGGGCTCGGCAAATTCCGCGACCTGCTGTGTGATCTTCACAAAACCATCCTTTCTCACAAAAAAGAGTGGGGACCAAATCCCCACTCTCCAGTAAACTACGATCAGAACGTCCGGATTATATCATCTATATATGGAAAATGCAAGTGATTTATGAAAAAAAGCGCGGCAAATGTCCAAAAATTTTCCCGTTTTTCGGAAAATGGCGCTCTCGGCGCGGGAACTGCAAAAAAATCCGCCCGCGGACTGTAAAAATCCGGCGCGGTATGCTATACTGGGTATCAAGAATATGGCGTGGAGGCAGAAGTATGAAGCAGCGCAGCTCGGCGCGTTTTTTCCTGATTATTATGATCGTATTTGCGGCGGCGGGATTTTTCCTGCGGCGCTTTGAGCGCGCGGGTGCGGGTGCGGGCTGGCTCATCGGTATTTCGGTCGCGGCGGCGCTGGCGTGCCTTGCCGTGAGCGTGACGCGCAAGCCGTGCGCTGCGTTTGCGGCGATGTTCCCGCCGTCGAAGATCGACGGCGCTGCGGGTGTCGTGGGCAGCGTGCTGCTGGCTGTGGGCGGCTTTCTCATGTTGGTGCAGAGCGCGGGCTTCGCGCGGCTGATCGGCGGGGTCGCCATTCTCGCGGGTGCGTGCCTTGCAATGGCGTCGCTCACGCGGGCGCGCGGCAAAATGCCCAAGGTCGGGCTGTATGTTGTGGTCGTGCTGTTTTATGTGGTGAAGCTGTTTTACGACTTCCGCCGCTGGACGGTCGATCCGGCGGTGCTGGACTACTGCTTCTGGCTGTTTGCGGCGATCTGCTTTATGCTGGGTACGTTCCACGCGGCACAGTTCTGCTTTGACTTGGGTCGCCGCCGGGTGCTGACGTTTTTTGCCCTGATGGGCATCTATTTTGGCGCGGTGTCGCTTGCCGACCTGCGGGGCGGCGAGGCGCTGCTTTGCGGCGGCGGCACGCTGTGGATGCTGGCGTGCGCGTGGCAGGCGCTGCGCGCGGATGAATACGGAAAGGACGGAGACGAATGAACGAGCTTGCAAAACAGGAATACGCGCGCTGGCTGCAAAGCTGCACCGGCGAAACACTTGCGGAGCTGCGCGCCATGGAGGGGGACGAGGCACTGATCGAGCAGCGCTTCGGGCATCACCAGACCTTTGGCACGGCAGGCATCCGCAGCATCATGGGCGCGGGCATCGCGTGCCTGAACGACTATACTGTCCGGCAGGCGGCGCGCGGACTTGCCGCGTACCTGACCGAAGCGCCGGGCAAAAGGACCTGCGCCATCGGCTATGACTGCCGCCACAACTCCCGGCGCTACGCTGAGATCTGCGCGGCGGCGCTGGCGGAGGCGGGCGTTCATGTGTATGTGTACGACCGGCTGTGCCCCACGCCGATGCTGTCGTTTGCCGTGCGCTACCTGCACTGCGACGCGGGCATCGTCATCTCCGCGAGCCACAATACAAAGGAATATAACGGTCTGAAGTGCTATGGCGCGGACGGCGGGCAGATGACGGAAATTCCGGCGGGCAAGGTCTCTGCCGCGATCGAGGCGATCGACCTGTTCCAGCCCGTTGCCCTGACGTTCCGGCAGGCGCTCGCGCAGGGGACGGTCGAGTTCATCGCCGAGAGCGTCTGGCAGGCGTATTATGACCGCATTTACCGGGAAGCCATCGCACCGCAGCGCGTCCGCGAGGCGGGGCTGCGCGTGGTGTATTCGCCGCTGTGCGGCGCGGGCGGCGAGCCGGTGGCGCATATGCTGGAAAGGCTTGGCGCGGAGTATCACATCCCGCAGTCGCAGAAAGAGCCCTCCGGCGATTTTGCCACCTGTCCCAGCCCAAACCCCGAAAACGACGCGTCGTTCGCCGCGTGCTACAAGCTGGCGGACGAGGTAAAGCCCGATCTCATTATGGCGACCGACCCGGACTCCGACCGGATCGCCGTCGCCATCCCGACAGCATCCGGCTACCGCAAATTCTCCGGCAACGAGATGGGCTGCCTGCTGCTGCAATACATCCTGCGGGCGATGAAGGATGAAGGCAAGCTCCCGCACGACCCCGTCGCGGTCAAGAGCGTCGTCTCCACCCCGCTTGCCGACCGTGTCGCCGCCGCCTACGGCTGTAAAATGCGCACCGTGCTCACGGGATTCAAGTATATCGGCGGCGTGATCCTGGAGCTGGAGCAGGCGGGGCACGCGGACGATTTTGTGCTCGGCTTTGAGGAGAGCTGCGGCTATCTCAAGGGTGACTACGCGCGCGATAAGGACGCGGTCGTGACCGCCATGCTCATCGCCGAGATGGCGGCGAGCAGCAAGCTCGCGGGCAGAACGCTCGCCGACGAGATGGACGCGCTGTACGCGCAGTACGGCTGCTTTGCCGCCGGGCAGACGAACATCGTCTTTACCTCCGACGAGCAGAAGGCCGCCTGCATGGCACTGTTGGAAGAGCTCCGCAAGCAGCCGCCCAAGGCGGTGGCGGACTACCCGGTCACGAGCGTGACAGACTTCCGCGCAGGCGTTGAGACCGATGCTGCAACGGGGGCGCAGACGCCCACAAACCTGCCGCACGAGAATATGCTCCGTCTGACGCTGGGCGAGCACGGCACGGTCATCCTCCGCCCGTCCGGCACAGAGCCGAAGATCAAATTCTACTACGCCACCCGCGCAGACTCCATGCAGCAAGCGCAGGCAATGATCGCCAAGCTGGAGGCGGCGATGAAGGAACTGCTGAAATAAGACTAAAAACCCGGGAGGCGAACCCTCCCGGGCTTTGTGCGCTGATTCGGATTTCGTCGTAACGTAGGAGCGAGGTGCGTTGAGGTAATAAGTAATAGTGAATAGTGAATAGTGAAGAAGTGCCCCGCCGTTTTTTGCGGCAGAAGCGATTTGCGAAATTCCCTTGGCTCTCCCTTTGGGAGCGCTGTCAGCGAAGCTGACTGAGAGGGTCGGTATGGTCGTTGCTGACCCTCTCCGTCCTTCGCTGCGCTCGGACACCTCCCCCAAAGGGGGAGGCAAGGGTGCGGCGCAAACGCGGTGGATTTGCAGAAGTCAAAGGTTTCCCTTGGTCACCAAGGGGAGGCTTTGGATTGTGCGCCCTATCTCGCCCCGTAAGCTGCTTTTAGGGCGGTTTCAAATTGGCTGTCGTTGACGATCAGGAGCAGGCAGGCGTCTGCCTGGGCAAGCTCATGGACGGGGACGCCGGCGTCCTGGACGGCGGCGACGATATTCGCCGCCGCGCCCTTGCCGCCTTGCAGCACGGCGAGCAGGCTCAGGTTTTCGCGCAGCTTGAGCTGTGCGCGCGGAAGCTCGCGCGTGAGCTGCTCCGCCGCCCGGTGCAGCGCCGCCGCGTCCGCCTCCAGCAGCAGCGTCATCTGCTCAAAGCCTGCCGAACTGTGCAGAATATTCACGCCCGCCTGCGCGGCGATCTGCCGCACAGCCTCCGCCGCCTGCGGCGCGAGCGGGGTCAGGCGCAGCATCGCGATGCCGCGCCGCGCGGCAAAGGCGACCGCACCGTCCGCGCCGCCGCCCGCGTCCGGGCAGCCGATGAGCGTCCCCGGCGCTTCGGGCTGGCGCGTGCTGCGGATATGCAGCGGGATCTGCGCCGCGCGCAGCGGCTCGACCGCCGACTCGTGCAGCACCTGCATCCCCACCGCCGAGAGCGCCTGAAGCTGCGCATACGTCAGCCGCGCGATTGGCTCTGCCTGCGGCACAAGACGCGGATCGGCGGCAAGCACGCCCGGCACATCCGTCCAGTTTTCGCACACATCCGCGTGCAGCGCCGCCGCGGCGAGACTGCCCGTCACATCCGACCCGCCGCGCGAGAAGGTACGCACTGCGCCGTCCGGCAGCGCGCCGTAAAAGCCCGGCGTGACGATTTTGCGCCCGTCGGCGAGCGTATGCAGCGCCGCGAACGACTCCTCCGTCCGCACGCGTCCGGCGTAGTCAAAGCGCAGCCAGTCAGCCGCGTCCACAAACTCATACCCCAGCAGATCCGCCATCAGCCGCGCCGCGAGATATTCCCCGCGCGAGGCGAGATAGTCCCGCGGCGCTGCGGGTGTGAGCGCGGCGTAAATATCGTCCAGCATCTGTCCGACGGGCGTTTGCAGCGCACAGCCGTCACGGATCTGCAAAAACCGCTCGCGGATGCGGCGGAACAGATCCCAGCAGGGGACGTGATATTCCAGATGCGCGTGGCAGAGATATAAAAGGTCCGTGACCTTGTGATCGGCGGCATGACGCTTGCCGGGGGCGGAAACGACCACAACGCGCCGCGCGGGGTCAGACAGGACGATGTCGCGCACCTGTAAAAAGCACCGCGCGTCGGCAAGCGATGATCCGCCGAATTTGGCTACCTTCAGCATCATTTCACTCCGTTTCGATTGGATTTTGGGGCGCGCAGCGCCCTGTTCCACTATATGACCGGGCGGCGGATTTTGTCAGTGCGCGCCGCGCGGCGCAAAACGCGGACTTTTGCGGGGATCTCTGAGGAAAACGGGCAAAATTGTGCTTTACATTTACCCGAAAGTGTGGTATCCTAAGTCACGATGGCGCACTGCGCCGCGCCCCAGAACTCAGTTTCGGGAGACCGCCGGGTTCAGCCCGGTTTTCTGCCTGCCCGTTACTTAGTCCTGCGGGGAATATTTTGAAAGGTGGAAACACAACTATGATGCGCAAAGAAGAAAAGACTGCTATCATTGAGCAGTACGCGACCCATCCCGGTGACACCGGCTCGCCCGAGGTCCAGATCGCGGTCCTGACCAGCCGCATTAACGATCTCACTGAGCACCTGCGTGAGCACAAGCACGACAACCACTCCCGCCGCGGCCTTTTGATGATGGTCGGTAAGCGCCGCAGCCTTCTCGACTATCTGGCGAAGAAGGACATCAACCGCTACCGCGCGATCGTTGCCAAGCTGGGTCTGCGTAAGTAAAACCTGCAAACTCGTAGCCAAAAAGGGCGGTCGCACGACCGCCCATTTTCTTCAAACGGAAACCGCTTCGCTGGGTTTCCGTTTGAGAGGGCTTGCACTGTGCTGCGCGCATAATTTGTGCGTAAACGCACAAATTCCACGCTCCGCTCCGTGAGCAGTATTTTTGCCGACGTACACGCCGCCGCCGGCAAAAATGATCCAAATCGCTTTTGCGCCTGCGGGCGCAAAACTCTGCGAGGCTTTGAAACAGTCTGAGAAGCGGCGTCAAACGACGGCACTTTTTAGATACAACAACATTCTGCATGGGTTGTCCTTTAGCAGTTGAAGGCACTGCCGACGGCTCGGCGGCGGCTTCAAGTGCTAAACCTCCCATGCAGGCAAAACTTACAGGAGGTTTTTCCATGGTCACTCGTAAACAGTATCCCAACCACCACATTTTCGAGACCGAGATCGGCGGACGCACCTTTACCGTTGAGACCGGCAAGGTCGCCGAGCTCTGCAACGCCGAAGCCATCTGCCGCTACGGCGACACCGTCGTGCTCGTCACCGCCGTCGCCTCGCCCCTTCCCAAGGCGGGCATCGACTACTTCCCGCTGACCATCGAGGTCGAAGAGCGGATGTACGCCGTCGGCCGTATCCCCGGCAGCTTCAACCGCCGCGAGGGTCGCCCGTCCGAGCGCGGCATCCTCATCTCCCGCCTCATCGACCGCCCGATGCGCCCGCTGTTCGACGAAGAGCTGCGCAACGACGTCGTGCTCACCAACACCGTCCTCGCGCAGGACTATGATAACCCCGTGGAGATCGTCGCGTCCATCGGCTCGTCGCTCGTCATCGCCTATTCCGATATTCCCTGGAACGGCCCGACGGCGACCACGAACGTCTGCTATCTCGACGGCAAGTATATCGTCAACCCCTCGCAGGAGCAGCGCAACGCCTGCCAGTGCTTCGTCACCATCGCGTCCACGCATGAAAAGGTCGTGATGATCGAGACCGAAGCGAAGGAGGTCAAAGAGGACATCCTGATGAACTGCATCCAGCTCGCGCACGAGACTAACATCAAGGTCGTGGAGTTCATCAACCACATCGTCGATACCATCGGCAAGCCGAAGTTCTCGTTTGAGAAGGCCGCCGTCAACCATGAAATGCTTGACGACCTGTGCGAGTATGGTCTGGACAAGATCGCCTACGCGCTCGACACCGACGACAAGAACGTCCGCGAGGCGCGCATCACCGAGGCGGTCGTGGACTTCAAGGAGAAGTTCGGCGAAAAGTACGCCGAGGACTGGGACGTCCAGATCGACGTGTGCCTCTACAAGATGCAGAAGAAGATCGTCAAGAAGTGGCTGCTTGAGGGCAAGCGCGTGGACGGCCGCGGCCCGGACGATATTCGCCCGCTGGACGCCGAGGTCGGCGTGCTGCCGCGCGTACACGGCTCTGGTCTGTTCACGAGAGGTCAGACGCAGGTGCTCTCCATCTGCACGCTGAACACGCTCGCTGCCGCGCAGAAGCTCGACACCATCTATGACGAGACGGAAAAGCGGTATATCCATCACTATAATATGCCGCAGTGGTCCACAGGCGAAGCGCGTGCGGCGCGCTCCACCTCCCGCCGCGAGGTCGGTCACGGCAGCCTGGCGGAAAAGGCGCTCGTGCCGGTGCTGCCCAGCGTGGACGAGTTCCCGTACTGCATCCGTGTCGTCTCCGAGGTCGTCTCCTCCAACGGCTCGACCTCGCAGGCTTCCATCTGCGGCTCGACCCTCGCCCTCATGGACGCGGGCGTGCCCATCAAGCGCCCGGTCGCCGGTATCTCCTGCGGTCTGATCTCCGATAAGGAGACGGGCAAGTGGCGCACCTTCACCGATATTCAGGGCGTTGAGGATTTCCACGGCGAGATGGACTTCAAGGTCGCCGGTACGACCGAAGGCGTCACCGCCATCCAGATGGACCTGAAGAACGACGGTTTGACGATGGAGATCATCGCCGACGCGCTTGAGCGCTGCCGCAAGGCGCGTCTTGAGATCCTCAACGAGGTCATGATCCCCTGCATCGCCGAGCCGCGCAAGGAGGTCTCCGAGTTCGCGCCCAAGATGCTCACCATGAAGATCGACGTGGATAAGATCCGCGAGGTCATCGGCAAGGGCGGCTCCATGATCCAGAAGATCGTCGCCGAGTCCGGCGCGCAGGTCGATATCGAGGACGACGGCACCATCCACATCGCCTCGCCCGACGCCGCCTCCTGCGACGCCGCGAAGAAGATGATCGACGATATTTGCTTTGTCCCGGAGGTCGGCAAGCTGTACTACGGCAAGGTCGTCCGCATTCTGCCGATCGGCGCGTTCGTCGAGCTTGCCCCGGGCAAGGACGGCATGATCCACATCTCCAAGCTGGAAAACCGCCGCGTGGAGAAGGTCGAGGACGTGCTGAACATCGGCGATATGACCTGGGTCAAGGTCACCGAGATCGACGAGAAGGGCCGCGTCAACCTCTCCCGCAAGGACGCGCTCAAAGAACTCGCCGCGCAGGAGCAGAAGTAAAAAATAAAAAAAGTCGCCCGGAATGCAGACACATTCCGGGCGATTCAGTCTGTCGAAAAAGCCTCGCAGAGTTTTGCGCCCGCAGGCGCAAAACTGATTCGGATCATTTTCTGCGGCGGCGTGTACGTCGCAGAAAATACATTGCGCCCTGCAAGTGTGGAATTTGTGCGCTCGCAGCGCACAAATTATGCGCGCGGCAGGGTGCAAGCCCTCTCAAACGGAAACCCAGCGAAGCGGTTTTCG